>OW818667.1:3267500-3657620 GCA_942493125.1 Acidaminobacteraceae bacterium | reverse complement strand
ATGTCAAGGATTTCCACTCCATAACCCGCGTCGTCATTCGCGAAAGATTCATTTAGTTATCGTATTCAGTCAACCTCTTAACTACCGCCGATATGGCATCCAACGTTCTGCTTAGGTCCATTTTTTCACAGTTTTGGCGCATGATATTGAGCTTTCCTGGATCCTTATAAAAATCCATAATGGTGTGCCCCATGAGTTCTTCGTTTAAATCTTCCTCTTTCATAACCACGCCCATGCCATACTTATCCATAAGTTGCGCGTTCAACAGTTGGTGATCATTTGCAACATTTGGAGATGGAATAATCACAGATGGTGCTTTTGATGCGATGATTTCGTTGATTGTTGAAGCTCCTGCTCTTGATATGACAAGATCTGCAGCAAACAAATACGTAGGCATATCTTTTAAATAACCGATTATTTTGACGTTATCCCCTACCGTATAGAGTTTGTTTTCAATATCCTCTAGCACATAAGGGTAATAGCGCGTGCCTGAAACGTGGATAAACTTGATATTGCGATACTCGGAAAACTGTTTGTAACTGGATAACATGATGTGATTGAGTTTCATGGCACCGTTGCTTCCGCCAACTGTTACGACGAGCATTTCACCGGGCGATATACCTAGCTTTTGTCGCGATTGCTCTCTTGATGTGGTAAAATACGTGTCCATGATGGGCATCCCAGTATAAACTGCACGTTCTCTGTGTTTAAAGTGTGCTTTTGAATCCTCAAAAGAAACCATGATGCAGTCGACAAATCGGCTTAGAATTCTATTGGTAAGACCTGGATACGCATTTTGCTCGTGAATCGCTGTCGGAATCCCTCTTAGTGCCCCAATTAAAACTAAAGAACCTGCTACATAACCACCTGTACCGATGATAATATCTGGCTTGAAGCGTTTGATGATGCCATTAGCCTGCCAAAGTCCCTTAAATAGCAATCCAATTGATTTAAATGTTTTCTTTGTGAATTTTTTATTTAACGGTGCGACGTCAATCGGTACATACGTAATACCTCTTTTTGGGTACCAAGTCTTTTTCCATCCCAGTTTTTGAACCGACATACATCAGTTCAAGCGGTCTGAAATCCTTCTTTAACCGCTCCGCAATGGCCAGTGCTGGATATATATGTCCACCGGTGCCGCCACCTGTTATTAAAACTTTCATAGTTTTCTCCAATAGTTGCTTTATTGATCTCTATTTTGAGATCTTTTCATCGAGTGCTTGGATATATTGAGCATAATTCCCACTGAACCGAGCAATATCATGACACTTGTTCCGCCGTAACTGATAAATGGCAACGATACACCCGTTGCAGGCATTGAAGAAGTCGCAACGGCATAGTTCATCAAAATTTGAAGCCCAAGCATCGTTGTGATACCAGATGCCAACAAGGTAGAAAATATATCTGGGGCATTCATAGCAATTTTAACACATCGATAAAGCAATATCAAAAACATTATTAACAATCCTACCGTTCCAATGAGTCCAAGCTCTTCACCCACGGTAGCTAATATAAAGTCGTTTTGCGGCTCTGGGATATAGAGTTTATTTTGCGTACTCATACCTAGTCCGACGCCAAAGATACCACCAGTGCCAAGTGCGTAAAGAGACTGGATAACTTGCCACGACTCATCATTTTTGTATTTGAAAGGGTCCAGAAATGCAGTCAGCCGATTGAGACGATAGGGTGCGTCATAAACGAGCAACAAGCCAATCAATGATCCACTCCCTAAGAAAAGCCCTGCATAGAGCCAGTTTAGACCAGCAACAAATAACATGATCACCATCACCCCAGCGATGATGACGGCTGTACTCATATTGGGCTGTTTCATGATCAGTAAAACGACAAGTCCAATAATACCGATATATACACTAAGATATTTTAGTTTACTGACATGCAAATAATTTTTTTCGAGACTATAAGCGAAAAACATAATCATACCTATTTTAGCTACTTCAGCAGGTTGAAACCCCTGACTGCCGAAATAGATCCAACGCTGTGCGTTGTTGATCACGCGTCCGCCGATAAGAACATAGACGAGTAGCGCAATACTTACAAAGAATAGTGGCACGGCAACCTTCTTATATACTTTATAGTCGACGACTGATGCTGCAAGCATCGCAACGATTCCCAAAACAATCCATTTGAGGTCTGTTGTGAAAAAATGCATTTTGTTCTGCATCTTGTCGATGGCATAATAGTAACTTGAACTGAACACCATGAGCAGACCGAAGGACAAAAGCCCTAGCGTGACCACCAATAGCGGGTAATCCATCTTATTTTGTTTCATATTTGCCTCACTTGTCTATAGTCATTGATATGATACATTTCATTGTTACAAGCTTCGAACGCACGCTTTAAAGTGCTCACCCCGCTGCTCGAAATTATCATACATATCCCAGCTAGCGCAGGCAGGTGATAATAGGATGGCCTCGCCTTCTTTCGAACGCTCAAAAGCAACGCGAACCGCCTCTTCCATCGATTCAACAAAGACGATGGCTTCAAATCCTTTTTCGCGAGCGACATCAGCGATTTTTTGTTTCGTTGCACCGAGTAATATCAAAGATTTTATTTTATCACCAAACACATCAAACATAGGTCCGAAATCACTATCCTTATCATAACCACCTGCTATAAGATGCGTCGGAACGGCCATCGCTTCGATTGCACATATCGTCGAATCCGGGTTGGTGCCTTTTGAATCGTTATAAAACTTACGCCCCTCGACAGTTGCGGTATATTCGATGCGATGCTCAACGCCTTTAAAGCTTTTAAGCCCTTGTGCGATAATGGACACATCTAAGCCCGCCAATCTACAAATGAGCGCAGCTGCCAGCGCGTTTTCTTCATTGTGTCTGCCAAAGATTAAGAGGTCGCTCACCAAACATACAGGTTCAGCATTACCACAACAATTCAAAATAATCTGGCCATCTTCGATATAGGCGCTTTGACCAATCTGCGTTTTTCGGCTAAAGAAATGAACGCGACTTTTTGTAAGGTTCGCAAGTTCACGGGTTGGCATATCATCGTAGTTGAGCACGAGAGCATCCGTATCATCTTGATTTTCAAAAATGCGTGCTTTCGCCGCAATATAGTTCTCCATCGTTTTATGACGATTAAGATGATCTGGTGTCAGATTCAAGACTGCGGCTACTTTCGCATGGAAATGTTCAATCGTCTCAAGTTGAAAACTGCTGATTTCAGTGATCATAAACGTCTCTTCAGTAGCTTCCAGTGCTTTTGAAACAGCAGGCAATCCGATGTTTCCTACAACGTTATATGAAAGTCCTGAAGCTTCGAAGATTTCTCCAGTGAGTGCCGTCGTTGTGGTTTTACCGTTTGTGCCAGTAATCCCGATAAATTTGCCTTTGCAAAGCAGATATGCCAGCTCTATTTCGCCGATGATCTGAATGCCGGCGGTTTTCATTTGAATAACAAATGGTAAATCGAGCGGTACACCTGGGCTCATCACTGCGATATCAAAATTTTCCAACGCCTGTGGATGTTCTCCAACGATGACTTCTTGGACGTATGGTTTGATTGCTTCGATGATTTCTGAGAGTTGCTCTGCCTTTTTTATGTCTGTGACGGTTACTTTTGCCCCGATTTGAGAGAGCACTTTAATGGCAGATATGCCTGATTTTGCTAGTCCAACCACGATGACTCTTTTATTTTCGAACGTCATATAGCCCCCTGAAATTTATGAGATTTTAATAAATTAAATAACTGATCGCACACATGAGTATGGTGACGATTGAGAAGCGCGTGACGATCTTGACTTCATTCCAACCGAGCATTTCAAAGTGATGATGGATTGGCGCCATTTTAAAGAAACGCTTTTTCGTTTTTTTATAATAGAGCACCTGGATCATGACTGAAAGTGTTTCTATAAAATAAATCAAACCAAATAATGGTATGAATAATGGCATTTTAAGAAGGATCGCCATCGCACCAACATAACCTCCAAGCGCCAATGAGCCTGTATCCCCCATAAACACTTTTGCCGGATGCCAATTGAATTTCAAATAGGCGATAAGGCCACCCGCCATAGCTGACGCCATCATAATGACGATGTCGTTTTTTTGAACAAATCCCATGATGACAAAGAAAATAGAAACGATCGCTGTGATCGTTGCCGCGAGACCATCGAGACCATCCGTCAAATTGACGGCATTGTCTATTGCCAAAAACATGATGATCACTAACGGGATATAAATCCAACCGATGTCAACAGTGCCTTCGATAAAAGGAATGTAGATATCAGTGCCCCAAAGCATTGCCCATACTGTAAAAACGACGCCTAATATGAGCTGTAATCCGAATTTTTGTTTGGCTTTTAATCCCTCATTGTGTTTTTTTACGACTTTTAAATAGTCATCTAAGAATCCGACCGCACCAAATGATAGAAGTGCCAATGCGACGTAGCCAACCTTCGCGAGTTCAAAAGTCAACGTCAAGGCAATGGGTATAAGGAAAGCGACGATAAAAATCAGTCCACCCATAGTAGGCGTTCCAGTTTTGTATAGATGAGATTGTGGTCCTTCCTCTCGAATCGCCTGTCCAAATTTCAGTTGTCTAAGTCGTGGGATGACGATCGGTCCTAAAACAAGTCCCGCCAAGCCACTTAGGCAAAAAAACAAAATGCTGTTCAACCATGGGTTACTAAACAAATTCATCGATTTCTCCTTGTTACAGTTTATAATTTTTGAGACTTATTAGTACTTAAGCAATTTACGTAATTAATCTTCAACAGATATGATGACAATGGAATTTGAATCGACTTTTGTGCCAGCTGTTGGATATTGATTCGTAACTGGTAGCGTCTGATCTTCAACGCCTATCGGCGTTGTGGAGTAAGCTAGCTCAAGTGTGTCCAGCGCAGCCATCGCCGCTTCAAGTGACATGCCAATCAGATTTGGAATTTCAATGTCTTTTACAACTTCAACATCTGGGACAATGTTTTTATAACGCAAAATATCTTGAAGGATATTTTTGACGATCGGTGCTGCAACGAGGCTCCCTAGGAACAGATCTTTAGGTTCGTCCACTACGACGAGTACCACATACTTCGGATCATCTATAGGTGCGATGCCAATGAAAGATACCACGACAACTTCGTCTTCGTAACCTGTCTCTGTAAACTTCTGACTCGTACCTGATTTGCCACCAACGCGTATGCCTTCAATATAGGCTTTTTTACCACCGCCCTTTTGAACGGCACTTTCAAGTAAAAACCTTAGATCTGCAGAAGTTTCTTCAGAAATGATGCGTTTAACGACAACCGGTTCAAACGTTTCTACCAAGCTCCCATCACTGCCCATCACGGATTTCACGATTTGCGGTTCGAGCAACTGTCCACCGTTTACTAAAGCGGACATCGTTCTTACAACTTGTAACATCGTTAAGTTGATGCCGTGACCGTATGACATGGTTGCCAGTTCAATCGGTCCTACAGCTTCTTTTGCTAAAGAAATCGATTTTGCTTCAGCAGGCAGTGCTATATTGGTCTTTTCAAACAGACCAAATTTCTCAAAGTATTCATACATTTTATCGACGCCGATTTTTTGACCAACTTCTATAAATGCCGGATTACACGAATTGACAAATGCCTGTACAAATGTCTGATGACCATGCCCTTCTGGGTAACTGACACAATGCAGCTTTACGCCATTTACTATCTTAAACCCATCGCAAAAAAAGGTCGTGTTCATATCTATTAGATTTTCTTCAAGTGCAATTGCCGATATAACGGCTTTAAATGTCGATCCGGGTTCAAATGTATCGCTAATGGTCTTGTTTTTCCACATTTCGTTCCAATAGGTCATTTTTTCATCGTCAGTTAGGGCATTCCATGTCGTTTCATCCATATCGATATTGAATGACCTCGGGTTATTGAGATCAAAATCGGGTTTTGAAGACATGGCAATCACTTCACCCGTCATTGGATCCATGACGATGGCCGCAACAGATTTCGCACCATGTTCCGCTATCGCAGCATCAAGGCGTTCTTCTACAAAAAATTGGATGCTATCGTCAAGCGTCAACATTAAAGACTCGCCGTTTATAGGTGCTTCGAGATTATCCTCTCCATAGGCGAGTTGTCTTCCATAAACATCTGTCGTGACATGATAAAGCCCAGCTTCACCTTGTAAGCTCTCATTAAAATATAATTCAAGCCCTAAAAACCCGTCACCATCAACATTGACATTGCCTATAATATGCGAAGCAAGCGAGTTGTACGGGTAAAGTCTTTTTGTATCTTCTGTGATCGATATGCCGCGTATTCCCTTAGCTCTGACTAAATCCGCCTCGCTTTTCGTAAGATTGCTGACCACTTTGACGAAAGTAGATTGAGAGGTCAATAGTTTATCGATAATACCTGTGGCTTCGCCACCAAGTGTGTCAGCGATGAGCTGAGCTGTTTCGGCAGGCTTTGTGATTTCAGAAGCTTGTGCCCATATCGAATATGTCTTTACGCTAAAAGCCAATTTGTCGCCGTTTCGATCGAGTATCGTGCCACGTTCTGCAGGAATGACGATGTTCTTATCTTGTTGCGCCTTAGCCTGAACGGTGAGCTCATCACTCCAAAACACTTGGATGTAAACGAGTCTGCCAACCAACGCCAACATTATTAGAGAAAGTAAGATGTAAAAGACGAAAATCCTCTTTCTGAATTTGCCCATAATTGTGCCTCCAAATTATCACTATTTCTATTATAACGTAAGGATAGAAATTATCAATTTTTAAAAAAGTAATAATACTAAGGAAACTGCATAATTACCTAATAAGTTACAAAATCATATTTTCAAATGTCAAAATCGACTTATTTTCGTCATTTTTATATGAGATATATCTTGAAGTTGGAATTATGCAGTTTCCTCAAAAAACGAAAGCCCTAGGCAATTTCTAAATGGCTAGGGCTAGAGTTTAATGTTTTTTATAAAGAAAAATCCGATTAAAATATTATGCAATTTTATTAGTTGTTTGCATTAAAAAGTGCCGTGACGAGTTCTTCAAGGACAGGTCTATTTGAGACACCTGAGTCCACTTTTGCTTGTGTCATGCCCTCAGCGACTGGGTTTGCCAGTGCAAAGTGATAATTTGAATCGATATAGACGATTTGTTCGCTTGATGGGTACTGCATATTCAATGACTCAACTGCAATCTGTTCGATATTTTTGAGCTCTGTTTGATTTTCTATGTTCGCGCTCAATTCTTCAATTTGAGCATTTAACGATTTGATTTCCGCCTTTAAATTAAAGATCTCGTATTTCGCCTCATTTACGAGAGAACTTTTGTAGACATATGTACTGAACAAAGCAGCGACGACTAATACGATGGCAACTGAATAGAGCATATTCATAAAGTTATGAAAAGCAACTTTTTTAGCATTCTCTTTTTCAAGTCTCTTTTTTCTAATGCTTACTATTTTAGCCGATTGCGATTCATTGAACGCATCGATTTCGTAATCCCGCATTTCAACCTGAGCTGTCATGTTTACCCCCGTATCAAGACCTTTATTTTTTTTCTGCCACCCTTAACTTTGCACTTCTAGCTCTTGGATTCATTTCTACTTCCTCGTCCGAAGGAAGAATTGGTTTTTTTGAGATGATTTTCACTTTTGGTTTGCCCCCGCAAATACAAACAGGAAATTCAGGTGGACAAGTACAACCTTGAGCTAAATTTTTATAAGCGGTCTTTACGATGCGATCTTCGAGTGAATGAAACGTGATAATCGCGATCCTGCCGCCTTTGTTTAAGCGTTTGACCGTTGCTTCTATGGTCTGTTCGATAATCTTCAGTTCGTTGTTGACTTCGATTCTAATCGCTTGAAACGTGCGTTTCGCTGGATGCGGGCCATCTTTTCTGGCTGCAGCAGGAATCGCCTTTTTGATAACTTCTACGAGTTCAAATGTCGTTTCAATTGGTTTTTCTGTTCTCGCTTCGATGATGAATTTGGCGATTCTGTTCGCCCAATTTTCTTCACCATATTCGTTGATAATCGATGTCAACTTGCGTTCACTATATGTGTTGACGATATCATATGCGGTAAAAGTGTCACTTTGATTCATTCTCATGTCGAGTTTTCCATCGTTCATGTAGGAAAATCCCCTCTCCGCTTCATCAAGTTGAAAAGATGAAACGCCAAGGTCTAAGAGCAAACCATCTATTTTTTTAATGCCCAGCTCATCTAAAACAGCTTCAATGTCTGAAAAATTTCGATGCACTGGAACAAATTTATCTTCAAATATCTTAAGTCGCTCTGTAGCGGCTTTGAGTGCATCCGTATCTTGATCGATACCGATGAGTCTACCATTTTCAAGAAGTTGTAAAATCTTGAATGAATGGCCGCCGCCACCTAAAGTACCATCTACATAGATGCCATTTGGCTTTATATTTAATCCATCTATACATTCTTTTAGCAATACACTTACATGATTAAAGCTCATAATCGCTCCTTTTAGAACCTAATGCCCAAGGCTTCCATATCTTCTGCAAGATCATCCATATTCGCCGTCATGAAGTCATTGTATGATTCCCACGATGTGGCATCCCAAATCTCAATCCTTGAGCCTGCCCCATTAACATAAACCTCTTTGTCAATATTAGCGTGTGTTCTAAGTGTTTGTGGAATTAGAATTCGGCCTTGCTTATCGAGTTCACATTCAGTCGCACCAGCAAAAAAAGATCTGGCAAACGCACGTGCATTCTTGTTTGAAAGTGGGAGCTCTTTGAGTTTTTCTTCAAAGTTTGCCCATTCTTCCATAGAGAATACAAATAAACAATGGTCTAACCCCTTTGTTATATAAAAGGTGTCTCCGAGCTTCTCCCTGAACTTAGATGGGATGCTCATCCTGTTTTTTGCATCGACTGCGTGCTTATATTCTCCGGTAAACATTTCCCACTCACCTAAATTTTATTTTGGAAGTATGGTCTTTCTACCCACTTTATAACACTTTGTACCACTTTCTATTCTGATTTTAATATTTTTTCGTCTTAATTGCAATAAAAAAAGCGACTTTATCATAAATAAAGTCGCTAATTTCAATAAGTTAGTACTGTGGACCTACACTATTTTGATTTGATTTCCCACAATTTCTTTTTGCGGACGTAAAAGATAAAAACAGCGCCTGCTACAATGAGCAATAAGCTGAGCAATTGTGCCACTCTAAATGGTCCAAACATCAAACTATCTGTTCGCATGCCCTCGATAAAAAACCTGCCAACTGAATAGAGCATCATATACTTAATCAAGTGCTCACCGTAGAATTTGCGCTTTTGGAACGTGACGACCAAAAATATAAAAACCAGTACATTCCAAATAGATTCGTATAGGAATGTTGGATGGACTTTAACGCCATCTACCATGATGCCCCAAGGCAAATCCGTTGGACCACCATGTGCTTCCTGATTGACGAAGTTGCCCCAACGGCCTATTGCTTGTCCTAAAATAAGCGGCATAGAGGCCATATCGGCCAAGTCGCCAAAGTTGAGCTTTTTGTAACGGCAAACGATAAACCCACCAATCAAACCGCCGATGACACCACCGTGTATCGCCAGGCCACCATCTCTAAATGCGAGGATTTTATCTGGATGTGCCGAATAAAAATCCCATTCAAAAGCTACGTAATAGAGTCTTGCAAAGACAATGGCCATCGGTAAAGCCACTAAGACGATATCTAAAATATCGTTTTCTTTGTATCCATATTTTTTTCCGACCTTCATTAGAATAACAGAGCCTATCAACATGGCGGATGCAATGATGATCCCATACCATGCGATTTGAAGACCAAATATTTGAAACGCGAAACGGTCCATAAAATTCTCCTTTATTTAATTGCTTTGTGTGCCGCTGAAAGTGTGTGATTATCTAAACTATAAAATGACTGGATCGCTTCATGGACGTCTTTTAACGTCACATTTTTATAGGCTTCCATCTGTTTAAAAAGATCGTTACCTTTCATGACTGACTGCGTGTAGTTTCCAGCTATGGATTGAAGTGAGTTAAACGAAGCGACCGTTCTACCCAGAATTTTACGCTTCATACGAACAAAATCTTCAGCGTCAAAGCCCTTCTGAATATGGGTTTCAATTTCTTTTAGAATCAATTCATACAATGCATCAATATGATCTGTTTCATTGCCCACGAGAGACATAGCGTACCCTTCACCGACTTGCGTATCAAAGTCAAATCCGTCTGTTATCAAGCCTGATTCGATACTCTGCATAAAGAAGCGGCTGCTTCTGCCAAACATCAAGTCGTTTGCAATTTTCAATGCGGCAAGTTTATTTTCTTTGTTATCTGTAAAATGCGTGTGATTTCCCTTGAAACCAACGAGCATCATGCCTTTTCCAATGTTTTTAACAATGTCTTTTCTCTTATAGCAAATGCTTTCAGGCTCATTTGGTAAAATGAGTTTTGGTCGATTGGTGTTGTTTTTGTATTTTGTGCTAAATAAACGCTCTAAACCATCTATGGTTCGTTCCACATCGATATCACCATAAAGGAACATATGCATGTTACCTGGGGTATAAAAATGATCGTAACACTGTAAAATCTTATCTTTAGTGATTTCTCGAATCGATTCAACAGTCCCTGCAATTTCAGAGCGTATCGGATGTTCGTGAAAAAGACCTCTATAAAGATTATTGCTTAGTTCCCATGCTGGTTCATCCATATACATACGAATTTCTTGGTCGATGACTTCGATTTCCTTATTGACTGACGCTTCAGAAATATCCGTATTTTGGACAAGATCCACAAGTAATTTTAAGCCTTCATCAAAATTGTCTATGCTGTCAAAATGATAGACCGTTGATGTCGTGCTCGTGTAGGCGTTTAAGTTTGCACCCAGTGCTTCAAATCGTTCAAAACTACTCTTCTCGTTGTCTTCAAAAATCTGATGTTCTAAGAAATGTGCCGTGCCCTGTGGCATATGGAACTTAGTATCTCCGAGGGTGTAATCCGTATAAATACCACCATATTGCGTTGCAAAAAAAGCATATTTTTTTGCGAAATACTTTTTAGGCATGATGTGAACGCTTAAGCCACATTCCAGCTTATAAGTGTGTACGGTCTCGCCGATATAGGAAGTCGTTTGAATGTCATATTTATGCATCTTTGGCCTCCTTTGTCAATCGCGCAACGGTATCGAGACGCATCTCGACAAGGGCTTCTGCTATGCTCTCTTTAGTTACTTTATTGATGCGCTCAATAAAGGCATCCACGTCGATGACGCTTTCTGAAATGAGTAGATTGTAATAATAGTTAATATAAGAATTTGGATAATCAGAAATCGACTGGATATTGGATATTAGCGTCTTTTTCGCTATTTCAAGTTCATCGTCAGATATGTTTCCCGCCCTAATATCTTCGATTTGTTCGCTCACCAATCGCTCTGTACGTTCAAAGTTTTCGAAATCAACACCTGCATAAACGAGCATGATCGACTTGTATTTTTCAAGTCTAGAGTAAATAGTATAGCATAAACCTTCACGTTCTCTAATGACTTTAAAAAACCTAGAACTACCTCCCCCGCCTAGAATCACACTCGCAACTTGTACTGAGCTATATAGTGGTGATTCGTACGGCACATTCATGCGATAACCCATGACCATTTTACCTTGTGTCAGATCATGTGGTTCTTCTACATATGTTACAGTTTCCGGTATGACATAAATGTTTTCTCTACTTAATTTAACGATTGAACCCCTTTCAAACTGCAAAGCTGTCTTGATGGTATCCATCATTATAGGCTCATCAAAATTTCCAATAATGCAAATATCGATTTCAGAATTTTTCCAAATATGCTTCATATGCTCATATAACGCAACTGGTGTAATTTCTTGTATCGCTTCGATCGTACCAAATTCATGGATACGGTAAATTTCATCTTTACACATCGTTTCGATGCAAGTACTGACAACCCAGCCTTCTTTGTTATCTCTTCTAAGTTCAACTTCTGAGATCAGGCCTTCTTTTTCACGCCTTACTATCTCAGGATCAAATCCCCCATCGATGAGGCGGGGATTATTAAACATGTCGTTTAAAATTTCAATAACGCCTTTGTACAGTGTTGAATCGCCAATGAACGTTTCACCTGGCACTTGAAGTTTAATTTGTAGCATCTGTTTCTCGCCATATTTATGAACATCAGAGACGATCAGAGAACCATAGAGCATCTCTAGCGCTTGATTCAGCGCTCTTTCAGTTGGCAGCTTTGAGGTCGCTTTATCAATCACTCTCGACAACAATGCATTGTAGGCTACTTCAGATTCATTAAGTGGTCTTCTAATATACAAACCAAACAAAACTGTCTTAAATTTATCTGAATGTACCATATGCAGATTGACGCCATCATGAAGCTTGACTGTCGTTTTGTTATTTATCATAGGTCACTTCCTAGTTTTATATTGATAACACTATCTTATAAGCTATTAAGCGTTATAAGGACATTATAACTTATTTACATTGCATTGTTAATACGTTATAATATTTTGATGTGAATTGAAAATATAAAATTGAATATATATTAAGGATGGGATTAAATGAAAATAGGTATCGTAGGTTTACCAAACGTTGGAAAAAGCACACTTTTTAACGCAATCACAAAAGCTGGCGCAGAAAGTGCCAATTATCCATTTTGTACAATAGAGCCAAACGTAGGCGTCGTTTCAGTTCCTGACAAACGCTTAGATGTTCTAAGAGACTTATACAACTCTAAGAAAATCGTGCCGACTGCCATTGAGTTTTACGATATAGCTGGACTTGTCCGTGGCGCTTCTAAAGGCGAAGGCTTAGGCAATCAATTCTTAGGCCACATCAGAGAAGCTGAAGCAATCGTCCACGTTGTACGTTGCTTCGAAGATGAAAATGTCGTTCATGTCGAGGGTAAGATCAATCCACTTAGCGACATCGAGACAATCAACATCGAACTCATTCTCTCTGACTCTGAAATATTAGAGCGTAGACTTTCTAAATCGATTAAGCAATCCAAAAGCGACAAGACAATGGCTAAAGAAATTGAGCTGCTCGAGCGCGTTAAAGTTGTTTTAGACGAGGGCAAATCGGTTAGAACAATGGATCTTACAACTGAAGAACGCGAGTTTGTCAACACGTTAAACCTTCTATCATCAAAACCAATCATATACTGTGCCAACGTGTCTGAAGAAGATGTCGTAGCAGGCATCGAAAACGATCACGTCAAAGCCGTCAAAGCGTTCGCCGCTTCAGAGAATGCCGATGTCGTCGTCATTTGTGGTAAAGTCGAACAAGAAGTTGCTGAGCTTGACGATTCAGACCGCCAAGCATTTCTCGAGGAGTTAGGTCTTAAAGAATCTGGACTCGATCAGTTGGTACGCGCTAGCTACCACCTTCTCAACCTCATCAGTTTCTTAACAGCTGGCCCACAAGAAGTTAGAGCATGGACTATCAGAAAAGGTACAAAAGCGCCTCAAGCTGGCGGCAAAATTCACTCAGATATCGAACGCGGCTTTATTCGCGCTGAAACGATTGCCTTTGAAGACCTCATTGCCTATGGAACCATGTCTGCAGCTAAAGATGTCGGCAAAGTCCGTTTGGAAGGTAAAGAGTACATCATCAACGACGGTGATGTCATGTTATTTAGATTCAACGTTTAGATACTACTAAGACATAAAACCGCTAAAACTGTTATTTCAACAGTTTTAGCGGTTTGTTTTATTTCAAAGTATTCACTTGGTCGCAGAAACTAAAACACTAAGTAATTCTAGAAAGTATTTTTTTTTCATGATCAAGCAACCATTCTTTCCTTGCAATCCCACCACCATATCCACCCAATTCACCATTGCTTCTTACCACACGATGGCAAGGAATTAATATGGAAATGATATTGGCTCCATTTGCATTAGCAACAGCTCTTGAAGCCGATGGCTTTTTTAGTTTCTCAGCCAACGCCTTATATGACATAGTTTCCCCAATAGGTATTTCGATTAGATTCTTCCAAACGTTTTTTTGAAACTCTGAACCAATTAGTTGAATAGGTACTGTGAATTGAATTAATTCATCAGCAAAATACTGATCTAATTGTTGTTCTAACAAATCTACCACTTTTTTTCTTTCAGGCAAAATCGTTGCATGTAGACGTTTTCTTAACTGTAGTATCTCATTTTCTAAACCACGTCTATCGACAAATTCAAATAGAAACAAGTGCGTTTCATCACTAATTACAATCATCGAACCTATTGGTGTTTCTAACCAAGTAGAATACAATACTTTTATCGTTTTGCTTTTAGAAGGTAATTCTCCCATTATTTTAGAGAATGCATCTCTAAAACCATTACTTGAATCATAACCGCTTTCTAATTGCGCTGATATCAAGGGTTCATTGTTTCTGATATATTTAAACGCAATGCCAAGTCTTCGTGATCTAGAATACTCAATAAAAGTCATACCAAATTGCTTTTTAAACTGCCTTCTTGCAGTATTGGGATGTATAGCCAATTCTTCAAAATCCTTATCTTTCCACTTTTTTTCTGGATTTGACTCAACTGCATCCACTAGCTTTTTTACGTCAGGTGACAACTTAGAAGGTAAACTTAATGGCTTACATCTTTTGCATGGACGATACGATGCCAACAAGGCATCCTGGGCATTACTGAAAAACTCACAGTTTTCTTTTTTTGGTTTTCTAGCTGGACAGGTTGGTCTACAAAATATACCTGTTGTTTTTACACATACAAAGAAAATACCTTCATACTCTGAATTTTTATCTACGAGCATTTGATAATATTTATCAATTTTATTCTTATCTTTTATCAACATATACTTTACCTACTCTCGTTTCAAGATCTCTTACATAATCAAAGTAAGCGAATGGTCCATATGAAATTCTTTTGACACCAGCTTCTGTTAGTTCCTTGATCGTAGGCGATCCGTCACTCAACATAACGTTAATTGGTAGCGGTGAATTTTTCACTAGGGTTTCTATTAAGTTAATATCAGTAAGTCCAGGAACAAAAAAGCATTTTGCACCTGCCTTATAATAAGCATTACTTCTTTTAATTGCAAGTTCTATTGTACTCAAATCATGTTTTGCTTCCTTAAAAAAAATGTCCGTTCTTGCGTTTATAAAAAGGTTATACCCATTATTACCTACTATGTTACATATGTGTATTATGCGCTTGACTTGTTCAACAATATCTCTAAGTTCGTAACCCGCATTACCAATAATTCTATCTTCTAGATTGATGCCAACTACGCCTACTTTAAGTAGTGCTAGTATATTATTCTTTAACATCTCATTGGATTCACCATATCCAGTCTCCATATCAACGCTTAATGGGATATTGGTTTGCTTGACCATTTCAGCTGAAATATCAAGAAGTATTTTAAATGGCAATTTCTCTCCATCGTCATAACCTAACGAATCTGCTAAAGCATAGCTACTAGTAGCATTCATTTTTGCGCCTGATTTTTCAATTATCTTTGCACTTTGCGCACTCCAGCAATTGTAAAGAATAAGCGGGGTTGCTTCTGAGTGTAAATCTATCATGGTTTTATAATTTATACGGTTCATATTTGTCTCCTTATTTTTTTAGATTTTAGAAATATCTTATTGTATATATTCTATCATCGTGACAATCATCAGATACCAGAAAATTTAACACCAATGTAAATCAGTTTTTTTTATTTGGTACTTATTGTATACTCAAACATAGAATAAATCTTGATTCATATGAAAAACAGGACGTATCTGTTGTTATCATTATTAAAACATAAATAAAGCGGTAAAACTTCTAACCATATTGGAAGAAGTATTTACCGCTTTTATTTACATATATACCGATCATACCAAGGTTTGTTTGAATTAAGGCAAATATAGACTTAAACTTTAAAACGACCTACCATCTCGTTTAACCTTCTGACCACATCGACATTTTGATCGGCAATGCGCTTGATTTGAGTCGTTTTGACAGTTATCGCTTCTGTCATATTCAAAATGGTTGAGACTTGATCTGCTTCTTCCGAGCTTGCTTGGCTCACAGCTGAAATACTTTCTGAAATGGAAGTCATCGAGCTTGTTAATTCCTGCGATATAGCGCTTAGTTCCATCATGATTCCATTGAAATCAGATGCATCTTCATTATATTGATCACCAATGGATATAAGTTTTTCATAATCTTTTAGTACTCTCGTTTCAATAAAAGTCAATATTTCTCCAGAATCCTTGATTAGACTTGCAACAGCTTGTTTGATAAAGTCAACCGTCGCTTTGATGCCGTCTACCATACCAGATGATTCATCCGCCAATTTGCTAATTTCACCTGCGACGACCGCAAAGCCTCTTCCAGCATCTCCTGCTCTTGCCGCTTCAATGGACGCGTTGAGAGCTAATAGATTAGTCTGTGAAGAGATGTTGAGGATGCCTTCGAGAAATGTATTGATTTTGTCGACGTTTTTCGCATTTTCTATGGCAACTTCAAGACGTGTTCTAACCTCTAGATACATATTTTTTGCGACCTGTTCAGCCACTTGTGAATCGTCTTTCATTGTTATGGCACGTCTGCTGACGAGGTCTGCTTTCATAGCACCTTCAGAAGCTTTTGTTGCGATGACTTCGATGGCATCACGTGCTTGGTCAATCGTTTCATTGACTTGCTCAGTTGATGCACTCGTCTCCTCTACAACAGCAGATATATCTGAAATAGCATTCATAGATTGTTCAGAATTTTGATCGAGTTCGACCATGTTATCAAAAATGACGGATGAACTATCTCTCAGCTCTTCAGTAACTTGATTTAAATTGAGTACTAGGACGCCAATTTCTTGTCTGACAGATTCAAAAGCATTTGAAATTTCACCAAGTTCATCAGTCGTATCCATTTGAATCCGCTGAGAAAAATCCATTTTTGCATATGCTTCTGTACCTTGGGTTATAATTTTTAGTTTTTTTCCCAGTGGAATCGTGATATATGCAATAAGTAACATAGAGATCGCTACCGCTATTGCAACCATGATGCCTACCTGCTTAAGAAGTGTTCCCTGTATCGCCTTCAAATCGTCAACATAAATCCCAGTACCAATCACCCAATTCCATTCAGGAAAGCCCTTTACGAAAGAGACTTTTGGCTGAGGTTTGTCAAATCCAGGCTTTGGCCATTGATAGTTTACAATGCCTTCTCCCTTTTGTTTGACGACTTCTACCATATCCGCAAACAAGAACTTACCATCAGGATCTTTCATTTCCAATACATTTGTATTATTAAGCGCTGCGTTTATTGGGTGCATGAGCATGAGACCATCTAAATCATTGACCCAAAAATATTCAACTTCATCATATCTAAAATTCTCAATTGCTTGAAGTGCATTTGATTTCGCAACGTCTTCACTCAATGCACCACTTTTATATAATTCATAATTTCTAGCAACTTCTGCCATCGGCAAATCAACGAGACTCATCAATTGATTTTCCGTACGGTCTACAATGACACGGTTTGCACTTGGTAATACGAGTCCAACTATAAATCCGATAAACACAAAGATGATAATAGCCGTAAGTATAATGATTTTATTCTTTAACTTCCAATTCTTCAACCGCCATTTAGCCATATAAACCTCCTCAGTCAAATTGATAGAAATGTCTAGGATGAACAACGCCTTCTTTAATAAATGTCACGCCTTCGAGCTCCAAGAGAAATATTTGCTCACATTCTCCTTCATCCGTTAGAACGATTTTACCCTGCTTATTAACAACTCTATGCCATGGCAATTTCTCTTTTTCTGAAAGGACACTTAACACGCGTACCACTTGCCTTGCGCCATTTCCATAACCAGCGACCCGAGCGATGACACCATAACTCGAGACGAATCCTGGTGGTATCTTTCTGACTGTTTCCATTATATCAATAGTCATCTGATTGTATGACATTTTATTTTTTCACCTCACTGGTACTGTGGTATAGGACGGCAGCAAGTACGATCACACCACCAATCAAAGCAAATTGGGAAGGCTTTTCACCCGTCCCCATAAAAACCCAGATAGGGTTCAAAAGGGGCTCAATAACCGGAATTAATATACCTTCAAGAACTGTGACATTTTCGATACCCTTTGTGAAAAAAATGTAAGAAACACCCAACTGGAACACGCCGAGCAACAAAATGCCAGTAATGTTTGCACTCGTTAATACGATACCCGAATAAAAGGGCATTGCAACAATAAACGTGAATATATTTCCCCAAATGACAACCTCGAGAGGCTTGTGATTTCTGACTTTTTTAAGCGATATGATCATGAGCGCCATCGAAATACCACTTATAACTGCTAATATATTACCAAGTAGCCCACCACCATCAATATCTCCTATAAAAAATAGGATCATACCACCAAATACGACAACGACAGTAAGTATATCCTTTTTATTAAATTTTTCCTTGAAAAAAATCGCACCGATAATCATCGCCCAAATAGGCGCAGTAAATTGAAGTAGGATTGCATTCGCAGACGTAGTCAGTTTATTGGCTGAAACAAACAACATAACGAGAATCATATAGTTAATCGCTCCAAAGAAAACAAATTTGTCAGGTCTTTTTGGCAGTTTTTTTGTTAGAACAAACCAAAAACCAATCATCACCAAACTTGATATCCCACTGCGGATACCCGCAATTGCAATTGGGTTCCAATCAACCCATTTGATTAGTAAACCACCTGTGCTCCATAGTATAGAAGCGATAATTAAACACAATATCGATACTTTTCTACTCGTCTGCCTCATCTGTCATTTCCTCCATTATGTATCTTGAATATTTCAGCAAATCCCAGAAAAAAACAAACATTTTCTCAGACCATAATTATTATAGTTGAGATAATAGCATAATTCAATCCTAATAGTCGCTCACTAAAAAAGAACTTCTCAAAGTGACACATACTCACTCTAAGAAGTTCATTTTGTTTAAACATCAATACTGAAATGATTCTTTCAATCGTGCTACTCCAAATCGATTTTGTCCTTACTTTGCTTTTGAGCAAAAGTTTTCCACGCATGAAGACCGAGCGATAAGCCGATGACACCATACGCGATAAACGTTCTAAAGTACTCACCAACCTGCGCATTACCAAAGAGGTTCTTGCCCGCCATTGGAGAGACGATAAACAACGTATGGAAGAGCACAACGCCAAGGAGCGCTTGACCAACGGTTGCCTTTGTAACTGATGCACCACCTATTAGGATAGCAGCAATTGCAAATGTACTAATTTGGACGTGTGAGCCATAAGTGTTTAACGTACCAAGGTTCTGTAAGAATATAATTTGACCCCATGCAGCAAGTACTGTTGAAATGACGATAGAGAGAATTCTTCTTCTCGCAACATTGACACCAGATACGTGTGCGATGTGCATATCTTGACCAACAGTTCTGAAGTCATGACCCATTTTCGTCTTGAAAATGGCGATATTAAAAATCGAGATCAAAGCAATGAATAACGCCGTTACAAGTGGGATATCAAAGAATTTGTAAATGTTCGTCGTAACATTCAATAATACGCCGACCACTATTAGAGAAACACCCATGCCGATGCGAACAAAACCTAATCTGCTTTGTTCTTTCGTAAGTGCTTTTTTACTTCTAAACTGTTTGAAGAGAAGAAGCGCTGTACATATCAAACCTGTGATGATAAATACCATTGGTAACTTCATCATCCAAAGACCATCTAACGCATACATGAGATTGCCCTTGAGATCGATTGTGTTTACGATACCAACACCACCTGGAATTAAATAGGCTTCGTTTCCAACCGGTATGATCGTACCAATGAGGAATAAAAACAACAATTGATACAGACCATTCGCAAAAAATCCGATGATCATGGAAGTAATCATCTCTTGACCAATCGTTTTATTGAGCACTTTTCCGATCAAGTAACCGAAGAAAGCGGCCAATGGTGTAGATAGTACCATCGCGAGCATGAAACCACCAAAACCTGTTGCGCCATAGCTAATCAAGAAAATCATAACGATTTGAGCAGCCATGGCACCTATGACGATACCAAAGTTAAGACCCATACCTGCAATAACAGGAACGATCAATGCAAGAACCAAGAATGAGTTTCTACCAATCCTGGTTATCAATTCTTTCACAATAAAAGGTAGCGGTTGCTCTGAAGCGATGATACCGCCGATACACAAAGCGACGAACACAATCGTTACAATGTTTTGTACGAGTATTTTTTTAATTTTTTGCATCATTAGTGTCCACCCCCAGCTTTAGTCAATGCGTAAAGTATGATGCCGTACTGTACGACGACACGCATAACTTCTGATAGATTACCTTGAGGGAATATGACGTTAGCAACAGGTAGTGCCGCCAAGAGAAGCCCTTGGAAGATGAATACGCCAAGGATAACGTGGACGATTTTAGCATTGTGTGCCGATGCGCCACCCAAAAGGATTGCTGCAACAGCTCCGAAAGCCATCATAAGCGGTGCCGTGTAAAGTTGGAAAAAGCCATAACTTTGTGCATATACTAAGATACCAATCGCACCAAGCGCAGTCGAAATCACAGTTGATACCAAACGGCTTCTATCGACGTTGATACCAGATGCTTTTGCGAACTTGTTGCTGCTTCCCGTTGCTACCATTGCTAAACCTGTTTTCGAACGCAAGAACAGGTACATCATATAACACATGAAGAAGAAGAATAAAAGCAAACCAGTAGGCACATCAACGCCACCAATTTTAAAAGCTAAGAATTTATCAAGTACTTTATCATAGTAGTCTGTTAAAGCAATTGTCGTTCTAAGACCTTCACCAATTGGCCATCTGATCGCATCCGATTTAAACGGCATGATCAACCAAGCGATACACATCAAGGATACGACAGAGAAACCTACATAGGTTCCAACCATCATCTCCGAACCTTTTACACGATTTAACAACAAACCGTATAAATAACCCGTGATAACTGACAATGGAATAGAAACGATGATTGCGAGTAATAATCCTGCCAAGCCAGTCACTTGAAATTCAATACTGACTAGACCGCCGATAATACCACAGATAACGCCAAGTGGTAAACCGAAGTTAAGACCCGTACCTGATAAGATACCTGGTACCATCGCTAGAACTAAGATACCATTCATACCCATGCGTACTAAGTTGTCCGAGAATAAAGCTGGGACATTTAAACCTAAATAATAAGCGGCAATATAGATTACAATCAATAATGTTACAATAGTAATCCTTGGAATTCCAATATTTTTTATGAGATGTGATAGTTTGTCTTTCATTATTGGACCTCCTCTGGAATATCGGTTTTACCTGACATAAACAAACCGTATTTTGCGTCGTGATCCTCAGGTTTAAGAATCCCGACCAATTTGCCCTCAGACACGATTGCGATTCTATCGCAAATGGATCTAAGTTCTCCCAGTTCACTAGAAGTCATAATGATCGTCATGTTCTTTTCACGGTTCAAATCGATCAATGCATCAAGCACCAATTTTTTTGCACCGATATCAATCCCTCTTGTTGGCTCAGAAACCATTAGAATTTCAGGATCAAGCGTTATTGCACGAGCAAGACAAACTTTTTGTTGATTGCCGCCACTGAGTCTGCGCGTGTTTTGATCCGTACCTGTGCAACGGATATCAAACAATTTTACCATCTCTTCAGCATGCGATTTCACTCTTCCTGCATCGATTTGATTCACAAACAAGTAGCGCTTCAAGAAGTCATTTTTAACTTGCATTGAAGTAATTGCGATATTCAAGTCAATTGGTTCATCCAAAAGGAGACCAACACCTTTTCTATCTTCTGAAACAAACGCGAGTCTTCTCTTTAAAGAAGCCATTGGATTGTTGAGCACTAAAGGCGTTCCGTTTAAAACAACTTCACCCTTTGCAGGGAATAAGCCCATTAAACCGTTTGCGATGCCAATTTTTCCTTGACCGGCAAGTCCACCGATACCTAAAATCTCGCCTCTACGTACATCAAGGTCGACGCCTTTGACCATCTCGCCTGGCATACCGACTTTAAAGTTCTTCATCGACAATATCACTTCAGCATGCTCAACGTCACGTCCTTCTTCCTTGCTGACCAACTTCTCAATCTTACGACCAACCATGAGTTCTGCAAGTTCAACAGTATTTGTTTCAGACGTTTTTTTGGCTGCAACAAGGCCACCATCTCTAAGGATGACGACATGTTGTGAACAAGCGATAACTTCATCAAGTCTGTGTGTGATAAAAATAATCGCTATGCCCTGATTCGCCAAAAATTGCATCGCTTTGATCAAGTTGTCTGCTTCACTTTCTGTAAGAACAGCAGTTGGCTCATCAAATACGAGTACCTTAATGTTTTTTTTGTCAATTTCACGTGCGATTTCAACAAATTGCATATAACCAACTGGCAACCCATCCACTTTGGCAAATTCATCTATGCCGATTTCAAGCTTATCCAGTGCAGCCCTTGCATCTTTGTTCATCGTTTTCATATCAAGTGTTTTGTAATCTTTACCAAACACTTTACTGATTGCATTGTCTTTTAATACTTCTCTATTCAATTTGATATTCTCAGCTACAGTGTATCCGGGAATAAGCATAAACTCTTGATGTACCATGCCTATTCCAAGTTCCATCGCCTTTTCAGGCGTGTTGATGTCGATAAGCTGACCATCCAAATAAACTTCTCCGCTAAAGCCACCTGTTGAATGAATCACAGGCATACCAAATAAAATATTCATAAGTGTCGATTTACCCGCGCCATTTTCGCCGAGCAAACACAAGATTTCACCTTTTTCTACAGAAAAACTGACCTTATTAAGAACTTGGTTTTCACCGTATATCTTTGATATTTCTTTAAGTTCCAGTAGTGTGTTACCCAAGAAGTTCACCCCTTTGTCTCTTTTAAAAAGGCTGTCCAAAGTCGTTTCTCGAAGCTAAGCGGAATATCTGCTTCGCTTCGAAAGACGTTCTATTGGACAACCTTTCAAATTTTAGTTAATTATGGTAATCGTTAGATTTCAGATAACTAGAAAGTTATATAATCTGATAAGAGAAGTAAGAAGTTATCATAAGATGTGCCGCCTTCTTCAAGCGTTGTCAACTTAACTTCAGCGTTTGCGAATTCAGAGAATAATTTTTCCATATAAGCTTTATCAAGTTTGCCTTCTGTTTTGCCTTGAGCCCAAGCGATTCCGTACTCAACGCCTGATTGAACAAACATCATGTTGATTGGAACTGGCCAAGTAGCAAATCTTCCTGTACCGCCTTTTTCAGCAACTTTTGCTGAAATTTGCTCTACGATATATGCAACATTGCCTTGCTCTGCTTCAGGGATCTCGATACCGAGTGCTCCTGGATAGCCGTGGTATGGTGATGGACAACATTGTTGTGCAACGATAGCGCCGCCTTCAAGTGCTGCTTTGATTAAAGGCTCTTGCATTGCACAGTTTGTTGAGAAGAAATTCGTGTCAACGCCGTATTCGTCGATTTTTCTAGGAATATCTTCAAGCACGAATTGTTGTGCACCAGGAACGCCAGCATCGCCAGTTGGATCTGGAGCAGTTGCGTCTACAAATGCAATACCTCTTGCTTCACATTCTGCTTTGAAGATGTCTCTTCTAGCTGCAAGAAGTGGGTAAGACATGTGTCTTGGGAATGAATAGTGAACAAATGTTTTTGCGCCCATTTTTTCAGCTTGCTCGATAATTGAATAACCCATGCCAAGTTCGTCGCCTTGAAGGATAACGTCAGCTTTAGGTGAGATTGTATCTGGTGCTTCACCAGGTACAGCAGCGATGATAAGGATATCATCACGGATTTCTCTAACTTTATCGATAGCAGCAGAAGTACCTGGAACTGCTTGACAGATAACGATAGCTTTAACTTCAGGATCGTTAGCGATACTTAAGATATTAGAGATAGTCGTTTCTTGCTCATCCATGAATTTATCAGGATAAGTTTGAAGAATAACTTGATCACCATACTTAACTTTTACTGCTTCAGCTGCGCGATATTCTTCTTCGCCTTGAGATACAGTACCTGTTACTACGCCAATTTTAAATCCTAGGTCTACACCTGATGTACCGAGATCAATATCAGATTTTTTCGCACAACCTACTGCTGGAAAAATCATGATCGCGATCAACATTAATGCAATTAACTTTTTCATTACTTATAATCCCCCTTTGATTAGAAATAAAGAACACATCCGTTCTCTAAACGCTAATATTCGATTTAAATCTGAATACTCCTTTTTTTTGAAATTCCATTTTTTTGAATAAATAATTTTATACGGTTTACATAACATTGTTTCGTTGGATACATCTTACAATGTTTTTATGATTTAACGACGTTTTCGTAAAATATTGTCGCTTATTATTAAAACATATTAACAATTAATTAAAAAAGCGAAATTTTCTGTTTTTTTTTGATTCATTCAAAAAAAACAGCAATCAAGTGAAATTGATTGCTGTTTTTGTAACGTATTCGGTAATTATACAATTTCCTTAACTGTTTGCCGATGCAGATGCTGCTGCGGCAGAGGCACTCGTTGCGGCTATTAAAGCAGCCATTTGCGCTGCAATAAGCGATTCCACTGAGATGCTTATAGCTATTCGACTCACTTCAGAGTTTGTAGAAATCATGGAAGCTTTTATCCACTGTTCAGAAACAATAGAAGATGCAAGCAAGACGTTCATGCCTTTGCCAAGCCATTTGAACTTTTTCTGACCATTGAGATAATGTGAAAGTTCGATTAAATCCCTGCTGACTTGAGGGTCTTCAATGTTAATCAACGTAATTATACCTAGTGCAGCATAAAAGGTAGCTGAAAGATTCAGCTTATTTTCCTTTAATTGTGCTTTCAATTTCACACATTCTGCAACCACTATATCAACTGGCCGATCTGACAACGCTAGGATATGGGATAAGCGCTGGAGTTCATTGCCTTTATAGAAACCCGCTTGATTTAAGCCATTGTATGCCGCTTCGATTCGACCTAAATCCCCCTCAGTCTTAGCGAGCAAAACGCTCATTGAGTAATCGTCACTACTGGTTAACCATGGGTGGTTCGATTTTAAGTTGCCATAGATCTCATAGGCACGACGCGCCATAGCCTTTGGATCGTCTTCTTTCGATGATTTGTAAAGTGCATAGCATGCAATCGGCATATGTGTCCCCTGCTTGAAACCCGCATCTTTTAAATATTGCTCACTTTGAAGGATTCGGTTAAAAGTGCCCTCGACTGAATCGCTCTCAGTAATCATTAGACCTGCCAGCATAAATCGATATAGGCCTCTAAAATTTGAGAAAACACCTGTATTTGCGTTGATAACCTCTATGGCATTTTTAATGTTTTCTTTATGAACTTCTTTATTTTGTTGTGTCAAAATGAGCGCAACAAAATGTTTTGTAAGGTTGTGTTCCCACATAAATGCCTTTTCTAATTCTAAGTAGCGTTCCAGCATCTGGTCTGCGGTATTTTTTAAATAGTCATTCATAAAAACCCTCCGATTACTTCTAGATAACATCCGATTTACTTCTAGATAACAAATGATATTAAATTCATGGACTCACTCATAATCTAACATAAGGTTCTCATCAAAGTATGAAGGAATTCTTAAAAAATTATAACTGGCGCACTTTACTGCTTGTAATATCCGCCAAAGTTTGACACCCCGTCATGATCATGGCATTGGTCAATTCATCGCCAAGTTGTTTGATATACAGCTGAACGCCTTCGCTGCCACCACCATATACAGCCGTCACAAACGGACGCGCAATCAGCACCGCATCAGCGCCAAGGGCAATCGCTTTAAACACATCTAGCCCCGACCTTATACCCCCATCTATAAAGATCTTCATTTTACCTTTAACTGCGGCTGCAATTTCAGGCAACACACTTAGAGTGGACGCCGTTTCATCTAAAACTCTACCGCCGTGATTGGAGACCACGATGCCATAGGCGCCAGCTTCTAACGCTTTAAGCGCACCGCTAACCGTCATAATGCCCTTTATGATAAAAGGTCTATCCGTTGAAGCGATGATTTCTTTTAGGTTTTCTGGTGTCACTGGAAACACGGGTTTGCCCTGAGCCGCCAAAATTGATAGACCAGCGGCATCGACGTCCATTGCTAGCGCTAGGGCATTTGCAGATTCGGCAATGCGAATCTTCTCGATAACCTCGTCCTTGCGCCATGGTTTAATCGTCGGCACACCATAGCCTTCATTGCGCTTGATCGCATCCACTGTGCCGTTATAGACTTCCGCTTTCACGCCATCTCCTGTAAAAGCAAGACTACCAGCTATCTTGCAGCCTTCTATCAACGTTTCAGAATATGTTAAATCGTCATAGGCATCGCTATAATGCATCGCAACAGCACCCACTGGTGCAGCAAATACTGGCAGTGCAAAGGACTTGCCAAACGCCACAAATGTACAATCCGGTTTAGTCACATCATGAAGCGTATCCATTTGAATGCCATATTCTCTAAATGCTTGATAGTTTCTGATAAACCCTATACCTGAAGCTTTGCCGCCAGGTCCAGGTATAAGTCCCTTACATGCAATGCCATTACATTGATTGCATACTTTGCAATACGGTCCAATCGTTTTCTTAGCGTTCAATATTACTTCGTGTTGCGTCATCGATTTGTCCCCTTTTCCTCATTTATTAATTTTTAAGCATTTATAATTCACACTTATGCATTATACTTTTCCCAAGTTTCATAAAGGGTACTAAGTTCCATCTGAACTCTTGCCTTTTCTTGGACGAGCGCTTCAAGTGCATCATATGGTGTATCGGAAGAAGCTAGCTTTTCTTCGATAAACATTAGCTGTGTTTCAACGGCTTCAATGTCTTTTTCAATAAGCTGTATTTTAACGACATTTTTCTTTGTCACTTCTTCTTTAATTGACTCAGAAATCGGTTCTTTTGATACCAACCGAACAACGCTTTCCACCTTACGATTCAATTTTTCGCTCTTTACTGCAAACTGCCTATATTCGGTGTAGGTGCCATCAAACTCATAGACCCTGCCTTCGTGTAAGTGCCAAAATTTGTCGGAAAATTTCTCGATGAAATGGCGATCGTGGGATATAAAAATCATCGTACCGCGATAGGTTACAATCGCATCTTCCACCCACTCACGCGAAGTGATATCCAAGTGATTGGTAGGTTCATCCAGCAGTAAGACATTGACTTTGTTGCTCATGAGCTCACAGAGTTTAAGACGCGTTCGTTCTCCACCAGACAGACCACTTAATTGTTTGAAAACATCTTCTTGCCTAAATTTAAATCTGGCGAGCAAGCTGCGGGCGATGCCTTCTTCAAGTTCAAGTGCATCTTTGATAAACTCGAGCACTGTCATCTCTGGATAGTCAAAATCGATCTCTTGTGGTAAATAACCGACGATCGCCGATGGTGACCACTCGATACTACCCGAGTCTGATTGTTCCATTTGCAAAAGCATTTTGATCAATGTGGATTTTCCAGCACCGTTGTTGCCCAGCAATGCAATTCTCTGATCTTTATACACCGTGAGTGATTGATGGCTCAAAATGGTGTTGTTCCCATATGCTTTTGAAAGCGCTTTAATGCGTATGACTTCTTTGCTTGTCGATTTCGTGGTATCGAAAGCGTCCACCATGCGTTTGTCTTCTATGATCTTCTCAGTCTTGTCCATGCGGTCTATGCGCTTTTCTATGGCAAACGCGCGACGATGTAACGCCCCACTATCCGCCCGTACTGCCCAATCGTGCATCCGTTTTGCAGCTTCCTCAAGCTGTTTGATTTTCTTCTGTTCCTGTTCATAGCGTTCTTCTGCCTGTTTGATCATCAAAGCGCGTTCTCTTGAATAATCATCGTAGTTACCTTTATAAGATGTCGCTATGCCTCGATTGACTTCAATGACGCGTGTGACAATCTGATTTAAAAAATAACGGTCGTGTGAGATGATCACAACAGTACCACTGAATTTTTTGATATAATTTTCAAGCCACTCGATGGTGTTCAAATCAAGATGGTTCGTCGGTTCATCCAAGAATATGACATCCAGTGGCTTAAGAAGCATCGTTGCAAGTCCAACGCGCGTCTTCTCACCCCCGCTGAGGATATCAAATGCCTGTTCAAGCATGACGTCATCAAAATTGAATCCAGAAGAGATATCCTCTATACGGTCTTCAATTGTGTAACCGCCACCATGTTCAAATTGATGCGTCAGTTCACCATATTTTTTCAAGAGGCTCTCATCATGCTGACCAGCCATCTGTTTTTCTATTGCGTCGATTTGAGATTGTATGACTAAAAGGTCTTTGAAGGCCGTTTTAAGGCAATCACGAACAGTCATACCTGCTTCAAACACTGGTATCTGACTGAGCGCACCAAGTCTTGCGCCACGTGTAATGAAAAGCTCACCGGCATCATAAGGCTCTTCCTGCATCAGAACTTTCATCAGGGTCGATTTGCCTGCGCCATTTGGACCGAGAATGCCCACTTTCTCGCCTTCGAATATCTCAAGAGTCAATCCCTTGAGCACTTGGTTGGCACCGTAATATTTTTCTATTTGATTGGCTGCAATTCTGATCATACGTACCTCCACTTGCAATTATAAATCACTGAGGTGAAACACTGCAAGGATAAAAAATGGCCAACCTTACGAGTTGTCCTAGACTTAAGCACATCTCCTAAGGTAAAATAAACGTATCAAATGAAAAGAGGTGCATCATGAGTTTACTTGAAATGACTATGTTAATATGTTTTGGCGCAGCTTGGCCGGTCTCCATCTATAAATCCTATACCTCAAAATCAACTGCTGGCAAAAGCGTGTTTTTCCTTATTATCATTATGATTGGCTACGTCGCGGGGATCCTAAACAAACTCCTCTACAATTACGACTTTGTCATCTATTTATATATTCTCAACTTGCTCATGGTCTTTGTCGATACAATGCTTTATTTTAGGAATTCAAAAGCTGTAAAAAAACAATAAAATTCTGTCTATTTCGCATATGGTAAATTTAGCGTGAATCGTTAGTGAGATTATGGTATAATCTGCATGTTGCATAAAAAAATACCCCCTTTCAAAATGGAGATTAATATGAAAAAAAGCAGAATTTTTATACTGATTGCACTACTCTTAATAGTAAGTCTTGGTGCTTTTTACGTATATAAAATTAATATATTTGATGAGAATACTTTAAAAACAATCGATATACGTACCGGCGACTTTACAACACCTTCTGTCTATACTCTGGAACGCGATGAAGCAAAAAAGCTTTTTTCAAGTCTATCTAGCGTGATCGTCACAGATATTGATGAAACTGTGGCATTGGATAAGGCCACTGAATTTGATATGACCATTCTCAATCGATGGGATTTAACGCACAACTATCGTATTTTCTTTACAGAGTCTAAGAACATTTACATGAGAATCGACAACGAAAAAGCCCTTTATAGAGTGGAAGATCCTAGTTTTTTCTTTAGTCATGTAGGTTTTGACGCACTCTATTCGAATTTACAGTTTCCGTCATTTAATATCTCCATTAATCAAACTGCCGTGTCTTATTCAGTAAAAGATCCAATTTGGTCGTTTAAAAGGCTTGATGATACGTGGCATGATGTTACACCAGTTATTGAAATAACGCCAGAAGTTGGTGCATTATTAAATGAAACGACTTCCACTTTTGGTCTCGGAATCGACAAAACGCCATCTGAAGCGACCCTTAAAATCATTGATACAAAAACAGCTCAGACGACATTTGAAGGACCTGTCGATATTGGTGGTTTGCCTATACCTGAACATGACGGCGCATTTTCATATGAGCTCGGACTCACTTGGAATGACGCGGATAAGAACTATAAAGGTTTCGCTACAATTACGATTCCAGTCGAAGTAGATTTACCAGAGTCATTTTCTATTTCCAAAGAATCAGTGAATCAAGGTGACATGATCGTCGTTTCAGCATTACATGTAAATGACTTCTCAAAATTGACGATCGATCAAAATATTGTACTTAATTTTAAATGGTTTGCAACTGAAAATGGCGTTAGAGCCTACTTGCCTACTTCGTATTCAACCGAGATTGGCAAGCATAGCATCAAATTTACCAACACTGAAACGAATGTTGAGACAACTTTTGATTTCGAAGTGGTTTCAAGAGAGTTTAAAGTACAGCGCCTTGAGGTGGACGCAACGGTTGAAGCCGACACGCGAACAGATGAAGCCTATGAGGAATACAGAAACGTCTTTAATCCAGCACGCACCGTGAGCAATGAAGAACGCTACTATACAGAGCCTTTTGTATTGCCTACCAAAGGACGTCTTAATACAGAATTTGGCGAGTCGAGAACCGTCAATGGCGCACCGACTTCTTATCGACACAATGGCATCGACATTGGTGCAAAACGCTATGTGGATGTTGTCGCGACAAATGCAGGCAAAGTAGTCCTTGCGAGGAAATTGATACTGACCGGTAACACGATTGTCATCGATCATGGCGAAGGTTTATTTAGCGTCTATGAACATCTAGACAGCCTCGCTGTTACTGAAGGCGATATGGTTACTCAGTCACAGTATATTGCAGAAGTTGGATCGACAGGTTTTTCAACTGGCCCTCACCTTCACTTCATGATTTCCTATTATGATATCAATCTCGAACCTGGCTATTTTATCTATGGCGAAGCATTGACCAAAGAAAATTATGCAGATTTGATGAAGTAACATTCGTAAAATGCAAACCCCACGATCAGCGTTCGTGGGGTTTTTTATTTCAATTTCAAAATTTACGTCCGATATGCATTCGGTGTTATTTAGGCATAAAAACTATGTAACCTATGACATTGATTAGTAGTAAAAATAAGTAGACTAGATTGTCCGCGGAAAGCAGACCGCCACTGCGTCTCATTTTCTTTGTACTAGCTTGCCCACTTTCCATCAATGCGCCAGCTAGATAGGCAGCTTTTGTGCTGTCGTTGCCACCAAGCCCGATCATGGGTGCGTGTTCTGCACGAATGAAAATATTATTTAGAAGTAAAGCAATCGCGATGAAACCCCATACCATAAAGAACATTTCATAACCTGATGGTTCCGTTCTTGTGAAGAAAAAAAGTTCGACCAATACAAAAAAGATGATTCCAATAATTTTTTTCGTTCGCTTTTTCACAGTTTGCCTCCTCAATATTGAAGCCTTCTAGACAATTATTCACTTTTTTAGTATTATGTACTTCACTTACATAGAATTATACGCTTATTTACTATCTTATTTATTAAATGACCCTTAAGCGATCATTAAATGAGTCAAAAAAGTATATTTTCTCATGACAACAATGAACGCATAAAAAAAAAGCGCCGAAGCGCTTTTTCAACAATTTCTATATGTGTGCCTTCACGGCGTTTAAGATCTGCTGTTTAACGGACTCTTTCACATTGCCTGCTTCATCAAGTGCCGAATCGTTTAGGTCGATGCGCACTTTAGGACATAGATCGAAGGTTTCGAACCAAATTTCATAATTGCGTCTGAGGTCTTCCATATAATCTCTAGGGATCAAATCACCTTCAGTTGACCGACCACGCGTATTGATGCGTTCCATGGCGGTATCTACTGTGACGTCGATGTAGACGAGCACTTGCGGTGGGTTGATATGTTGGAGCATATTATGAAGTAGATCTCTATAGATGTGGAATTCGTCCTTAGTCATTTGCCCGCGTTCATGAATCGTTTTTGCAAAGATTTCATCACCGTATATAGAGCGATCTAAAATAGCATGGTCCCCTTCTGCTTCGATGCGTTTTATGTCCTTAAATCGATCGTTGAGAAACATGACCTGTATGATAGCGCTCCAACGCGTCTGATCCGCATAAAAAAGATCGAGCATACGTTGCGCAAGCGAGTCTTTGCCATCGTCCTTAAGTTCTTCAAACAAAGGGACATGTAGCGATTCGCTTAAAAATTTTCCTACGGTGCTTTTACCGGCCCCAATGATGCCATCTATAACTATCGCCATGTTCTTATTTACCCCTCTATCAATGTAATTGTCTTTATTGGTACACGTGTATGAAACCGTCATAGCCGCTCCTTATTTTCTGATGATTGTGCCGCCGCCTACCAGAAATTGATCTTTATAGAATACAACCGCTTGTCCAGGTGTTACCGCACGCTGTGGCGCATCAAAGACGACACGAACGAGGCCATCTACATATTCTATCGTACAAGGGGCCGTTTTTGTGCCATATCTGATTTTCGCCTCACATCTATACGGCTGATCGATGCCTGCCATCAAAATGAAGTTGATATCTTTTGCCCAAAGTTCTTTTTTGAAGACGGATTCGTTGTCACCTAAAACGACACGGTTAAAATCTGGATCGATATCTACAACATACATTGGCTTGCCAAACGTCAAACCAAGACCTTTGCGTTGGCCGATAGTATAGTTCACGATGCCCTGATGCTTGCCAAGTTTATTGCCATCCGTGTCATAAAAGTCACCTGGGGTTATTTCAAAATCACCATTGCGTTTCAAGAAGCCGACATAGTCTTGATCCGGTACAAAACAGATTTCTTGACTGTCTGATTTTTGAGACATCTGAACATCAAACTGAGCGGCAATTGCGCGTACTTCTTCTTTAGATTTAAAAGAAGAGAGTGGCATCAAGATGTGCTGTAGCTGATCTTGCGTCAAGTTATACAGTGCGTACGTCTGATCTTTTTCAATAGCGTCCGCTTTCTCGACAACATAGCGTCTTGATTCTTCATCAAGATATATTTTTGCATAATGGCCCGTTGCCACATAATAAGCGCCAAGTTGATGTGCTTTTTCTAAAAGCGCTTCGAATTTGACGTGTTTGTTGCAAGCGATACACGGGTTTGGCGTTTCGCCATTTTTGTAGGCGTCTATAAAATAATCGACGACTGTCTCTTTAAAAACGCCTTTGAAATCAAGCGCATAAAAAGGAATGCCAATCTGCTCACATACACGTCTAGCATCTTCTACTGATGAGAGGCTACAACAGCCACCATCGGTCATAAAATGCGCTTCTTCTAAAAAATCGTCTTGCCAGAGTCTCATATTGACGCCTATGACGTCATATCCCATTTCTTTGAGTTGGTATGCTGCAACCGTGCTATCCACGCCGCCACTCATACCAACGATGACTTTATTTTTATCCAACATGTTACTTTCCTTTCAAAATACGCGCAGTCGCGCTTATAAATCCATCAATATCCGCTTCAGTCGTGAAATCGCCTATCGATACTCTTACACATTTTTTCGCTTCATTTTCAGTTAATCCGATTGCTTTAAGAACGTGAGAGGCACTTAATGCGCCAGAGCTGCAAGCGGAACCGCTTGATATCGCAAATCCAGCAAAATCGTAATTGATGACGAGGCTGTCACCATCCATCATCGGGTAGTAAAAATTGGCAATCCCGGGGTGATGGTTAGACATACTGTTCCTATCTCCATTGCATTTTATGCCTATGGCCAGTTCTTCAAGACCAATGATTAGTTTGTTTCGCAACATGCGTTTTTGTGTATTTCGCGTGTCTAAAGATGCATAAGCAAGTTCAAGCCCTTTCATAAAACCAACGATATAGGGTATATTGCTGTCAAAGCTTTCGCCTTTTATATCACACTGAGAAACCAGCTGATCGATCGGCAAACCATCTTTCACATAAATTGCGCCGCAACCTTTGGGCGCATAAACTTTATGTGCTGAAAAGCTCATGGCATCACATCCAATCTCATGAACATTGATACGCTCATTTCCAAGCGCTTGAACGGCATCAATGTGAAATAGGATATCCTCTTCACGGCAAAGCGCTCCGATGGCTTCAACCGGTTGCCTGCTACCGAGCTCGTTGTTCATGAGCATAATACTTACGAGTGCCGTATCCTCTCGCAAATCGGCTTTTAACTGCTCTAAATCTATGATTCCTTGACTATCGACCTTTATATAAGTGACATCGAATCCTTCTGCAGCATGTTGTTCAAACACCTTATATACAGAGGGATGTTCAATTTGACTTGTGATGAGGTGCTTGCCCTTTTTTAGGTTCGAATGTGCGAAGCTCTTAATGATTTCATTGTTGCCATAACTGCCTCCGCTATTGAACCGCACCGTTCCTGGTTCTGCGCCAATCAGCTTTTCAAAAGTTCTGCTGGCGTTTCTAAGCAGTTCGGATGCGTCCTCGATTGGCCTAAAATACGGCATCATTGCAGCTACGACTTCGGGTTTGACCGGTGTGGTCGCGGCATAGTCCAGGTACACTTTCTGATTTTGTCTGTCCATTGTTAATCCTTTTATTGTATCAATGCAAATGCGTAGCATATGGGTTGAAAATTCTTTTTCTATTATAACATATATCAGAAAAAATACTGTTTCAAAAAAGAAAAAATGGACGCTGGCGATGCATCCATTTTCTAGAGGTATTCAATAAAGTTTACGTTTTGGGGTACCTACTACTTTTAAGGGTAATAAGGAGTTAAGGTGTTACGAGTATAAGGAGTTTTAATTGATAATGAATATCAATTTCATGTACTTAATATACCACTTCTTTTTTATTTTGTAAACCCCTTTTTATAAAAAAAATAAAAATTTTATTCAGATATTTGCATGCGTTACACAGAACAATTTCTGTACACGCAAACAACTTGATTATGATACTATAGAGTTGAGTTTCAATATTATTCGAGGTAAGTGATTATGACGCAATTATTGAATACATTAAAGTCGTATATTATATTGTCTTTAAGCGACTTAACGCATATAAAGGATACCATTGCAAGGCGTTATGGACATATGACGTCTACTGAACGCGCCGAGATTCTGTCCATGGCCATACATAATCATCTCAACAAACATCTTGATGGCATCGATGATGCCCACAAAGAAACACTTAAGCTGACTATCTTATCACAAACCCTTGCGAAGCACAGCTATTCGATCACAAGACTCCATATATTTGACGCCATCTTAGACCTGGAGCTTGATGATGCCATCAAAACCGATCTGGCTGAGAGCTGGCTGTCTGAGTCCGCACAGTTGTCCGTGCCAAGGTGGACGGTGGAAGATTATGTTGCCATAAAACGCATGCAACTGGAAACAGTTGCTCACCCGCTAAACACAGACGAGCGCACACCTTATGACTCTCAGAAAGACATCGACGATGCTGACCAAGATATCAACCATCCCTTTTACTTCGATGATTCGGAAAGATATGAGAAAAAAAAGATGCGTTATTCTGTCGGCATCTTTGCTATTGTACTAATGCTTCTCATATTTGCGACACCTACCTACTTCTTTTTAAAGAGTGCTTTTCAAGCAAGTCCTGTTCAGAATATAACCTTAACAAACGTATTCGGCTCAAAAGATTATTACAACCTATCCGTCGTAGGCGGCATTCACCTTATCGCCCGCGTTGATGGTTATAAATCTGGTGAGCAAGTCAATTTAACACTTGAGAAAAAGCGCTTTGATTTTGGCTTGATGCGGAAAACCGATGCCTTTAGATTTGAAAGTTTCGACTATTATGCGGTAAAGCACTACATTTTAAACACCAGAAATGGCTTAATCGGCTCATCGGAACAATTTAACCAGATTATACACGAAGCTTTTCTCAATGACATTGATCCGCTCCTACTCTTTGCTATCATCGGACAGGAACAAGCTTTTGTTCAGGATAATTCTACCTACAGCGCTAAAATACTGAACAATCCCTATAATGTCTATCACAGCTGGATGGAATACAATACGACCCTAAGAGATAGCACGCAAATCGCCATCAACACGATAAAAAACAGACTCAATAAAGCGCCATTTTCTGCCTCTGCGTTCAAATGGCTCAATATGACGTATGCTGAAGACACAAACTGGCACACTGGTGTCAGACTGATATATGCTCACCTCGTCTCTATTGGACGCACATCAAGTATACAATAATAGGTCGCGTAATTGACCTATTATTGGGTATGAACATAACACGCTTATAAATGAAGGAGTGTGATGTAAATGCCTTATAGAGGTACGAATGCAAAACGCAATGTCGTGCACGACAAGAGTAGAGCAACGATAAGAAGCGGATCACGTGACAATTTCCTGGCTGAAAAAAAAGAACGTGAACATGAGTTGGCATCTGCAAAAGAAAAAATCGCAAAATTCAGAAACGATGGTTTCCATTTTAAATCGAAAGAGGTGATACAAGATAACGTTCGCGTCGTGTTCGCAAATGAACGCAATGAGGAAAAGCAAATCGAATTCTTGTTTCCGGACAATTTTGATATTTTGAAAGAATATTTTGATAAAGTAAATGCACATTAATCACATCAATAAATTGAATAGATAATTGAATAAAATAAAGGTGACATTAACTCGACGTTAGTGTCACCTTTTCTGATTTTAGAAATTGTATCATTCCAATATTATGCGATTTGAACTATATCTTCTTTCTACTTTGCTTTGTCCTCTGGTGTCAGGCTATCGAAGCCAACGCCTTCACCCCATACCGTATTTACAGGTAGAACCGTAATAAATGCCTTTGAATCCACATCAGAAATCTTATCTCGAATCAAGATGGACTCTCGTTGTGAACAGATGGTGATGAGTTTTGTTCGATCCAGATTAGTGTAACCACCTACAATATTGTACTTTGATATGCCTCTGTTTATGAAGTTTAGGATATAGGCTTCAATCTCCGCCTCTTTTTCGCTGATAATCTCAAGCTTAACCATCTTCGATGAAAAACCATACAACACCACTTCGACTGCTTTCATTGCTACAAGCTGCGTCAAAAGAGCGTATAATGCGATGCGCGTGTCAAAGACAAATGCCGCAAATAGGATGACGCTCATATCAAGCGCTGCTATTATTGTCGACAAACTCATAAATCGGAAAACTTTACGGCTTATGATCTTTGCGATCGTATCTGTACCACCCGATGAAAAGCCACCCTTTAGAATTAGGCCAGTACCGCCTCCCGCCATAATACCATAATAGACCGAGGCGAGAAACAAATCGTTTTGCATGATATTAAATTCCATGCCGTTGAAAACGATAAGGACCAATGGGAAGAAAATTGAAAAGACGATAATCTTTCCTGCTTCTTTCCCACCTAAAGTAAACCGCGTCGCAATCAAGACTGCAAGTGATAATATATAATAGAAAACGGTGTAGCTTAGCCCGAAGATTTTTTCAAGCACGAGAGAAAATCCCGTAATGCCGCCAGTGATAATACCATTGGGTTTTAAAATGGATGTGATGGCTATCGCCAAAATAATTGAACCCATGATGACATAAACCATATCGATAAACCGTTTGTCTTGATCTCTCTTCCGCATGAAAATACCTCGCTTTCAGAAAAACATTATAACATATAAAGTCAATATTAGGCCTTACAATCTGTCAATTATGTGAATAATTTGTTAAACTTTCGTCTTAAAAGGTCTATTTAGATTACAATTCGATGATTGCCCTTGACTTGTTTATATAAGGTTTTATAATTACAAAGTATGGTAAATTAAATCAGATGATAGAAATGATGGAAGGTTAATATGACACAGGAAAACATGGAACACGATGAACATGATATACCACTTAAGAAATCGAAGCTACAAGGCACTTTTAAATTCTTATTAATTATATTATTATTAGGTATTATTGCATTTTTTGCAGTCGGCTATTTTACAAAAGAGCGCGTCAATGTCGTCGTTATGGGTGTTGAAGGCACGCGTACCGACACGATGATCTTTATGTCTATTGATACGAGTACCAATAAAGTAGATGCGATCTCTATACCAAGAGATACTTATTACCCAACAGAAGGTAGAACCGGTTCAGGTCAAGCCAAACTCAATGCGGTATACGGCTTTAAAGAGATTGGTGGTGCTGAAGGCGTCAGACGTTCGATTTCAAATATTCTCGGAGTAGAAATTGATTACTATGTAACGGTGAATTATAAAGCAGTTAAAGAAATAGTCGACCTTATCGGTGGCGTTGAAGTGGACGTTCCTTTTAGAATGAAGTACGATGATCCTTACTCAATTCCCCCACTACACATCGATTTCCAACCAGGTCTTCAAAAAATTGATGGCGATCAAGCCATGGCTTATTTGCGTTTTAGAAAGAACAACGACGGTTCTAAGAGCGGTGGCGACATAAAACGTATGGAAAGACAACAAGAGTTTATCAAAAGCGCCGCCAAATCAGCGATGCAGATCAAACTGCCTTATATCGCCTTTAGAGCACTCTCTTATGTTGAAACGGATATGCCGCTATCAAAAGCTTTGATGTTGTCTACAGCTATGATTGGTACCGATATGGAATCAGTCAATCTTCAAACGATACCAACGGCAGGCACAGGAACTGGCAAAGATGGTCTCAGTTATTTCTACTATGATGAAGCGGCCACGAAAGCATTGATACAGCAAATAATCGGAGAATAATACAAGCTACACTCTAAAAGCACTCAAATAAAGCTCGGAAAGCATAACTGCCTTCCGAGCCTTTTTATTTGGTTTGAAATTAATGGAGCATGATACCTTTTTCGATTTCTGTAAATTCACTTGCTATCTCTTCTTGATCAAAGCCATAGAAAGTCATTTCATAAAGGCAGATGGCAATCAATTCATCTGGTTTGATTTCAAGATCTTCCTGAATGACGATTTTAGCGTTTGCCCATTCTTCCCACTTTGTAAATCCAAGCGCGAAGTGTAGGTCTTCTTTAGCTGAATAACCTGAAATACTCAGGTATGATGCCTCGTCGATATCTTCTTCGAAAGAAGCGTCGCCTTCTGTATCGATGAGTTCAATTTGAATGGTGAAGTCGTCGAATGGTACCTCAGGTGTATTGATTACATAATCGAGCACTTTTTTGTAGTTGTGTTTATCGGCAAGACATTCTGGATATGCCACTAAAAGTTCCTCTAGTACGGCATCCGTGGTTGTCATTTTCAACATGTGTTTTAAAGTCATATTTTCCCATCCTTATTTATATCCAGGCAATCTACATCGCTCCTGCTAGTTTACTTTTCGTTCAATGATAATTCCCTGTTAGTTCACTAATAGATGCCTGATATTTGCTGATTCTTAACTATATTATCGCATAATGCCCGCTTTTTCAAATCAATTTTATGTTACAATGTATATGGAAACAAAACATATCTAAGGAGGCACCATGGCAACGACGATTGGATTCATAGGCGGAGGCAACATGGCCAGCGCAATTATCAGTGGCCTTATCGCAAAAGATCTTTACGCACCACAAAATATAATGGCAAGTGCAGCAACCGAAAAATCTGTACTCAGGTTAACCAATGTATTTGGGATTAAAGCGACGACATCAAACAAAGACATCGTAGAAAACAGCGACATCATCGTATTAGCTGTCAAACCCTACATGGTCTTCAAAGTCATCGATGAGATTGGCCAATACTTCAAGAAAGATCAACTTGTCATCTCTATCGCTTCTGGTGTCAAACTTGAAAAATTGATGGCTGCAATGAAAGATCAAAAAGTTTATAGAGCAATGCCAAATACACCAGCTTCCGTCAACCTTGGCATGACATCCATCTGTACAAAGCTATCTGAGTCTGATCCGACGCGCCAGCAAGTTTCGGCTATCTTTGAAGCCATTGGCCGATATGCTTGGATTGATGAATCGCTCATGCATGCTGCAATCGCCGTACACGGCTCTTCACCAGCATATGCCTTCATCATGATGGAAGCGATGGCAGACGCTGCAGTCCTTGAAGGGATGCCACGTGACAAGGCATACATCATGGCTGCTCAAAGTTTACTTGGTGCTGCTCAAATGGTACTGACGACAGGTCTTCATCCAGGCGTGCTAAAAGATCAAGTGACTTCACCAGGTGGCAATACGATAAAAGCTATCGCCGTACTAGAAGCCGACGGTTTCAGATCGAGCATCATACGTGCCATGCAGGCTGCTGCTGACAAGTCTCGCGAAATGGAAAACAATTGAAATTAAGCTATAAAACGAATTATTTTTGAATGCTTTTTAACACATCTTTTTTTAACTCGAATAAAAATTCTCTGGTCACTGCCATTTGCAGTGACTTTTTTTGCGTTTCAATAAGCCAATCGATCATAAAGCTGACAAGGTCACCATTCATCATTGAGTCATCCATAAGACCAGCAAAGTAAAGTTCACCGTCCAAATTGACCAATTTGCTGTAACGTGCTTCAACTTCTCGACGCACGAGTGTATGATCTGGAACGAACTCTTCACAAAATGCGATTTTACGCCTTACGACACTTTTAGGCAGTTTGCTTCCAGTTTCAGTTTGTATCTGTAGAGCAACTGCGACGTTCTGTCTTTTAATCTTCTCATAATTCGCTTCATAAGCGGCACGGGTTGACGTTCCAAATAGTCTGCATGGAATAGGACGCGTGCTGTAGATGACGCACCTTTTATCCTCACTTAGGAATGGGCACTTTTGAGGTTTTACCCACTCTAAAAGATAGTATGATAGGACGCGTTTGACGAGTGCATCATATTCAATTTCTGAAAGTGTCGTGAGGCCATTTTCAACGATGTTTGAAAATTCCAAAAAACTGGTGTTCACAGATTCCGAACAGCAGTCTGTACATCCCGAACATTTGCCACCAGGGACAGTTTCGTAAAGCTTGTTGAGTTTTGAGAGTCTCACTTCAGTGGCCGTTTGAGCGGTTTTATCTTTTAGAGTCATATGGTTCCTTTCATTGAAGAAATTGAGGAAATAGAGGAAATAGAGGAAATCGCGTTAATTATGCAATTTCCATACTTAATTAAAAATGCGATGTCTCGAAAGCTTAAGTTTGACAAAAATCCAAGGGATGACAGCCACCACGAAAAAGATGGTCATAAAGTATCGCATGAATGTAAACACAATCATGTCTGGCAAGATGAATTTCGCCCCTTCAAAAACGGCAAGTGTAAAGACTATGCCGATGACAAATTTGAGAATTTGAGCAAAGCCGTCAGCCCTGACGTCAAACTTAACGTAGTGGTCTTCAACGAGAAAACCGAGCATAAATCCTAGGAAAGCGCCAGTTGCTTTTATATATGTTTCAGAATGAAGGAAAAACATGCTCGTGATCACAACTAAAGATACGGCATAAAAAGGCCAAGCAATCCCCTTCTTCTCTTCAAGCATGATGATTTTGTGCATAACGACGATAGATAAGATGCCCATTACGATAGCGCCTACGACATCTCTTGGCCAGTGTAGCCCTAAATAGACACGAGATAACGCGACAAGCAAAATGATAACAGCTGCTAAAATAGCAATACCAATGTTTTTAAATCTATAGGCAAACGTACCATAAAATGCGGTTACCGTTTGTGTATGGCCACTTGGAAATGAAGACCCGTGTGCTGTTTCCGTTCTAAGCGCCCGAACGGCTTCAACTTGAAACGGTCTCGACGAATCGACAATTTCTTTTAATGCCCCATTTATAACAGATGAAAACGTGAGAATCATGACAAAATATCGCGTGCCCTCTTTGTTGACACACCAATAGAAAAAGCTTAGTACAAATATATAAAAATACTCTTCTCCGAGCATTGTCACAAAGATAAAAAATTGATCTAAAAATGGTGTGTTAAAGCTCTGTATCCAATTGATAAAGTTAAGTTCCATTCAGAAAGCCCTCCCTATTCTATAAAAAGTATAGCTTATTTTTACAGAAAGAGCAAAAAAGGAGATAAAAAGAGTCTTTCATATCGATAATCGACAGAAAGACTCTTGTTAATGACTATTCATTAATACGTTATATATGTGCTTCCAATGCCTTTGCTAGTTGAGATGGACATGATGTGTTTTTGCCACCACATTTGACATCTCGAAGTTTTTCAACGACATCTGCTACCGGTTGTCCTGCAAGCATATTGCTAAGACCGATGGCATTGCCTGGGCAACCACCGATAAACTCGACTTGTTTGATGAAACCATCCTCTATTTCAAAATGAATTTCACTGGCACATACACCAGACGTTCTAACTTTGAACATGCGTTCCTCCATAATGTTTTGTAATAGGTCAAATTTTATTATAAAGGAAAAATGCATAATATCAAGTTTCATTTTTGTAGTACATTATTATTTACATCGTTTGATGCGCATTGAAATCGAATAAATTCCATAATTACAAATTAATACGATTCTCGAGCAAATAGCCAGTGCCAATGAACAAGATGACCGCTGAAAGAATCGTAGCGACAAGACCATAATTCATCGCCGTATTGACTGTTTCAAGCATCAAATCTGTAGAATCAATACTTACGTTTGAAAAATCTTTTCCTATAATATTTGCGATGACTTCAACTAACTTTGATTTGACAATGTTGATGACGATGAAAATGCCAAATGTGATCAAGCCTTTGAAACGCGCATTGTTGAACAAGCTTTTGAAGAGTGCAAATGAAAGATAAACGGTGAGTGCAAATTCAATGAGCATGAAAATGCCAAGGATTAAACCTTTTATACCTGTCATGATCATGATGCCATTGACACCGATCATCTCAAAATCGATTGGTACATTTAACATTACTTTCAAATTCAGAAAGAGCAATCCAACATACACAACTGCAATTGCAAGACCTTCAAGCAAACCAAAGATAAGCTTTGAACCCAATATTGTATAACCGTTGTGCGGCGTCATGAAGAGCATATACCCTTCCTGTTTGAATAAATCATTTCTAAATAGAAATATGATATCGATAAAATACAAAATACCAAAGCCTACCATAGTCACGCCTAGGAATATTCCGAATATTTCATCGCCTGCTGCGTTTCTTGAAACTTCATCCAATTGAAAGAATTTAAACAAAACGAATAGTTGACCGATCACTGTAAGTGCTGCAGCAACTGCAAATACCATTTTTTTCCTTGAAAATTCAAATTTTATGAGATTATACATTACCGAATACCTCCCTGTATATGTCTTCAAGCGATTTTCCATGTTGGATCCTGAGTGCTTCTGTCTCCCCTTCGAGTATCACTCTGCCGTCATTTAAAAATATGACTTCATCTAAAATCTGTTCGATTTCACTGACGAGATGCGTGGAGATTAACATGACGCCTTCTTCATTGAACTGCTCGATAATGCATTCTTTGATCTTTGTTCTAGATATTGGATCTAAGCCATTTAATGGTTCATCTAACATATAGATCTTCGCACGTCTCGAGATGACCAAAGTGATTTTAAGTCTTGCACGTTGACCAGTCGATAAACTGGATACCTTTTGGTTCATATCGAGCTCCATGAATTTAAGGAGGTCGTTACAACGATTTATATCAAAATCTTTGTACATGTCTTTGTAAAACGAAACGGCTTCTTTGACGCGCATCCAACCATAAACAAAATTTTCAGTTGGCATATAAGCCACATATGCTCGTGTTAAGTGCGATGGTTTTTCGCCACAGATGAGAATCTCGCCTGCACTTTGTTCGTGAAGATCCGCTATGACTTTCATAAGTGTCGTTTTGCCACTGCCATTTGGACCTAAAATGCCGTATATTTTGCCCTCTTGGAATTTGAGATTAATGTCAACCAGTGCTCTCTTTGACATGTAATTTTTTTGCAAATTGACGCAATCAATCATGTTATGCATGTCTAGCCTCCTCGTATGACTTGAGTTTATTGATGATATCTCCTATTGAGAAATTGAGTTTTTCCATGCCCTCAACAAATTGTGCAATCTTTTCTGTTGCGAGTTGTTCTTTAAGTGTCGTTATCATATGATCATCCTCCGTTACATATGTGCCCATGCCTCTTTTTGTAAAACATATTTCTTCACTTTCTAGCTCTCTGAAAACGCGTTGTACTGTATTTGGATTTACTTTTAGTTCCATAGCCAGTTCCCTCGTCGACATCAGCTTCTCACCCTTTTTCATCTTACCGCTTACTATGTCGGTTTTGATTATATTCATGATTTGAATATATATTGGGGTATCATTTAAAAAATCCATAAACACCTCCGTGTCTTGCTGTATTAATTAGATAGTACACTACATCACTAATGTAGTCAATAGGTTTTTAAAAAGTTTTTTATAAAATTTCAAAAAAGTTTTTTGAATATTGAAACATGCGATTTCCTCATACGTCATGCATGTGTTAAAATTGTTGTATATAAGACGTTACACAGATAGAACTGAGGAAATATATCATTCCATACTATTAGGAGGAACACTATGATTACTAGAGAATTTGCCCTAGAACTGCTCGAAAAATACAACAAAAGCCGTTCACTTGTGACACACGGTTTATCAGTGGAGGCTGCCATGCGTTATTTTGCAAGACAAAATGGCGAAGATGAAAGCTATTGGGGCATCGTTGGGCTTTTGCACGATCTAGATTATGAAATGTACCCCGAACAACACTGTATCAAAGCGGAAGAGCTCCTCAAAGAAGCGGGTGTTGATGCTGACATCATCCATGCGGTAGTATCACATGGTTGGAAAATATGTACGGAAGTGGAACCAACGCGTCATATGGAAAAAGTCCTCTATACAATAGATGAATTAACTGGCCTCATCACAGCAGGTGTTTTGATGCGACCTACCAAAAGCATTTTAGACCTCGAAGTCAAATCGGTGAAAAAGAAGTTCAAAACAGCGAGCTTCGCTGCTGGCGTCAATCGTGAAGTGATCCTTGAAGGGTGCGAGATGATCGGCATGGACCTTGACACGGTCATGCTGTGGACAATCGAAGGGATGAAAGAAGCTGCAACTGAAATCGGGTTGGCTGGCGAATAAAGAATACTTTTGCAAATAATTATGGAAATATAAACAAAGAAAATCTCGAGTGGTTTATCACTCGAGATTTTTTATTGGGCATATATTATTTGAGGAAATTGCATAATTCCAATTTTATGATATTCCTCATTTGAAAACTGCGTAAATAAGCCATTATTGCTGTGTGAAAATATGATTTTGTGACTTATTAGGTAATTATGCAATTTCCATATATGATTGATAAATTATCGCCGTTCATATTACTTGTCCGCTTTGCTAACCCTTCTCATACGCCCTTTGATGGGACGATCTTGAAGCGCTCTGTAGACGTGCTCACCCTTGCCATTTAAAATTTCAACGTAAGTGGATACATCGAGAATGTTGATGATGCCAATATCCGATGCATCAACGCCTTCGATGCCACATAATGTACCAACGATGTCAACTGCTCTCATTTTTGTCTTTTTACCAGCATTGATATGGAGTTTCATGATCTCCTCGCTCAACTTGGCACCTTTAACGTCTTTGATCTCGGGCTGGCTATTTGCCTTTTCGATAAAAGCAGGCTCCGATGTCAAAACGACATGGTGTTCTGGTCTTTCACCTAAAGGGATTTCTCTGCCAATATACTCGTGAATTTCTTCGAGTTGTTTTCTGTCAGATGGCGTAACAAACGTCAAAGCTTTCCCTGAATTGCCAATTCTACCAGTTCTACCGATTCTATGAACGTAGTTTTCACAGGTATTTGGCATATCATAGTTGACGACAAGTCCTATTTGGTCGATGTCGATGCCGCGTGCTGCAACATCAGTGGCAATTAAATATCTAAATTTGCCACGTTTGAAGTCGTCCATAACGCTAAGTCGATCATTTTGCTCCATGCCACCATGTATTTCGTCACATGGATAATCCAGTGCATCTAAAGCGTCGTAAACTTGATCCACTTTAAGCTGTGTGTTGCAAAAAACGATGCAGCTATCCGGATTTTCAGTGATAATCAAATCCTTCAATAGTTCAAGTTTCTGGTTTTCATCAACATTTAACCGCAACTGGATGATGCTTTGAGCGGCTTGCTCCTGTGCTTCTATATTCACATGAATCGGTTCTTTCATGTATGTCTCACACAATCTGCGGATATCGTCAGGCATCGTCGCTGATAACACGACCGTCACGCGATTTTTGGGGATGCGCTTGATAATCGACTCAACTTGCTCAACGAACCCCATTCTCAGCATCTCATCAGCTTCATCGATGACGAGATACTTTACCATAGAAAGATCCAGCGTGCCTCGGTCCAAATGATCGATCAATCTTCCAGGTGTTCCCACAACGACGTGCGTCTTTTGTTTAAGTTCCTTTTGTTGAATGTGGTATGGTGACTTTCCAAATACGGCTGAAACTTTGATGCGTTTGAATCTGCCGATGTTGAAGAAATCCTCTTTAACTTGAATCGCCAACTCACGCGTCGGCGTTATGACGATGACTTGTGGTTTGTTTTCTTCCCATTCGAGCTTCTCGATGAGGGGTATCGCAAATGCAGCTGTCTTTCCACTGCCTGTTTGAGAATTGACGATGACATCGACATTCTCAAGTAGCTGCGGGATAACCTCAGCCTGAACGCTCGTTGGCGCCGTATAGTCTAGTAATTCTAAAGCCTTTAACAGGTTCTCGCTAAGTGCATAGTCATTAAATGTTTTCTGTTTCATCATATTCCTTTTCTGCGTCATCTTGCGCCGTAACTTGATCCGTATTATTTTCCGTATTATTTTCCGTATTATTTTCCGTATTTTGCTCAATTTCTTGGCCAGTATTATTATCAGGTTCTTGCACAGCTGGCTGCTCCACTACTTTGACAGGCTCCATTTTTATGTCTTTGACAAAAGTCGTATATTGCGTGTGATTTGTAAATACGACTCTAAGGCCGACTTTTTGTGCGATGATTTTCATCGTCTTTTCCGTGTAAAAAGAAATGTGGCTTTTATCACGTGCATAATGCCAGTCGCTAAAATGCAGGGAATTGTTTTGATGAAATTGTGTCATGATTGCCAAAGTACCCGTATCTGTGAGCAAGCTTTTCAATTGTCTAAAATAATTCAGTGGTTCTGGTATGTGCTCAGCGACTTCAGTTGAAGTGACCAAATCATATTTTTTGCCGATATGGATGCGCTCAGGGGCATAATACAGGTCATAAATGTCCATTTCATATCCGTAATCACGTGTTAAAATTTGTGCAAGCACAGGATCGGGTCCGCTTCCGAAATCAAAGCCATTTTTCATCCCGTTTGAAAATGGAAAGACTGCTTCTTTCAAGAATTTTTGAAAATAAGCGACATAGCGCTGATCATCAATTGAATTCTTGTGCGTATTGTAAATTCTAAAAGCTTCATCAGGTGTAACGCGCATCGTCTCATCTTTGGAGATAAATTCGCAATGGTTGCAGTAGAAATACTTGGATGCCATTCTCAAATGGGTCCATTCTGTTGTCAAATGACCACATACGCGACATGAATTATTTGAGTTTTTCTGATCTACCCGTCTTTCAGTCTCATGGTCATACGTTTGCTTGGTATTTATTGTCATAGTGTGCCTCACTTTATCTGTTTATTATTAGGATGTATCAACATTCTTATCATACAATTATACACCAGTAGCCGCCAAAAGACAAAAAACGCGATGTTGCTTAATCCTTCAAGCAACATCGCGTATATTTCATGCAATTATTGAGATTCAAAATCAGTTTCATTAGAGTAAATTCGAAGCTTTCTTAAGGGCATCAAGCAGTTCAACAGTCCTTTTTTGATAAAGTGGGTGAACGGCGTAAGGTGCGATTTCTGCTAACGGCTCTAAGACAAATGCCCGTTCATGCATTCTCGGATGAGGTAGCACGATGTCCATATCGTCTGTCACGAGATCATCATAATAAATGACGTCCAGATCTATGGTGCGCGGTCCCCATTTGACTAACCGTTCTCTTTTAAGATCGGCTTCGATCGACATAAGCCATTGAATGAGTTTTCTTGGCGCAAGCGTCGTAGAAACCATCATGACGCCGTTTAAAAACGGATCCTGATCGTCATAGCCTACTGGGTCAGTCTCAATCAATGTCGACTGGCGTAGAATCTTTGTATGGCCACTTTGATTGATAAGGTTAATCGCTTGTTCGATATGTGCTTTTTTATCGCCTAAATTTGAACCGACTGCAATATACGCGATATGACGTCCCCGAACGATGCGAACCGCTGGGTATTTGAGTTCAAGAAGCACTGGTGCCCATGGTTTTTTAAGGGTCAAATCGACCTGCTTAACCGCTGGATATTGCTCTAAAATATAACTGCACAGCACTTGTGCCGCACGTTCGATCAAGTCGTAGTTTTCACGCTGAAAAACTGTCTGAAGTTCATGGCTGAGTTGCCCGTAATTGAGCGCAAACTCAAGGTTATCGGTCTCACACGCCTCTCCAAGATCAAGGTCGATGATGAGATCTATGACAAACTTTTGTCCCAATGTTTTTTCTTCTTGATAGACACCGTGGTGTCCAAATATAACAAGGTCTTTGATGATCAATTGATCCATAGGAATCCCCTTCTCCATTATTTATGGTTAGCGCATAAGCTCTGTCATCTTTAGAGCACGCAGATTTTCTTGCACATCGTGCACTCTAAAAATGCTGCACCCTTCAATATAGCCAAGAACAGTGGTAGCGATGGTGCCTTCGAGCCTTTCTGTCACGGGTAAATTGAGCGCTTGTCCAATCATGGACTTTCTCGATGTCCCTAGTAAAATAGGATATCCCATCCCCTTAAAAACACTTAGCGCTTTCATAACTTCGAGGTTATCAGCCAACGTTTTCGCAAATCCAATACCTGGATCTAAAATTATTTTATCTTTTTTCACGCCTGCATTCAAAGCGATTTGGAGGCTCTCCTCAAGGTCAGAGACCATATCCGCTATCAAAGCATCATACTTCGCCTCTTTGCGGTTGTGCATCAAACAAACTGGCACGTTATATTCTGCTGCAACACTTGCCATATTGGGATCATATTTAAAGCCCCATACATCATTGATCATACTGGCTCCTGCATCAAGTGCCGCCTTTGCCACTTCAGCTTTCGTCGTATCAATGGATATTGGCACCTCGATTAAACGAACGAGCGCTTCAATAACGGGAACGACGCGCTTAATTTCTTCCTCTGCAGAGACAGGTGCATGACCAGGCCGTGTAGATTCCCCGCCTATATCAATGATCGTCGCACCTTCCTCCACCATCTTAAGTGCTCTAGCAACGGCCTCATCTATAGGCACATAACGCCCACCATCAGAGAACGAATCCGGCGTTACGTTGAGTATGCCCATGATGTATCCTTTTTTATCTAAATCAAAATCCAGCTTGCCGATTTTCATATTAACCCTTTCCATTTAAGTTCTATTTATAATTTGGATCAATTGTATTATATCTTCAAGGTCGTATTTTTTTTATCATCTGACCAGTCGCAAAGCGCTGAAGCCGTGCATGAGTAGCAGTTTCGAGACAGCTTGTCCGCCCTATAAAGATAACCTGATAGTGTTTTGTCATCTTTGATGGCTTCATTTCGATGATTGCTTATTGCGATTCCAATGCTCTCAATCTCATCTTCGCTATAACCCGCAGCTTCCAAAATAGCCACTGACAGTTCAGCACTTGCCAACTCATGTGGTGTGCCATCTTCATACTGAATATGTCTGCCTATATCATGCAGCAACGCCGCGGCATATATATGATCACGTGAAAGAGTGATGTCCTCATCTAGCGATAGAATCGTCGCTATGCGGGCCACATCAATGAAATGGCCCAAGTCGTGACCACAAAGTTCTCGTCCTTCTTCATGTGATTCAATGCGCTTTAAACACATTTTATATATTGAGTTCTCAAGTATTTTATCAATTCTAGACAGCATAAGAACACCTCGCTTCCTCTAAAATTTTCATGCGGATTTCATCAATTAAGGGGTTTGTGGGCACTCTAATGCCTACATAGTCATTCACCCTAATAACGCCAACGACGCTGTTTGTCAAAAAAGCGCCTTCGCATTTCAAAATGCGTTCAGGCGTTATCGCTTCTTGTTTCACAACAAAGTTATCGATAATCTTACTTCGGATGATTCCAGGCAATAAGCCATCTGACAAAGGCGGCGTAATCAACTGGCCATCTTCTATAATAAACAAGTTGGCCAATGAACTCTCCGTGATATTGCCGAACTCATTTGAAAAAAGACAGTCGTTGTATCCTTCTTTTTTAGCAGCTTTTAAAGCCCAAATATTTTCACCGTAGTTTAAGGATTTATGCGCTACAAAAGCACTATGTGTGCTCTTTGTCACTGCACTTTGAGTAAGAGAAAAACCGTCTTCATAATGCTTTTCAGTATATGGAATCGATCGCGTAATCGCTAAGGCATTTGCTTCGCTGATAACGATTTTAAGGACGCAATTTTGCCATGTGTTGGAACGAATCAATTGACTTAGACTTTTCTCAGTCAATCGCCTTCCAATACCAAATGCTTCTAAACTGGCATTGATGCGCTTGATATGGTCGCTGAGAAAGCAAGGACCATCCAGGATAAGGATCGTCTCAAAAAAACCAATACCAAATAAAAAACCATCATCAACTTGTGGAGTTGGAACAATTTTAGAATGGGACTCCTCTGCTTGATCGATCACTTGAAACGATTCAGGTTTTATCTCTTTATATAACATAATAGGCTCCTATTCGACTGCATCTACTTCAATTTGACAGGCATCCATACTTTTTAATAACGCTCTGGCTTTGTCGAGGGTCTCAATATATTCTTCCATACTATCCGACTCCCAAGTAATGCCACCACCTACGCCAAAGTGCGCTTTTTGGTCCTTAAGGAGTATCGTTCTTATGATAATGTTAAAATCTGCGCCTCCATCAAATCCAAGGTATCCAATAGACCCTGTATAGATGTTCCGCTTATTTTTTTCTAACGTATCGATGATCTCCATCGCACGATATTTCGGTGCACCCGTGATGGAACCACCAGGAAACATCGCTTTGATGCAGTCGACAGATGTCTTACCACTGGACAGCTCCCCCGTGATCGTGGAAACTAGGTGAAATACTGTGGCATATGCTTCTATTTCAAATAGTTCTGTCACTTTGACACTGCCTGGCACGCAAACTTTGCTTAAGTCGTTTCGCTCAAGGTCGACGATCATAAGAAGCTCCGATTTGTCTTTTTCACTCGTCATGAGCGCTACTTTATTTCTTAAATCTTCCTCTTCCGTCTTGCCCCTTGGACGCGTTCCTTTTATAGGTCGCGTCTGTATCTTTTGATCGCGTATTTCTACAAATCGTTCTGGTGATGAAGACAAGATTGAGAAGCCATCTAGCGGCATATAAGCTGAAAATGGCGCCGGATTTACCGTTCGAAGCCGTTCATAAGTCGACATTGGGTCATTGTAAAAATCACTCGAGAATGTGTGCGTCATATTTGCGATATAGATATGCCCTTCTCTGATGAATTGTCGCATCGCTTCAACCGCATCTTGATAGGACGCTGCAGTAAATGGCGATACAAACTTCGGCTGTTTATATTCAGATGCTTGACTCACGATCTGTTTCGTCTGCGGTTCGCTCACGATTCGCTCTTTGAGGTAATTCACGCTAGTCTCTGCATCTCTCAAGATACCAAGCCCGGTGATGGAAACTGTGTTCATGTGATGGTCGATGACGACAGCATTGTCATAAAACACAAAGTAAGCATCTGGCACTGTGACGAGGTCAGGTGCATGAAATGGTAAGGATTCAACCTCACTGCCAAGGTCATAACTGAAGTAACCTAAACCACCGCCTACAAATGGAAGACCAGTGGTATTTTCTATGTGATAGGATGCCATGAGTGCGTTCAGATAGCTGAAAACATCGGTTTGATGTAGCTCTTTGGAAAACGTCTTCGTCTCTTGGTCATACCATTTTTCATAAATCGTTTTGTTTTCATATTTAATCGTTAAAAATGGGTTAACTCCGATGATGCTATAGTGACTATAAGGTGAATCCGCCATCGAACTGTCTAAAAAAATTGTGTCGACACCTTGTTCGATGCTTGAATAAATCTGAAAGCCATCTTGCTTGGTTTCAAACGTTTTGATATTAAAGGACAGTTTTTTTTGCATGTAAAGTCTCCTTGCACCAAGCGACGTAATTTTTGATCATGTCGTGTCCATACTCAGTGAGCACGGCTTCTGGATGAAACTGAACCCCTTCAAGCAATAGCGTACGATGCCTGATACCCATGATTGCACCATCCTCACTCGTTGCTGAGATGATAAAATCGTCGGATAACGTTGCAGGATCGACGACAAGTGAGTGATAACGTGTCACCTTTACTGGCGAAGGGATGCCTGAAAATACGCCTTGGCCGTTATGGGTCGCCTCAGAAATTTTGCCATGCATTGGACGCGCACCTTTGACGACATCTGCACCATGCACATAGGCGATGGCTTGATGGCCAAGGCACACGCCAAAGATTGGGATCTGATTAGCAAACGTACGGATGACTTCCTCGCAGATGCCCGTCTCACTCGGGTCTTTTGGACCTGGTGAAATGATGATGCCCTCTGGGTTAAGCTCGTAGATTTTCTCAATTGTAAGTGCATCGTTCCTATAGATTTCCACCTGTTCGCCAAGCTCTAAAAAATAGTGCACCAAGTTATAGACGAACGAGTCATAATTGTCAATCATTAAAAACACGAGGGCCTCCTCAGCTCTGGTAGATGGTCATCAATTTCAAGTACAAGCTATCATCTGAGCTGAAACGTCCTTTAAATGTCGTCGTCACCGTTTTTGCTTGCGTTTTCTTGATGCCGCGCGACGTCATACAGCTGTGTTCACCTTTGATGATGACCGCTATATCTTCCGAACCTGTAATCATGGTCATGATCTCTGCGATGTCTGAGCCAATGCGCTCTTGAAGCTGCAGCCTTTTGGAAACCATATCTGTAATTCTTGCTATTTTACTTAGTCCGATGACTTTATCTGTAGGGATATATGCCACGGTAACTTTCATATTGTACATGAGTGCGAGATGGTGCTCACAGAAAGAAAAAATATCGATGTCTTTCATGACGACCATATCTTTGCTATCCGCCTGAATGTCGAGATCCTCTTCGAATGTCGTATTCATCATCTCTGCAACTTGCGCGTTTGTATAATTCATACCCTCGAACACCTCTTCATACATGCTAGCGACGCGTTTTGGGGTATCTATTAAGCCTTCTCTATCCGGATCATCGCCAAGTGCGATCAAAATACCTCGAATGTGGCCCTCAATTGCTTTTTTATCGATCAATTTCTTATTCCTCCTGTTGCGTATCTCTCTTATTATAACTCTTTTCGCGACTTTTTATCGTGTATTTTTTATAAATTTTGGTCACATTGTTAATTTAGTCAATTGCATAACAACCTGATACATTTTTAAGTCATTTTTGTGTGCTGAAACTTAGACTTGATTTGAATAAAAATGGACCCTATACACTAGGGTCCAATAAGATCTCTGTAATTACATCACTCGCATTAATTCTGGTCTACGAACGCTTTTATCACACGAATAAAATGGGATTCATCCGGTTTAAACAAATCGTGAGCACATCCTTCAAAAACTGAAAGACGCACATCCTCTAAAGCTTCAAAATAGGACGCAGTCGCTTCTTCAGACAACAAGGAGCCGCTTTGGTCCCCTTTTAATAAGAGTACGGGCACTTTCACTGCTTTAAGTGCCTCGTAAAACGATTTTTCAACGGACTCTCTTTGAATCGCCTCAATGGCATGCCTTGGCATGCGCTCTAATGCCGATTTGCCGCGCCATGGTGGCAATTTGATGAACATCTCAACCCAGCGTTCCACGAGTCTCGTATGCATGCCTGGATAGTCACCTATGATCATGCCCTTAATTTTAGGTAAGTTGCCTAATGCATAATCGATCATATAGGACACACCACGCGAATAGCCAAGCACGTAAAAGGCATCAAGGTCGAGTTGTTCAACCACAGCCTTGATATCTGAAACATGGTCTTCAAGTGTATAGCCTGAATCTGGGGCATCGCTTTTCCCTCTGCCTCTGAGTGAGATAGCAACGCATTTTCTATCATCAAACGCTCTAATTATTTCGATATAGTCCTCAGCGGATTCTGTGAAACCAGGGATGATCAAAAGTGGCGCCCGTTCTACGGTCTCAACTATGACTTCAACGACTTTTTCTTCAACAACCTCTTCTTCAGCGATTTCTGCTGCAATATCGACAAAGCTTTCAATATAATGTATTGAAACCCCTTGGTTATCAACTTTTCCTTCAAAAATTTGCATGGTTCCTCCTACTGTAAATGGTCCAACGCTTCTTCCATTGGCACTACTTTAGCATAACGTCCATCCCATATGAAAGTATTATAATACGCAATCAACTGCTGAGCCTGCATATATGGGTTATCAAACGATGTGTTTGTCTGTTCTGGTATCAAGACTTTGTAGTTCAGATCAAAGGCACTTCTCAAAGTGGCATCTATACAGTACTCAGTCTGCATCCCAACGAGCATAATCGTGTCTACGCCCTTTTCCGATAGATACGCCTGCAGATCTGTTTTGTGAAAGGCGCTATTGAATTGCTTGTCCACGATTTTCTCGCCGCCTTGAGGCACTACGGCATCGTGTATTTGCCACGTATCTGAGCCAACTTCAAACTCAGTGCCCACACCATCGTCGTGCCTAACATAGATGACTTCAACTTGATTTTTTCTAGCTTGCGCAATTAAAGTTTGAATATTGCCAAGCACTTTTTCTTCTTCGTGCGGATGCTCCATAACGATTGCGTTTTGAACATCTACGACGAGCAATACCATCTTATTCATCGTGTAACCTCCAATTTTTATTAAGTAATTTAGACATTTTAGCATTTAGTCAATTTAACATTTAATCATTCAGCAATGACGCTTTAATAATCATACTGCCTTTTGCTATATGATTTTTATAGTTTGGCCCCGAAACTGGAGTTGCTTCAAATGTGTTGAGATCAATTTTATAAATAATGCCGTCCTCTTTTCCAACGGTTACGATACTTGGATTGATATCATAAAACACTTCAAAAACTGTGTACATTGGCTGATCATTGACTAGTATTGGTACTTGTCTCGATAAATCATACATGTAAAATCCGATATCAATTGGTTCAATACCCCCGCTTGACATAGGTGAAGCATTAAAATAGCTCAAATTGAATCCACTAGTAAAATCAGTGAACTTCTCAAGGCTATCAAATTCAAAGATCTCTTCAGAAAAGGCACTTTCAATTTCATTTGGCAAAGGCTCACCAATCGGCCCTGTCTCTACATCTTCGGATCGGATTAAGAACTGCGTCACTTCAAAATTGGCATTGAATCCAATACTGATTGAAAAGCCCTCTTTTTTTATGACTACATTTAATGGATAATTTAATTCATTGCCTTCAGTAAAGATTAATATGTCTTGAGGTCCTATGACTTTTTCTACTTCTTTAAATGTCATCCCCTTCTTTAGTCCAGCAACTGCAAAGTCACCAAAATACAGGATGGCTTTCGTAGGATGGAAAGTCAGTACCGCGCCATTCTCCTCCATTTCAGAAAAGAAAAGTAGTTCTTCATAAGCTAGATAATAACCAGATAACCAGCCAACATTTTTAGGTTGACCCAGTCGATCAAATAACACGGCGCTACTCGCGCCTAATGTGAGTTGTGCAAGTCTTGTTTCATCTGTTATCTTTGAGAGTGATGGACCTTGTACAGAGGTTAAAGCTGGTTTATGAATGACGGTTTTGCTTTCCCAGTCATACTCCTCTGTTGTTTGTCCATCTGTTACTGGCTCGCTTATAAAGCGTTTATCTTTTTTTGAAAACACGACATTCGCAAATGACGACTGATACACGCCAATCGTCGTCGTTTCAGGTGTGGATTCACTTTTATATTGGAGGTCAAAAAATACAAAATTCTTATATAACTTTGGCTCTATCAATGAGGTGACAAAGAACTTACGATCATGTTGATATATCGCGTAGTCCTCCTCATAGCGAATCTCCATTTGGTTATAAACTTGTTCAATATGAGAGGCTTCCAGTTCGCTTATAATTTCAAGCTCAGCCACTACAGTCATAGATTCATTTGAAACACCAGAAGTAGTCTGATTCTCTGCGAACTCCAAAATCACCAAAGCATAATAACGCGAATCGGCATAGTTTTTAAGCCCATATTGCGTAAAATCATATGGTACTGGTATTTCTGAATCATCTAACGCTTTTATTGCGAGCACGCGCGTTTGCCCCTCGGGACGCGTATAAAAATAGTCATTCTCGATCTTCGCCTCTGTGGTCATCTCAGTTGGGATTTCCGAGGATAGTTCTGTTGATAATTCAGTCGTATTCTCCGCAGTAGACTGGTCATCGCTCTTTTGATTCAAAGCGATGAATATCCCTATGACGCCTATTAGGATAATCAATAAGGCACCTGCATAGATATAGCGCTTGTCCAAATTAGATTTCATATGTTAATCCCCCCCGTCTTTATGAGTCGAAATGCCTGGCACCACCAACTCATTTACTCATAGAGCTCACCGATACCGACTGCTGACCAATCAAGTGGATGGGCGATTTGAAGGTCATTCAATCTCAGGTAATCAGCGATCGCCTCGTATTTTTGCGTCGCATATAGCGCGTTAACAGCACTAATAAATGACTCGGTCATATCGTTTGACTCAGGGGCTCCATTTAATATCACTGGGTACACCTTCGAAATGTTTGTAAAGACGTCGTCAATTTCCCTTTTAATGTTTGTCACTCGATAGTCGCCACCTCTGACAACGCGCCAATCATTTTTGAAAATCTCGTTTGTGATGGCACTCATTTCGTCTGGGGTTATAGGCTCTGAAAAGTTTTTTAGAATGTTTTCAGTCACATCGCTGCCATCCTGAGCAACTACTAAAATAGGCTCACCATGAAATAATTCGGCGATACGTTTTTCGATCATATCCATATCAAGCGCATATTGCAATACGATGAGGTAGTCTTTAAAGTTCTCGTCAGGTTTTTGGTTGATTGCTGCACTCGATCTTATGCTAAAGCCAAGACAGGCAGTCAATAGCATCGTAACACAAAGGATGCAAATAAGCATGACCGCTGCTTGAATACGTGCCCTGTTCAACAATTTATATAAAATCAGTATGCCTGTAACAACAAGACAAATAATCACTACATAATTTGTCGTTGCTTTGAGCTCGAAATAGTATGGTTTATAGGAAATGCCATTACCCATCATCTCCATAGATCCTATTTTTTCGGAATCCAGTTTGAGAGCTGGTGCAACGCCAGATCTGCTGACGTTGGCTACATTTCGCGATTGGTTGCCATCCCATTTTAGCGTGTTGACCGCATGGAGTGTATCCTTGACGGCATCTCGCGTCCAAATGTCATATGGTTTGGATATGGCTTGATGTTTGAGGTGTTGCAGTGGATAACAGCTCGAACATACAGAGTATGACATTGCCTCTTCCGTTGACAATAAGAAGACTTTATCTCTTAATTGAGCGCCATCGTCCATCGTATACGTCGTATCTTTTATAATCGTTTTTTCTTTTGTATTGAAGTTGCTGTTATGTAAAAATCCAGCTTCAGTATTGTATGGTTTTTCACCATTGAACACATTTTCAACATCGGGTGCATTGATTGACCAATTGACAAGCTTATCGTCTGAATTGAGCCACTTTCGCAAGGTCGACGTTTCCCAACGGTTTGACCCATAGTGCTTCTCAAGGCTGTAGTAGCCATCTTCTTCATATTGACTTCCACTTGCATCGAACGCTTTGATCGTCAAAATACGCCTCGAAAAAAGCAGTGGATTGCCCTCCGCATCGATGCTTACCACTTGCCAAACGACAGGCTCATTTTCATACTGTCCAAACTCGATATAATCCCCAACCACTAAAGATGAACCTTTTGACGCCTCACCAAATCCAACACTACTGATCAAAGCAAATAATAAAAAAATATGTAACAATAACAAGTGCTTCACTTTCACGACTTTCATATGTGCCTCCCTCAAATAAGTCACTTTATATATATAACGTAACAGGGTGGTGTTTTATTACAGTAACTCTACTATATTGTTTCTTTGCGTTGTTTCTTTGTTATTATTATAACATTTCAATGCCCTAATATTGGTATATAAATGAAACTTATGGAAAATTTAATGAAATTTTAAGAATGTATTCTTCGTTAATTTTTAATAAAATATAATAAATTAGCAGTTACAAAAGAACTTTTCATGTATAATTAAAAAATATCGGACTATATTGACGATATCAGTAAATTTGTTGAGGTAACTATGTCTTTTTTACAAATGCTTTTTCAAGATCATAAAATAAAAAAACTTTTCGTATTTATACTCATGTTGATGCTTTCATTGACTTTTTTTTACCGCATCAATACAGCTCGCATAACAGAAATAGAAGATCTTATGGAGAGTTCACTTTATACATTTATCAATACAAATGCCGATGGGGTAAGTACAGGTTATTTTGAATGGGACGAGATGTATGAAGCCATTAAAAGCAACGATACGGATTTCATCAGCCATTATGAAAGAGATATCACGTCTACTTTTGCAATGTCTGGCGCTTTGTCAATAATTGATAAACCCTTTGATGGTTCCTATTCGTATGCAATCTACAGTGAAAATGGGACTTCCTATGTTGAAATGGGCATCTTTGATAGTTTTCTAGAAAAATACTTGCCAGATAAAATGGTGCGTATCGCATTCAATCCGCAAGCTGTTTTTGATGAAACATTAGACAATCCAAAATTCAATTTTGAAGTAATCGTCGAGGATAGTTCAACTATTGATGGCATACAAATTATCAACAATCAAAAACCTTTGAATTTTTTCCACTATCTTAGTGCTTTTTCCATTGCACTATTGAGTCTTTTGATTATCCAGGCTTTTTATCAAATTTCTATACGTTCACATTATGAGATTGAAGGACTTGCCAATATCGTCATGTTGCTTTCCAAGAAAGATGCATACACTGCAGAGCATTCGAAGGAAGTGGCTTGTTTCGCTGTTCTCATCGCCTCGCAACTTGGGTTGAGCAAAAGCCAACAAAAAATTCTAAATAAAGCGGGGCATCTACATGACATCGGAAAAATCGGCATTTCAGAAAATATTTTAAATAAACCAGGCAACCTCCTCCGTGAAGAGTATGAAGAAATCAAAAAACATTCTTCCATTGGTTATGAGATTGTATCGCAATTTCCAAATCTTAAGGAAGTGGCATTAATCGTCAAGCATCATCATGAACTTCTTGATGGTTCAGGTTATCCAGACGGCTTAAAGGGTGATGAAATTCCATTTAATTCTCAGATATTGACAGTCGCCGATGTTTACAGTGCGCTTACTACAGATAGACCTTACAGGCCGGGTTTTGAATCAAAAAGAGCCCTCGAAATGATGGCAAAAATGCCACTAAATCAAGAGCTTGTCGCAATCCTAAGGAATCACTTTCTTGGAGGTAAACATGACAAATAATAAAGTTGAAGGTACGGTAATGGAAAACCTTATGGAACAGCTGTTGGAACAAGAGCAAACGCTCATCTTTGATACGTTTAGTTTTGAGACCGCCCATAAACTTGGCGAACACTTATATCAAACGGCTTACGCGCGAAAGTTGCCCGTAGCGATCGATATTTCACGCAGCGGTCAACAGCTTTATCATGCCGCACTCCCTGGTAGTTCTGCCGATAATGACGCTTGGATCCTTCGAAAAGCAAATGTAGTCATGCGCTTTGGACACAGCTCATACTATTGGGGGTTATACCTAGAAAAATCAGAATTGACGCTTAAAGACAATTTCTTTTTAGACCCATATGATTATGCAGCACATGGTGGCTCATTCCCCATCATACTCAAAGGCACAGGTGTCATCGGTACGATAACCGTTTCTGGTTTACCTTCAAAAGAGGATCATGCGTTGGTTGTTGAAATTTTAGAAAAATATATTAATCATAGACTCTAAATTACCTTTTTCAGCATGTACTGTTCAATCACTTTTGCTACACCATCTGCTTCATTTGTGTCAGTGATGTGGTCTGCAATGCGCTTAACCGATTCATAGGCATTCCCCATAGCGACGCCGAGACCTGCGTACTCGATCATGGCAATATCGTTTCCAGCATCGCCAACACAGATGACTTCGTCTGCACCTAAATTCATGATAGAGGCGATTGCGCTTATGCCAGTACCTTTATTAACTTCTGGATTTAAGAATTCAAGAAAGATAGACGAGCTTCTCATGATGTTGTACTTAGTCTTGATGTCATCGGTTAATTGGCGCTCTACAGCATCCAAATTTTCTTTAGTGTCGACAAACATCACTTTGATGATCGTCTCATTTTTAGAAAATGCATCGACATCACTTTTTACGATTTCGATACCATTGAGATCTGCTTCTATCTGTGTGAAGGGATTAAGGACTGGTGTCGTAACATAAGTCTCTGTCAAAGCTTGTACATGAACGCCGTACTTGAGACTCAAATCGTATAATAGCTTATAATCGTCATGCTTTAAAGCACTTTTAAAGATGACCTTACCTGTTTTGACATTTTGTACTAATGCGCCATTGAATGCAACGACATAATCTTCGCTTGTATTGAGCCCCAGTTCATTTAATATGTGTTTGATGCCGAGTAAGGGACGACCTGTCGCAATAACTACATTTTTCCCGATTTTTCTCGCATCCTGTATCGCACGTCTGTTTCGTGGCGATATTTCTTTTTTTTCGTTGAATAATGTACCATCCATATCTAGAGCTATTAATTTATATGTCATGTTGTTACTCTCCATTCTAATTTAATATTTCAATTGTAGTTTTCGGGCGATATTTGTCCCAGTTAATTTCGTTGTGTCCCGAGTGCTCTATTAATTAAAATAACACAATTAACATCATGCTTCAACGTCAATTGTGTTATTTTTTTGTATATTATTTTGACTACAACTTTCGCTTGCTCGTCCTTTCTATGCCTAATTCAGCCATTTGAGATCTGATTTCGGTTTCAGAATCATGATCAATTTTAAATGAAAAAAGCGTTTTCTTAAAAAAACCCATCGGTGACGTCTCTAATTTCAAGTTTTTTTGTTTCTCATCGATGGTATCTATTTGATACCCGATTACGTCATTCCAAAAAATAATGCGGTTACTGTGTTTAATACCGCCTTGAAATATGCCATCTGGGAAAAACGCCTTGAAAAAAAACAGCATACCTAAATATCCAAAGCCCAAAGCGATCCATAATTCTATCTTAGTATAGAGTAGAAACATCATAAGATAGATAATTGGCGTAATCAATTGAGCTGATAAAGACTGTTTTAAACGGAACTTCAAAACATTGAGTGCCATTATGTCTTTGACGATAAATACTGTAAATCCAATACATATTATGATGATAGCGAGTGGTCCAATCCATTTTTCCATAGGGTCATCCTTTCTATAGCTATTTTTCAATGAAGATGCCACCGATTTGATCTACAAGGAGACTGTCGTACGGCAATACTATCGATGCGTTGTGTTCTGGAAAATGAACAGCCATGGTGCACACCAAGTCATAAAGTGTCATCTCTGAAAGTTGATCAATATTTATGATGTACGCTTCTTTTGAGTCGTCAAGAACCGCTTTGAATGTCGCCTTCTTTACACCTTCATTTATAACGCCTATAAATGTATCTTCCACTTTCTCAAAATGGATATTTTCAATATCAGTTGTCAATTTGTCCGAAACTCTTAACTGAGCGATCGACGAGAAGATATAAGATGCCCCATTAAGTGGATCCCAAGTACTGAAGAAATCAGGAATACCTTTGATGATTCCGAACCAAGGCGTGAATGCATCCTTTTCAAAGCATAGTTTGCCTGCAAGTCCTTGAGATTTAAAATTGGCTTTATTGATTTCCAAAAATGGCACTACACCAAGAGATTGAATTCGTTTGACGATATCTATCGATACCCAATAGCCAAGTCCAAGCTTGCGATACGCATCAAGCGTGAACATATAGCCAATAGAATTGTCTTCATGTACAAGAACGTAGCTAGCGATTTGACCGTCAATATAAATAGCCGCTGATGGACGATTTAAAATAGCATCTTTGATCCGTTCAAGTGAACCGTCTTGCTTGTACTCATAACGATCGTCAATCCCTTGTGCCTCTTCAATAGGCACTTTGACAACTTGGTAAGGACAAACTTGATCTGGAAGTTCCGCAGTTAACACATAGCGTTCTGTTGCTTCAAACCAATGCAAAAAATGATTTTTGTAGATCTCTGAAGCAAGTTCTCCATGAACACCTGAGAAACCGTAAAACCCGTCTTCTAAGTTATTGATTCTGTTTAAGATCACATTTGAATCGCCAGTAATGTAGTTGAAATAGTGATTTTCAACCCAAATAGAATCTGTTGGCTCATCAATATAGCTTTTATTTTCAGTATTTTCCAATGCACCGAGTACATTGTAAGGAACAAATTTCAGATTTTTTAAGCGCTCAATGATAGCGCGCTTGTCAGTTATTGCATGCATAGTTTACCTCAATTCATTTTGTATTGTCATAGTGTTTTTTCCTGAGGTTTTAGATTGATATAGTAGCTCATCCACTTTGCTGAATACTTCTTCTTCAGTTTGGTTACTTCCTGTGAATAGAACACCAATTGATATTGACGTTTCGAGTTTCAAGAATTTCAAAGTGCTTTCACGATAGTTTGCATTGAAAGCCGCTAATTTGTCCAAAAGGGTATTCTGTTCATTTGGATTGATAATCCCCATTACGGCAAACTCATCACCACCGAGTCGAAAAACTTTATCATCAGCTCTTACGGCGTTCTTTAGCCAAGCCGCTGTAAATTTGAGGACTTCATCACCTTTTGGGTGGCCATATGTGTCATTGATGGTTTTAAATCGGTCAACGTCGATCATGAGGATATAAAACGGGACGACATCGCTTAATAACCTTTTAAGATTTTCACGCCATGCCAACCTGTTGAGTGCTTTTGTGAGTGGATCGGTTTCAATAAGTTCCGTCATGCGTTCTCTAGTGAGGACGATATTGATCATGACTTCATTGACAATCATAAAGGACTTGATGAATTCAAGGACTTCATGATCCATCACTTTATTGGGATAGAGCATGACAATACACCGCACAATATGATGATGACCTTCAATCAGGTCAGAGATGCCAACTGGATAGATAATCGTCGTAAAACCCTCTATGAGCGTTCTATTGACTTGTAGTTCCGTCACCATCATAAACTGTTCGCGATTTGAAACCAGACTATGATAAATGTGATTATCTGGTTTCAAGTTCGATATTGTCATCTTATTTGAAAAGATAAATGAATGTAGACAACCTGTACAACCGATCAAGATATCATTTAACATCTGAAGATTGACAGATTTGTTAAAGTGCACCATCTTGACGAGTTCGAAGCTCTGCTCCTTTTCTGCTAGTTGGCGCGTGAGCTTTCGATTTTTGTCCATCATATCGTCTTTCAACTTTTCCGCTGTCATTTGATATTCTTCAAATGCGTTCATCATGCCCCCTTAATATAAACTCAATTATTGAGAATCCATTCAACTTCAGTATCCTTGCCATCAAGGTAATCTTCTAGTGATTGCTCCACTTCAAAATCAGGGTAAAGTGAGTCTTTATCATAACCTTTGATTAATTCAAAATATTTCGTAGAATAGGTCACGACAAATGGATGATTCTTAAGTTCAAAAGTCTTCACTTCACCATACCCGTTGACGTTGCCTCCAGTTGCTGATCCAATCAACGTACTGCCTAGCTCGTCTTTAGTTTGCAAAGCATTGATAATCGCTGATGAAAAAGTACTTTTACCGATAAGCGTATATATTTCTAACGACTTTTCTTCCTTCATTTCTTTGAGCATGTTTAGCATCGGTCTTAGAACTTCAGAATTACCGCCTGTGTTATAGCGTAAGTCGATAACAACTGTTTTGTAGTTCTTATCCGACAACTCTTTTTTGATGGAATCAGTGAATGTCGCCATAGATAAATCTGGTGACTCCGCACAGACATTATACTGAATGAATAGATGATCATCATCTATTGAAAGTGATCTATAGTACCCTTCTGGCCAAGTTTTTGAGACGGTTTCGCCTTCCAATATATCTATTTCAGCACTCATAAGCGCCGTTTCTGTCAGTGGGATCATTTCAATAGATGTGTCCAGCTTTTCTTTAGTTTCTATTTTCAACATAATCTTATCATCGCCAGTCACGATGCCTAAATAGTTAAGTGCTTCTTTAAATGCGATGGTATTAGAAAATTGACTAAGTGCCCAAGATTCATTTTCAACAGACATCAGTGTTTTACTTTTTTCGAATATATCCTGAATAGAAACACCATTGATAGACTTTAATTTAGCGCCTAAATATTGAGCATTTTGTTCATCGAGCATCATGATATACCAGTCGTCACCATACTTTTCGATGGCTAACGGCAGTGCCATAAGATGCTTGTAAATCGAATCACTATAGCCTATCGTCGTATGTGCGTCACCTGCCATAGCTATCAATTGCTTAAGCGCATAAAAGAAATCAGCATCGGTCATATGAGGGATTTCTGCTGCGATGCGCGCTTTTTCTGCATCAAATGTCTCTTTAGAAATCTTTGCAAATAAATTTAAATGTTCTTTCTCAAGCGTTTCACTTAACAAATTCAAATCTTCAATCATTTTTGCAGTTTCTTCACTACCATTTATTGGCGCCTCAGACACTGCAGTTTCTGTACAACCTGTCATTAATAGTATTAGAGCAATTAAAGTAATCAGTGTTAGTAAATTTCGCTTCATAAGGTCCTCTTTCATCAATTTTCTTTTTAATTTTCTAGTATCATTTTTTCTACACTTAATTATATGCTTTATATTCAATAAATGGTACTTTACTTATCTTCCATTGATTGATCATAGAGTGGTCTAATGACGTTTTTCCATGTTAAATAGTACGGAATATCAATGAATATGACGCTAGCAACAAAAATCCCCATAAAAATGAGGCGCTTTTCATTTGAAAAAATTATGAATGCTATGATGATTAAAGATAAGACAACCAGCGAAACAAGACTTGAAATATAATTGATGGGCTTTGACAATCTGATGCGATTTTCTGCAGCGGCTTTACTATAACATGTCGTATGGAATTTTCTAAAATGGATGCCCACAGATTTGCATAGTGCCAACGAATCAATTGAGTGTATTTCTTCTGAACAATAGTCGCAAATGATAGCATTTGATTTCATAATTGTGCCTCTTTTCTATATGTCTTTTTATTCCCTGTAATCCTTATGATTACATAATGGAAGCGCCATGTCAACGCTACATTTTATGAAAGGATTGAAATTAAAACAGATAAGTGATATGCTATGAACGGCGAACCCAAAAGATAGAAGAGCTTATATGTTTAGGCTCTTTTTTAATATTGGAATTACACAATTTCCTCATGGATAAAGAAAGGTCAACTAATGATAAAATTCGACAACTTCTCCTACGCATTTCCACAAAAAGATCTCTATGATAAAATTTCATTTGCGCTTGAAGAAGGCCAGCATTGCGCCTTTATCGGCACGAGCGGCAGCGGTAAAAGCACACTCGTGGACATCCTCATGGACCCTGAACGCTACATGTTCGACGGCACTTTGGAGATGGATCCACACTGTAGAATCGGCTATGTCAGCCAGTTTTCACAACTCGATGGCGCAAAAGATACTACTGTTTTTGAGTACATTGCGCAGTCGTTTCTCAAGCTTCAAAGTGAAATCGCTTCTATCGGTATGGAAATGGAAACCGCGCAAGACATCGACCCACTGCTGGAAAAATACCAGACTGCACTCGACGCCTTTGACGCCCTTGGTGGTGACAACTTCGAAAGCGACATCAATAAAAAACTGAATTTAGCCAACCTGTTTAAGCTTAAAGAACAAGCTGTTTCAGAACTCAGCGGAGGCGAATTCAAACTCATTCAAGTTATTAGAGAAATGCTCAACAGCCCAGACCTCTTGATCATGGATGAGCCAGATGTCTTTTTAGACTTTGAGAATCTCAATGCTTTAAAGGATCTGATCAATAGCCATAAGGGCATATTGCTCGTCATCACGCACAATCGCTATTTGCTCAACCACTGTTTTGACAAGATCATCCATCTCGAAAACAAAGAACTACAAGAATTTGACGGCAGTTATATCGACTATAACTTCTCTCTACTCCAGAAAAAAATAGAGCTACAAGAACTTGCAACCGCTGACACAGAAGAGATTGCACGCTATGATGAGATTATTAGACAGCTCAGATATATCGCAACCAACAACACGGAAGCCTCAAGAGGCAAAGCGCTCATGGCGAGAGTTAGAAATCAGGAGCGTTTGGAAGCCCGCAGAATCAAAGCGCCATTTGTTGAGATCAAGCAGCCTGCCATACACTTTGAAATGGTGCCTAAGGTCAAGAAGGCACATGTTGACACACATACTGAAGGTCACACCAATGCACATGCTGTAGGTCATACCGATGCACACGTTGATATACCTGTTGATATGTCTGTTCCTTCACCTATGGGTGTATCTGAAAGTCATGTCGATACACATGTGAAGCCGCCTATATTAACCGTTAAAGACTACTATGTTGCCTTCGACGAAATGCTCCTCGAAAATGTCTCGTTTGAAATCGGTCCAAGGGACAAAGTGGCCATCATCGGATCAAACGGCACTGGCAAAACGACTTTGCTTAGAGCGATATATAAAAATGACAACCCTGCCATTCAGTTAGACGAACATGCTAAAGTCGGTTACCTCTCTCAGTTACAAGGTGAAAGCTTAGAAGAATCCAACACCATCCTCGATGAATTTTTCGAGGCGGGATTCAACTCAACCAGTTCCATCAAAAGCTATTTGTTGGGTTATGGCTTCGACGATACAATCGTCGAGCAAAAAATCGGTTCCTTATCCGGTGGCGAGAAAAATATCCTTCAAATTGCAAAAATAGCCTCTATGCAGACGAATCTTCTCTTACTTGATGAACCGACGAGTCATTTGGATACCTATTCACAAATCGCCCTTGAGAAGGCGATTGATGCCTACAAGGGTGCCATCCTCATGATTTCGCATGATTATTACACAATCGTTAACTCTATGGATTACGTCCTGATCATCGAAAATAAAACGGTTAAGAAAATGAGCATGCGTAAGTTTAGAAAGATGATCTATGACAGCCATTTCGATAAAGACTACCTTGAGCGCGAGCAAAAGAAAAAGCAGCTAGAAACCAGAATCGAACTTGCTTTGAAAGAAAACGATTTTGAACTCGCTAAAGTGATATGTGAAGAACTGGAAGCGTTAATTTTGACATTGTAATGATATAAAATGAAAATCCTCTGACAGCACATTGATTCATAATTGAATCGACGTAGCATCAGGGGATTTTTTTAATAGATTATTAAATCAGATTATTAATTCATATTTCTTCAGAAAGCATCTGCAACATTATTTCTCAAAGCTTTAAATAACGTGATGGCTTCCAACAATTTATCTTTAGGCACTTCCTCATAGGCGTCGCCAATCGTCATCTCCGACTTTACATAGCCGTCATTAGTTTGAGAGATCCCACCGAATAATGCAACGTCACATGATTTCATGACTTCGATGAGTTGATCTCGCAGCAATTCCTCCGAACCAGAAAAGTGAACATGAAACATGTTGCAGACAGGTGTGGGAGGGACAAGGGTGATTCCATTTATATCGGATAATAACTTTGCATAATCTTTGGCTCGTTCAAAATAAGACGCCATGCGGTCTTTGCGCATGTCATAGCCAATCTCAGCAGTCACAATGTAGGGGTAAAGATGGTATAAATCACCACCATGTCGCCTTTTCCATATCTTTGCTTGATCCATAAACGTTTTGGGTCCTGTTAGCATGGCACCAGTGACACCGCCAAAGCCCTTGTAAAATGAAAGGTACGCCGAATCAAATAAATCCGCAACCTCGTTAGCTGTTTTACCATAGTACGGCAGACATTCGAAAACTCTTGCGCCATCAAGGTGCGTATGGAAACCGCGATTCTTACAATAAGTCACCATCTCAACAAGCGTTTCCCAGCTCGGAAGTTGCCCACCAATCTCTCGTTGTGGCAATTCAAATAAAACCACAGCCACCTCAGGCAAAGTCTTTAAGTCTTCCAATGTGAAAAGACGCTCTTTCTCACCTAATAGGATCGTCTGAATGTGATGCAATTTCTTCAATCCATCTTGCTCATGAATCTCTAAATGACAGAGTGGATGATAAGCGACTTGCTTAATGCTCTTTTCGTCGCACCAAATCCGAAGCGCAATCTGCTGAGCCATCGTGCCACTTGGAAAAAAGATGGCACTTTCTTTGCCTAAATCTGCGGCAATTTTGTTTTCAAACTGTTCAATGACGGCGCCTGTCCCATAAAGATCTGGCATCACATCGTCGCTTAACGTATCAAATATAGCCATTTCTTCTTTTACAGATTTCAGTTTATGACCGCGGACTTTGTTTTTTGTTTCTTTATAGGTATTTAGGTAATCGCTTACAGATGCGTGCATAGGGTCCTCCCATCAATCTACGGTGTAAAATAAACGTTCATTAAAATTTGTGAACCCTTGACTTCTGAAGAATTCACCCGAGTTGTTGTTTTTAGTCCAGTAGTTCATTTCAATTCGGTTAATATGATTCTCTTTCGCTAGCTGCTTCGCAAAGTCCACGAGTGCCTTACCAATCCCCTGCCCCTTGAAGCCACTATTAACGCAAACTTGATCAATATACAAAACTGTATAAGCATATCTGAATGCATTTTCCTCGAGCGTTCTTTCAGCAACCACAAGATAAGCCGCAGGTGTTTCATCCACATAAGCCACATAGGCTGACATGGCTGGATCTCTAAACATCCCCGCAAACATGTGCGTCATCGACTCAAGTGAAAAAGGTTTGAACAGTTCTGGTTCAATCGCATAATGGAGGTTTTGCACCTCTTGATTAAGACTTGCAATCAACTTTGGATCTTTGGATTGACTAATTTTCAGGTTCATAATCATGACTCCTTTGGACGTGTATTTTTATTCAATAGGTTTCAATTAACTAATCATTAATGATCACATGAACATTTTCACTTGGTAAATCGATACTTTCACTACCACCTTTCCAAGTAATATCAAATTTGATCACCTTTTTAAGTAATTCCGGATTATCTTTTATAGTATTGAAAGTATCTAAGTTCATGAAGACTAAACTTCCTGTACTTAATGCAAACGAGGGCATTCCATATCCAAAATCAGCTCCTCTGGCTTTGTCATCATTATCATAACTCGTTATAACCTCTCCAAAGGGTGCTAATTGCATCGCAATAATTTCTGGGTCAAGGGTTGCATCTAATTTAAAATCATAATATGTTATATTTTTATCTTTTGGAACAATATCAAAGGTGTAATTCAAGGATATAGATTCTTTCTTTATACTATTATTTTCTTTCGTGGCATCATCCACACCATTAACGATTATTTTGCACTCATAATAGAAATTTTCGGACACATACGTATAATCTGACATAGTGAAATTGTAGGTAGCAATTTGTTCATTATCAGGATTCTTGTTTGAGGCATAAATGTAAATTAACACAAACAATACAAGCAAAACTAAACCTGCTAATAAGGATTTATATTTGGTTTGAAATAGATTCATTTTTTTGTCCTTTAATTTTGTCATCAATCCATTGGTAGATGGCCATTGTCTCAACAAGATAATCATTGTCGATTTCAAAATACGTCGCATGATTCACTATACAACTTGCTTTAACCTGTGCATGCATATTCTTGAAATTCTCAGGCTGGATATAATCATCTAGCACTTTGTTTTCTATCACATTAAGATGTTCTATAATCCCTGATTCAAAATTGTTTGAAAGATAATGCTCCGAAAATCCAATGAAAAATGAAATGATCTCGTTTGCATACTCAATTTCAAAGAACTCTAAACAATTAGTCGGAATATAGCACCCTTCGATAATAAGGTGTTGGTTGTTTTCGATGGCTGTCATGACAATCGCTTTGATGATAGGCCACAATTTTACCGTTATGTCCTCATCACTATCTGTTACTTTGAAATCACAAGTTTGACTACCGCGTATCAGCCCCATCTTAATATGATCGATTGACAAATACGGTATTTTGTATATTTCGAGCAGCTTTTGCGCCATTGCTGTTTTACCTGTGCAGCTTACGCCACCTATTAGGATCACCATATTGATACCCTCTATTCTTAAAAATATAATATGAACTAAAGCTCATGTTGCCCTTGATAAATCTGAATCAATTTTCCATGCACGAATACAAATGTAAACGTTTCGTACTGTGGTATTGGAACCGACAGAGCACTATCCAATAATTCAACCAAGTTCGATTGTTCAACGCGTGTTGCTCCGATGACATCGATAAGGAACACAGATGTTTCAGCTGTTACTTGAAGCATCTGTGTATACCCCTCAACGGTTTCTCCTTCAAAATCAACCTCTAGAACCAATTGATCTGTCTCCTTATAACTCAAAATCTTACCGTGTATGACTTCGATGTCTGATAAATATGATATGAGTTCACGCATTTGACTAATTTTTCGATTGTTTGATGTGATTAATTGATCCATCTCGTCGAGATGAAATTGATTCGCTTGCTCAATATATGTTTGAACTTTATCGTTCTCCAGCTTCAATGCATCTAAGTCTTCTCTAAGTGCTTGGTTTTTAGCGGCTTCGTCATCAAGGGAGATTTTTAATTGGTCAATCTTGTCGTCCTGTAAACTGTACAAGCTAAATCCAAAATAGCTTATAGACAGGATGACTAATAAAATCAATATATATTTAAGCATTGTGCCCTGTTGCTTCTTCATAAGAAACTCCCTTGTTTAATAAAAACAAACTGAATTACAAGTTGAATTTTACCGGTTTATAGTCGCTGATCCATAACTAAGCTGAATAGTAAGTAGCCTGGGCATTGAACATGCGTTCATACATTGCCCCTTTATGTTTGATGAGCTCGTCATGCGAACCCGTCTGGATAATTTGTCCCTCATCGAACACCAAGATTCGGTCACAAAAGCGGCAACTTGATAATCGGTGTGAGATGTAGATTGCTGTTTTGTTATGAACGAGTTCGTCAAATCTGCAGTAGATATCGTGTTCTGCTAAAGGATCAAGAGCTGCTGTTGGCTCATCTAGTACAACGATTGAGGCGTCTTTATAAAGGGCTCTTGCGATGGCGAGCTTTTGTGCTTGTCCACCTGAGAGTTTCGTCGCATTTTTATCATAGCCCTTATCAAGTGGTGTATGGATCCCTTCTTTTAGTGACTCAATATCCTTGCGGACACCGACTTCGTCCAGGATTTCGTAGAGGTAGTTTATATAGTTGCCATTCTTATCTTCATCGTCGCTGACTTGAATTTCTGCACCGTTTTTGACTTCATTTTTGCTACTGTCTTTGACAATCTTCTCAGACTTTTGCCCCGTGATGTTCTCAGCTACAGTAACACCAAGTAATTTGTAGTCTTGGAACACTGCTGCGATTTTGGACATGTAAGACTCGTAGTCAAGTGTCTGGATGTCGATGCCATTTAACGTAATCATACCTGTAGTTGGCTTGTAGAGCCGCGTCAACAGTTTGACAAATGTGGTTTTACCCGCGCCATTTAAGCCGATAATCGAGATTTTCTCGCCATGCTTTATGGTAACTGAAATATTCTTCAGCGTTTCTGTATTAGAACGGGGATATTTAAAAGTGACGTTGTGAAATTCGATGACATATGGCACATTTTCAGGAACGAGAATCTCACCAGAATCCTTAGATGCTGGAATTTTCTCATATTCAACCAACAACTCAAGCTGTCTACAAAGTCGGTTCACTTCGATCGTGCTGCTCACTAAGGTATTCATACTCATACTGTACTTACTAACTGTACCTGCATACATCATGAAATTACCTAACGTGACTGTGCCAAGTAATGTGCGATATGCCAAAAGTAGATAGACAAGTACGTTTTGAATTTGGGCGTTTACATTGACTAAACCATTTAACCGACTAATATTGCCATACACTTTGATATATTCTGTGTACATCTCAATATTGAATCGATTCATCTTGTCCAGTATCAACTTGGATGTGTCATAGAGCCTCAAATCTTTTGCAATTTCAAGGTCAGCAGACTGAGTAATAAAATAGACGAACGCACGATTTGCGCTAACTGTGTTCGTGGATTCCATGTAATAGTATTTTTGGACGCGTTTGAAGAGAAAACTGTTGATGACTACTGCGCCTAGTAAAAATAGTAGAACCCAAGGGCTAAATGTCCAAATCACTGCCGATAAAGTGATAATGAGGAATCCTTCATTGACAACTTTCGAAAGTGCATCGACCATAACATACATCAAGGCATGGTTGCGCACGGCAAACAAAGCGCGTTCTTTAAGATTGAGCACCTCTGGATCTTCAACATTTTCAAAGTCAATCTCAACGGTTTTCTTAGAAATGTGTCGTTCAAAAGCATTGTTGAACTGGTCCGTGAGCAAATCTGATTTAGCCTTTAATAACTTCTCTGCACTACTTAGAATAAAGTTTGATCCCGCAATAAAAGCGATGATCATGATCAAACTGTCAATGCGCTGTGCACCCATTAACTCATCCACTATAAGCTTTGGACCGAAGATGTACACCATTGGTCGCATGGTTTTGATCAGTGATGAGGCAACTAAGGTTGGGATATATTGAGGGGTAAGACGCGATACGAGATTAATAAAATACTGAATAACGATTTTGTTGCTGTTTAGCATTTTTTGATCTTTCATGATGCACTTACCTCCTCAGTTTTATCTTGATAATACTGTGCTTGCGTGTTAAACATGTGTGCATATTTACCGCCAAGGTGTAAGAGTTCGTCATGTGTGCCGTATTCTTCTATTTTTCCATCTTCAAAATAAGCGACTTTGTCGCAGAACTTTGTGCTGGATAATCTGTGTGAAATGAAAATCGCCGTTCGCCCATCAATCATGTCACCGAAGCTCTCATAGATGTCTTTTTCTGCGATGGGATCAAGCGCCGCCGTTGGTTCGTCAAGGATCACGATTGGACCATTTTTATAAAGTGCTCTTGCCAGAGCAAGCTTTTGATTTTCGCCACCAGAGAGTTCAAGACCATCGTCTTCGAGGACTTTGAGTATCGGCGTGCCAAGTTTTTTGTCTAAGCTGTCCACTTTTTTCTTTAAACCTGCGCGTGTGATCGCATCCCAGACCTTTACTTCATCATAGGTTTCGCTTGATGCGACGTTTTCAGAGATGCTGGCTGCAAGGGGTTTGATTTCTTGGTATACGACTGAAAATAGCTTGTAATGCTCATTGATCGGAATCTCGAAGATATCCGTCCCCTCTATCATAATTTTGCCTGATGTTGGGCGATACAGACCCGTTAAGAGCTTGATAAGACTTGTTTTACCTGCGCCATTGACACCGACAACCGCAAGCTTTTGACCCGCTGGGATATGTAGCGACAAATCTTCAAAAATATTCTTGTCTGTTCCAGGATACGAGAAGTTAACAGAATCGAATTTGATTTCAAGTTGTCTGCCTTCTGGAACCTGTGCAGGCATCTCAGGACTGAAGTTACCATCAATATCCATATAATCTCTAAACTCATCTACAAACCGAGCTGAAACTTTCAGCTCGGTAAAGTCGCGCATCAACTCTTGCATCCAAACGGCAAATCCGCTCACAGTGGCTGTGTACATGATGAAATCACCAAAAGTGATCGAGCCAGACAGCGCCATAAAGGCGATATAACCATAGACGATGCCATCGCGAATCAGCACAAGCGCAGTATCAATCAATTCGACTTTTAGGTATTTCGTAAATACTTGCTTTGAGATGTTTTCCGAATAAAGATTAAATTCGAGCATTTTTGCTAGAATCATGTCTTTAAGCTGATAGATTCTCATATCCTTGCCATATTCAAAGTCCGTCATGGTTCTAGCGAGATAACGCGTTTTTCTCTCTGCAGGACGAATCTCGTCTTCACGTGATATTTTATAGGCATCCGCCTTGTTCTTTAGGTGATAAATGACTAACACGGTTACGAGCAAATACGCTAATACTAAAGGATGCAGCACAAACAAAATGCCGACATAACCAATAAAGCCAAGTACATAACCGACTATTGAAAATGAGTACTTCATGACGCCACCCATGCCGTGGTTAGGATTGGATGTGGTACGTGTGGCTTTATGTAGTGCGTTTTGCGTATCTACATTTTCCACATGATGATAATCAAGGTTCATCGCCTTTGCATGGAGCTCAAGGCCAAATAGCATCCGAATGCGAGACATCTTCATTCGATAGACGCCAATACATGCTTCTTTGACAAAGAATACGATCGATGCAACAAGTAAAGTAACGCCTAATATCGTGAAAATGTGAGGCAATCTCGCTTGTCCTTGAAGTTCGTCGATCAATAGTTTTGGCACGATCACCCATATAAATGGCGCGATCGCCACTGCCAAGGTGTTCATGAAGATGAGCCACATCGATTCCGGCATCCATTGATACATGTGCTTATACACATATAGAGCGTTACTCCCAAGCTTGCGTTTCTTTGTTGCTGTGTTGTTATGTATCTCTGTGGTGTTGCTTGGTGATTCTGTTGCTTTGCGTTTCATTATGGCCCCCCTAGTGTTTTAAAAGTGTAGTGATAAGGTCAATTTGATTCAATTAAGTCATAATATTACTTTAATGTCGTTATTCAATGAATTAACTTAAAAAAATACCTGCCGAAGATGATTGAATCTGCGTTCAGATCATTAGCATCAAAGGCGTTGTAAATAACGAATTCTAAGTCATTTAATGCATTTGTATTCATCGCCTGACTGAATATTCTTCGCGTGGGTGTACCGCCAACTACGTCTTTTCTAGTCGGTGTTGGTATTTCAAAATTGGCTGTTTCAATGACATCAGGGCTGTCACTTACTGTGATGGCCCTGACTGTTTTAAACTCAGGAAATGAATAATAAATCGTTTGAACCAATTCATCTACTGGAAGTTCAATGATTTCATTGCTTGCGGTATCACATTCAACTATGATACGTTGATAGCTTTCAGGGTAGACCATATATATGTAAACGCGTTTTTTGTCTGCCTCTGAACTCAATTCAAATAGTTCAGTCTCGTTAACTTCTGTTAGGTTAAAATCTTTTTCGATTATTTCCATAGAAATGAATCGATCTTCTATTGATTTTGACTTGTTGTTTGATTGGGTATTATGCTGAGTTAAAAGTGAAACGTTGTTTATATTTAGAATTATTAATAAGCAAATTCCAAAGAAAACACCTATGAAAATACGCTTAATCACATTATTCATATACACCTCGTTTGATTATCGTAATAATTTCACTACTATTATTTTACAGTATCTGTTAATGAATTACATTAAATATTCATTAAAATAAAGCGACTGTTGATTGATTATCAGTCGCTTTAAGATTTTTTATTATATTCGTATTACTGATTGACCATCGTTATTCGATTTTTCTTACAATTATAGTTTGATCATCCTTCTTATCAGTTGGGCAGTAACTGTTTACAACTTCTAAAATTCTCTGAACACAGACTTTTGCATCATTTTCTTCATAAACGATATTATTGATTTCTTCTTCACTAATCCAGTCGCTCACACCATCCGTACACATAATTAACGTGTCACCTGGGTATACTTGCATATTAGAGTGAAAAACATCTAGTACAATCATTGGTAGGAAGTAATCATAAACCGACCACAACTCAGGTGGAAGTTTACTAATTGCTTCTGTTACTTCGTTCTCCTTTAAAATGCCTAGTTCAACTAATAAAGAATACCGTTTTCTTGGACGCGTTATTTTTTCTATTTCATTATCATGAATCAAATATGTAACTGAATCCCCAACTGAACTTGTGTATAAGATATTGTCTTTAATTGTAGAAATCATCATGGTTCCATAATGGAGACCTTGATCCATTTGAGATTGATCAATCAATTTCCTGTTTGCCATATCAATGCACTTTTTATTAAATAATTCAGGCTCTAGATCATGCAATTTTTTTATTTCTTCTTGAACAGAACTGGTACAAATCGTTCCAGCTAACACCTTATTTTTAGCACCTGATGCGCCGTCTGCAATGACATATACCTGATCTTTTTCACTAATAAAATATGAATCTGCATTTATTCCTGATTTGCCTGTTAATGAATCACCATACACATTCATATGCTATCCCCTTACAATTTATAATCGTTCATCATGTTATAGCCAAAACTGTGATATCTTAATCATTTCTTAATCCGCAAACATACTGGATCAACGCGGATAACATTTATTACTGTAAAACTTCACAACAGCCGATTTACATTGTACAATGAAACGACAATCATACATAAAGGCGGTGAACTTATCAAACCCACTGAAATGGAACTTGGTGCACAGATCAAAGCAATCAGAGAGCATTATGGCTATACAATCACCCATGTGTCACTGCAAACAGGTATTGCAAAAGAAACGATTCGAAGAATTGAGACGGATAAATTTGAACCCAAACTCTCGACTCTTGATATTTTGTCAGATTTTTATCGCGTTGATCTGATTGAACTGCTTGCTCGAAAGCGTGGAATCACGAGTTTGTTTTCACAAGAACTCATCTCAAAAACCAATGGCCATATTAATTCTTTTGATTATCAAGCCCTTAAAAAATTCGCTTCTGAAACCATAGCATTGCTTAAAGTTGAAGATAACAGCCACAAATCGGTTTTAATTGGGTTTCTTGAATCTTTAAAAGGTATTAAATACAATTCAGAGGATTCAAGACAAGATTCAATATCAACGCTTGAAAGCATCCTTCTTCAGCTAAATCCGCAGTATCACACCAAACTGTCAAAGAATTTTCCTTTGCCTATAGAAGTGTCCAGTATCATCTTGCTTTCGGTATTGTATAGACAAACGAATCAATTAGAAAAGGCAGTCTCTCTGATTGAAATCACACTTTATAAGTTAAAGAAATTACCATACCTGAATGATCGATATGTAAATTTTATAGCGACATTGTACCTTAATTTAGCCTATACATATCACTATCAAAATGAACATGTGAAAGTGATCGAAACCGTTGATGAAGCCATGAGAGATCCAAGTTTGGCTCATACTGGTGAGGTCGTTTTTAATTTTCTTTTTAGAAAAGGGATTGCAATGTTTAAACTAGATGATAAAGACTATTATTCTGTGTTAACAACCGCTATGTTAGTTATTGAAGTTGAACGTAGAAAAATGATCTGTAATATCCTTAAGGACAATTATGATATTACACATCATTTTGCATCCAAAGATTGATAAAAACTGGGCCGTCGCAAACTGTGACGGCCGTTTTTGATGGATCAAGGCAACTGAGTTATACCTCTATAATAAACCGTATCAATGAGCAACTTATCGCCTTTATTCTTAAATACAAATACATGTAACGATACACCATTCTCATACAGCTCAGACGGGTTTGTTACAAGCATGTCTAAATAAACATCGTAAACCAAATCACCTTTTGAACTGAATTCTTCGCTTGTGGTAGGTTCGATTTTTCGTATCTCGATGCTTTTGATTCCGTGTATGCCCTCTTTCTTGATCGTGTTGTTTTCGTCTTTTAAGAATGCCAACAAATCATTTCTCTCATCCTCAGAAGAGTCAAAAAGTGTCACAAATTCATCCCACTGCTTATTTACTAAAACCCTTACATAGTCATTAACAACCCTTTCAACTGGGGTCATATTTTCTATCATTCGGTCTCTTGAGATTTTAGTCCCTATGCCAATAATTGCAATCAAAACGCATGACACGACAAGTACTAAAATCAGCTTATTTTTATCGCTCATATTTTGCTCCAATCTATAACTCAAATCTCAACCTTCAAACTTACATATTTCTATTCAGTTATTATTTTCATTGATATTGCTACTATTTGCAAGTTCCAATATCTCTTCAAGAAGTTTATCGCCATCAATAATTTCATAAGCTCTTTTGTCATTTGATTCATACCAAACATTAAAATCACCTAATAGAAAATTTCTAGGGCACTGATTTTGACACATGGAGAATTTTGCTACGATTTGATCTTCTTGGTATGGGAAAAAGTTGGCTCTACTTTTCTTGGACTGATACTTTGACAATATTTCATATAAATCTTCATTTTTTACAACCACTGCATCCCTGTTGTTTATTTCAATATAAGTCGCATTTTCTGAAGCATCAATTGCTAAAAATGTGATGCCATCTTTAACATATTGCGTTGACATAGCATCTATTTTACCTTCATTGATTATGTTCAAAACCTTTTGATCCTTTATGTATATAACTGTGCTAATGATAATTATAACTGCTAAAACTGTCACAATGCCAAGAATGTTTTTACGACTCATATGTATTTGACCTCCCTTGCTACTCACTCTATTTTACACTCAACTGTTATAGTTGAACTACTCCAGATCTTATCATCAGACCGATAATACTTTCTAGAAACAGGACCATCTGAATTAAAATAGTCGACTACATAAATGCTTCCAAATTCTATTAGCATCGGATAATCGTTGTACGTCAATACGTCATCAGTTATAGGAAAATCCTTGAAATCATCATAGGCATCTTCCAAACGCCAAAATTCTACATAGGCATAGCCTTCATTTGCTGGCATGTATTGTTTCCCAAAGTAAGACGCCGCATACGATTTTCCATTAACATTAATCGTATCTACTCGAAATGGGTAATTGTCTTTCGCTAGCCCCGTTAAATCTTCTGAATGTATACGATCACCATAATAATCCTCGAGTTGGTTTGCCATACAAGGCACAGTGCTACTAAAACCAATCGCATCCAGTCCTGTATGTGCTGCGCCATAAATCCCCATGATACTTTCATTGCTTAACGCGTCAAATTCTCGTTTGAAATTTTCCGCCATCATATTTTCTCTGTAGGCATCATCCCATGACTCGTAAAAATGTGCGCCTTGTTTAATTACTTCTAGTGAAATACGATACTGTTCGGTATCTTTTAGATGATTGCTTTCAAGGTACTCTAAATACAGCACGCCAATGGTTTCAAATTGGTGCCCGACATCCGTACCATGAAAAATCGTTTCAGGGCACTGGTTTTTAATCTTCTCATAAAATGCTTTTACAAGGATGCCTGCAGGCGTGCCAGCCCAGTCATTGTTTATTTCATCCAATATTACATTGTTATCAGCCTTAATCCACACATTTAATAATTCGGCTGTATAATATGGCGCTTCAATAAATAAATGTCTTAGACCCTCATCATGATAATATGCATTCCACAATTCAAGTTCTTTTTCTAAAATTTTCTCGACACTGTGCTTTTCCCCATATAAGTAAATCTGTCCTGTGGTTTGCAAAGCGTTATATGTAAAAGCTGAAAGTGCCAACATAAGTATTGTCACTAAAGCAATTAATAAAACACGTTTATTTTTCATTATAAAAGCACCTCGAATGCATAGATTTTTCATACTATACATAATTATAACCTTAGTTCAAATGGAAAAAGAACTAATTGATGTTGCATTATACTCTTTAGAGACAAGTTATTACAGCCTAATTCTCAAGCAGATAGGATGCTCAAAATGATTATTCCCAAAATGCTCTCTTAGGACTGCAACAGTCAAATCATCTATTCTGAATTCGTGAACTTTAAGCCCATCAATAGAATCTGCAAGCCAGATTTGCCACAATTCTAGCTCTTGAGCGTCTGAAAGCGCTTCTTTCAAATACTGAATCAACGCTTCTGCGCGCGTATCAGAATAACGCCATGACAAAGTGGCAATATAGGGTTTGTTCGTGAATTTTTCGACATCTGGATACAGATTTTCTTCTTGAAGTAGTATTTGAATCTCATCCATGTGTTCTTCTGTATCGCACCAAAGAACGATTTTATCATCGGGATTGATCGTGTGGTTTATCAAATTAAATGGCACTTCCATCCCTCTCGCGATCATATCGTTGACCGATAAGTGCTCGATAAAAGGGTTAAGTTTTTCCTTTATTGGTTCGTTGCTTGCTAAAAATTGATAAAGGCTCATACAGTACCTCCTCCTAATTCGCATAAAACCCCATAATGATCACTAATCGTTATGCCATCTATATCTTCTTGACCAAAGACGCTAAAGTCAGTAAGTTTTACTGGCGGGGTCGTTGCCGAATATACGTCTTTTAACAAAATCCAATCATACCGCTCTGGTATATCCATCAAGAAATCATCTTTCCATCTAGGATTATTGAAAAAATCCATTGTGATTTCGCAGCTCGTACCGCTGCGTCGTGCAAAGGATTCAGCAAGATCTATCCATCGCGTACTCTTTCCATGAAGTGATTGTTGCCCGCTTAAAAATATATGAATGCTGGAGATAGGGTGTGCATTAAAATCGCCAAGCATAACGCTGTAAGAGCAATCAACTTTTTCACTCATTTCAACGGCTTCGACGATACCAAATTCTTTATTATGTGCATGCTCCCAATCTAGATGTACGTTCGTGATGCGCCATTTTGCGTCATCAACCGTCAAAGTAGCTGACATGATGTGATTGTTACGTGTTTTATTCGAATTTGTTACGCTCTCACTTATTGGATATTTTGACAATATCGCAAGCCCTTCCTGACAATCTTCGTATTTCGTCCAAGAATAGAACGGAAAATCACAAGATGACGATAATTTTTGTACGATCGTTTCATCTCTCACTTCCTGGAGCGCAATCACATCAACTTGCAATTCATTGAGCTTTTGACTTAGCAATTGCATCCTAATGTCATAATTTTGATTGCTGTTCCAAATATTGAACGAAGCTATTTTCATGGTTTGTCTCCCAAGTATATGTCATCAGTGCCAATTATTAGCAGGTTTTATAGCTATTATTCTATAGAAGTTTGGCATATTTTGCAAGCGAACCGACACACTTGACACGATTCGTAAGACTAAAAAAAGACTTAACGATTCACCTTACTTGGTATGATCGTTAAGTCATTTTAATGGTTATTATTCACCACGAAATGCTTTATCAAGCTCTGCAATATCAAATTTTTTCATTTTTAAGAAAGCTTGTGTCACACGATCAAGTTGCTCTGGCGTGCCATCACGCATCATATCATCCATGATTCTAGGTGTGATTTGCCATGATACCCCGAAGCGGTCTTTAATCCAGCCACACTGCTCTGCCTCTGGAACCGCTGACAACGCTTCCCAGTAATAATCAATTTCATCCTGCGAGTCACAGTTGACGACGATGGATACGCCTTCATTGAAGGTAAACCCATGATCCAAAGCGCTTTCCATCGCTGAAAAAGTGACGCCTTCAAGCTCAAAATCAACATAGTTCACATAATCAGGTTTGTTTGGTTCTTGCCCTTCACCGTAGTATGAAAAATTACCAATTTTAGATTTCTTGAAGACTGACGTATAAAACTTGATCGCTTCAGTGACGTGTCCGACATTTTCACCGACATACATCATTGAAGGGATAATCTTGGACTTGATCGGCGCACCATTTGTATGGAAAATCTGCCATGAAACGCCAAAGCGATCGGCCACCCAAGCATATAATGGGCTGAAATCATATTTATCAAGTGGCATCATTTCAAAGCCGCCTTCGATAAATTTGTCGTAAAAATGTCTAACTTCTTCTTCTGAAGAACACATGATCATAAAAGAGATCGATGGATTGATCTTAAAATATGGTCCTGCCGACATCAACATGAATGGCAATCCAGCCAAGTCAATCGTTATGATCTCAACTGTTCCTGATGGCGTATCATTTAAAATTGACCTTGCCAACTCTTTGCTATCTTTAAAAATCGACAGATAGAAGTCGGCTGCCTCGCTTGCTTCTTTGTCAAACCATAAGTTGAATGCAAATTTATCCATATCATGCCTCCACGTGTTTTTTAAAGTTATCGAGGATTGCTTGCCAGCCACTGCGTTGCATTTCAACGGAGTTTTCCCCCTCTGCTTCAAATGATTCAACGACCTGAGTCGTTCCGTTCATCTCGATAAAATCGATGGATACGACGCGCTTATCGCCTAGAATATACGAAAGGTGTTTATTGACTTCAATCTGGTCGAAAACGCCTCCAAAGTCAAAGCTCACTGTACCATCTTTTGCTGCCATCGTATAGCTAAAGATACCGCCTGGTGTAAGATTGTTTTCCGCAGATGGGCAGTGCCAATCATCTGATGCAAAGTTCCATTTCACAACATGATCTGGCTGCGTAAAGCATTGCCATACATATTCAACGGGTTTATTGACCGTCACATCCACAGTGATCATCGTGCCCGTTCTATTGTCTAGTTCTCTATCGCTCATAATATACCTGCTTTCATTTGTAAAGCGCGCTCGGTGCTGTTCAAATCACTTTGCGCGCAGTTGATAAACAAAATCATTTAATAAATTATACCCTTGATTTTATCGAATAACCAACAAAGGCTATAGAACCTCTTCAAAACGCTTGACCAGTTTTCCGTCCACTTCTTTATCATCCAAAAACATCTCAAGTGGCCGCACCCATATGTCATGGTCGCCATAGAGCTTTTGATAAACCACCATCGCCTCTTCCGTTTCACTGTGTTTCGCTATATGAAGCACCTTGTAAAGATTTCCTTTAAAATGGCGATAGATGCCACCAATAATTATTGATTCACTCATATAAACTATCCTTTCTAAAATAACCCGTATTCATTTGGCATGTCGTCTAGCTCTTCTTGTGAGGCTTCCCATGACTCGATGATGAGACCCTCTTCAAATCTAAACAGATGAATCAAACCATAGACTTTGTCACCTAATTCAACTTTCCCATGAACAGAGACGAAATCGCCATCTTCGAGCGCATGTAAAGTCTCATATCGCTTATCAGGAAATGCTTCACAGTTCTCAATCATCGCGGTTTTGAACGATTCTCGATCGCCTTTAAAGTAAATTAAGTGATGGATAAACGATGGATGAACAAATAGATCAAATGCTTCCACAACTTTTTCACTTGTTGAGGATGCCAATGTCAAAAACGCAATTGCTTTTTCTTTTTTAGTCATGTTAATGCTCCTTTCATCAAACCTTGAATCATTTCATAATAAATTATGATAAAATGTTATCAGTTATTCTATGCCTCCATACTTGCAATGCGTTCAAAAATCCGATGGCCTTCATTCAACTGCAACAGATCCCATTTGTTGCCATATAGGTCTTCGAACACAGCTACCATGCCATAGTCTTGCGCCTTGGGTTCTCTCGCAAAATGAACCCCTTTTGAAATGAGTGCATTATAATCCCGCCAAAAATCATCGGTATTTAAAAACAGGAAAACTCTTCCCCCGCATTGGTTGCCGATGAATGCCTCTTGCTCTGGTGTTGAGGCTCTAGCCAACAGTAATGTACAGCCTTTTGAACCCTTTGGGGCTACCACGACCCAGCGTTTATCTTGTTCAGCTTGGTATGTGTCTTCAATCAAATCGAAGCTTAATGTCTCAACATAGAATTTTATGGCTTCATCATAGTCTTTAACGACTATTGCGATATGTACGATTTCTTGCTTCATAAAGTCCCAACCTCTCACATTTTGTTTTTTTACAACACATCAATCTACTTTATACCCCATTAATATCGAATCATAGAATATGCCATCAATACAGAGACTCCTTGATTGAATGCCTTCGATGGAAAAACCAAGCTTTTTGTAGACATGGATGGCTGACATATTATCTGCCCTAACTAACAAATCCACTTTTCTTATAATACCGGTCTCCTTTGACCAGTCTAATATACTTTGCACGAGCGCTGTACCGATTCCATTTCCCCAATACGATTTTGAGACACTTACTCCAAATTCGCCTACATGTTTCAAACGAGGTCTAGCCCCACCAGCAAATGATGCAGCACCAATGATTTTCGAATCAATCTCAGCAACGAAATAGATCGCATTGGGTTGTTTGGCTGTTTGCTCAAGAAATTGCGTTTCCTGTTCGACCGTCATGACAAACTCGCCTTGACCAAACGTCAAATACTCGGACTCGACACTGATTGCATCGATATACTCGAGTAATCTCGCTGCATCATCACCTCTGGCCTCTCTGATAACAACCACTTCTCCGTTACTTATTTGAAAATTCAATGGCTACCTCCTTGTATTTCATTTTGATTGTATTTCATTTTAATTATATTTTATATTAATTATATTATATAATCTTTATCTTGAATGCAAGAGATCGGGAATCACAACATTTTTATGCTACAATGGGTTTATCTACTTTCAACTAAAAATCTACGCGCTAAAGAGGGTCAACATCATGAATCGTTGGTTTAAGGATTTATCACTTCAAATACGCTTAATTTCAGCATTCTTAATCATATTTTTAGTTTTGACCTTCGTTTTAGGTTATGCGTTTTATAACAACACAAAGCTTAGGGTCATAGATACCAAGACGCGTGAGCTTACGACTCTGGCGGCAGAGACTGTGGATAAAATTGAGCGTTTTTTATTTGAAAGGTCTGCCGATGCTAAAGTTTTGTCTGAATCTAAGCTTATGACCATGAACGACGTTTCAAAGCAGATTAAAATTGATTATTTGAAGAATATCATTGAATTTTATCAAACCTATGACGTCATCTTTATTCTCGATCACTTTGGCAATGTTCTATTCTCCTCTTCGGATGAGGATGAAACAGCCGTCGAGGTTACAGCGCTTAGAACGAAAGGGTTTATCGACGATATGCTCAAAGACAGCAGCTACATCTCTGATCTTGTAATTGATGAAGCATCAAATCATATGGCCATTTACTTTTCTGAACCCCTTAAAGATGAAAATGGCATAATGATTGGAACCATTGTTGAAAAGATGAATTTCAATGCAATCAACGACATCGTCAACACAGTTAAATTAGGAGAAAATGGACATGCAAAGCTTGTCAGGAATCAATCCCAAGAAGGACTCAGTACGGAGAAAATTGGAGGCATTGATCATTTGACCATGACATACCCGCTTCTAAAACACAGTACACAAAAGGAACAGTGGTTATTGCTGCTAACAGAACCTACCTATGAGGCATATGCTGTTTTGCGCGATATCTGGACCTATTTTGGACTTGTTTTCTCAGTCGCATTTATTGTCGTTTTGATAGTTTCTGTAACTGTATCAAAGCGTCTCACAAAACCATTTAGCACGCTTAAAAAAAGAATTCATGAGTTGATGTCCTATTATAATCTAAATGATATTTCAAATATGCATACATCAAACGACGAAGTGAAAGCACTAACAGATACGTTTGATTTTCTATTGGATGAGCTGAATTTCATGATGCAAAAAGTGCTTGAAAAGTCAGGTGAAGCAGCCTATATGAATGAACTAAAGCATTCATTGAACACGGTTGTCGAGCACGCCTTGAGTGGTATTCTCACCATAGATGGCAAAGGAACCATTACCACACTCAACGCTAAAGCACGTGAAATCCTCAATTTCAATGCTGAAGGCATTCCATTTATTGGACATCCCATCTATGCATTTAAAGAAGATCATCCTTACATTGAGCTGATCACATTGTTAAAAAAGGTTTATGAACATGATAATCCTCTTGACGATAAAAACCGACTCAAAGATGAAGTGTGCTTTATTGAGCCTTCAAATACGCATATTCTAGTCACCACATTGCATCATAAAGACCAAGATCATGCTCCTCTCGGCTTTACAGTCATTTTGCAAAGCCAAGAGGATAAAGAACTCTTTGATAATAAGATTATTAGAGCAAAGAAGTTTTCTGAATTAGGCGAGCTCACTGCTGGTGTTGCGCATGAGATTCGAAATCCATTGGCATCCATACGCGGATATACTCAAATGGCTCTTTTTGAGATACCTGATATATCAGATGCTCGTGAGGATCTCAAAGTCGTTCTCTCCGAGGTCGATCGCATGGATAAAATCATTGAACGCTTTTTAAGCTTTGCTAGCCCAAATCAATTGGTTTGCGAATATCATTCGATTGGGAGACTGATCCATGAAGTTGTAAAAGTCTTAGAACCTTCACTAACTGAAAAACAGATCATAGCAGATATTAAGATTCCAGAAGATGACATGCTTCTCTTTGATTATGACCAGATGAAGCAAGTATTCATCAATCTTCTGATTAATGCGATTCAGGCATCTCCTGTTCAAAGCCATATTGATATTCACTCTGAGCGTGATATGCTGAAGGCGTCGTACACAATACACGTCATCGATCACGGTGAGGGCATCGATCCCGAAATTCAAACGAGTATATTTTCACCATTTTATACCACAAGGTCAAATGGTACAGGTCTCGGGCTTTCCATTTGTGCACAAATCGTAGAAAACCACAGCGGATCAATCGATATGACCAGTGAAAAGTATAAGGGTGCACATTTTACCATTCGATTGCCTCTTTAGAAAGGAACTTATATGACAAAGATGAATTTATTAATCGCTGAAGATGAAAGCAATCTCTCTAAATTGCTCGAAAGGGTTCTAACCAAAGAAGGTTATACTGTATATACAGTACCCGATGGCCGCTCAGCAATTGATTTGATACACTCAAAACCGATAGACCTGGTATTGACGGATATCAAAATGCCCAATATGGATGGCATAGAACTTTTGAAACAGATCAAAGCATATGATCAGGATATTGAAGTAATTCTCATGACAGCATTTGCAACACTAGACACCGCAATCAACGCCATGAGAATGGGCGCCAGAGATTACATTCGTAAACCCTTTGATCTAGATGAGGTTCTCGAAACAGTCAATAAAGTTAACTTAATGATAAAACGACCTTCCGAGGATGCTGAGCCCACTCTTTACAATCTACATGATATGCTAGTTACCAATAGTCCTCCAATGCAAGCCTTAATCAAGATAGTTCAAAAAATAGCGAAGAGCAATGCCAATGTCTATATATTAGGTGAAACAGGGGTCGGTAAAGAGCTGATTGCACATGCCATTCATGAATGTAGCGAAAGAAAAGATAAACCATTTATCAAAGTCAATTGCTCCGCACTTCCTGAGTCATTGCTTGAAAGTGAGCTATTCGGATATGAAAAGGGCGCTTTCACTGGTGCCTTTGCGAAAAAACTCGGTCGCTTTGAGTTAGCTCAGGGTGGTACCATTTTTCTTGATGAAATTGGCGATATCTCACCACTGATTCAACTCAAGTTATTACGCATCATTCAACAAAAGGAGCTTGAACGCCTTGGCGGTGTTCAGACTATCAACCTAGATGTGCGTATTATTACTGCCACCAATAAAGATTTGGAAAACCTCGTTAAAGAAGGTCTATTTAGAGAAGATCTTTATTATCGACTCAATGTGATTCCGCTAACCGTTCCTCCATTGCGTGAACGCAAGGATGACTTATTGCCGCTGATAGATACTTTTGTAAATTATTCAGTCGTGCGGTACAAGACGACACATAAATCATTTAGTAAAGACGCACTTGACACGATGCTGGCATATAGCTGGCCTGGCAATGTTCGCGAACTTGAGAATATCATAGAACGCGTGTTGTTGATCAGTGAAACACATACAATCCAAAAAACAGACCTTCCTGATAAGATGCGAATACACACGAATCAGGCATCGGAAACCCTTGATGCCCTCAAAGACAGCACTGAAGAGAAATTAATCCAAAAAGCAATTATATCGTGTGACGGCAATATCACGAAAGCTGCAGAAAGCCTTGGAATCAGCAGACGTTCATTGCATAGAAAAATCAACAAATACAATTTGCATTCATAAAATGAAAGTGCGACAAATGTGTCACAGTGTGACGCGTTTGTCGCACTTTTTTTGATTCAAATGAAATGGAACAGTTCTATTCACAGGGTTTCAAGACAATCCTCACTTGGCATAGCACTTGCATATAGTTAAGTGTCAGATTATGAATTGGAGGAAAACTATGAACTTTGACACAGGAAATACTGGCTTTATGCTACTTGCAACAAGTTTGGTCATGCTGATGACGCCTGGTCTCGCTTTTTTTTACGGCGGCCTCGTTAGTAAAAAAGGCGTTTTGACGATCATGATGCAAAGCTTTGTCTCACTGGGAATTACAACAGTATTATGGTTTACCGTCGGTTATTCACTTTGCTTCAGCGGCGATATCGGCGGCATCATTGGCAATTTAGATCATGCCTTTTTAATAGGCATCACCATTGACGACGTATTCTCACCCACGAACAATATCCCGACGCTTGTATTTGTCGCCTATCAAATGATGTTTGCCGTTATTACACCGGCTCTAATCACGGGTGCATTTGCAGAACGCGTCAGATTTAAAGCTTACTTGATCTTTCTTGTATTTTGGTTGCTTTTGGTTTATTTCCCATTCACACATATGGTATGGGGTGGCGGGATATTGGCTCAGTGGGGCGTGCTCGACTTCGCGGGTGGCATTGTTGTCCACGCAACTGCAGGTATGGCTGCACTGGCATCTGTTTTCTTTGTCGGCAAACGTGAAAACACAAAAAATGAACCCCATAGTATCCCACTCATAGCACTTGGCACTGCCCTCCTTTGGTTTGGGTGGTACGGCTTCAACGCTGGCAGTGAACTTAGAGTCGATTCAATCACAGCTCTCGCCTTCCTCAATACTGACGTTGCTGCTTCCTTTGCGGCCGTAGTATGGCTCGCCATTGATTGGAAGATCACTGGAAAGCCAAAATTTGTAGGTATGCTTACAGGTGCTGTCGCTGGACTTGCAACCATAACGCCTGCAGCTGGGTACGTCAACACCGCTACAGCAGCACTTATTGGTAGTTTTGCATCCATTATTTGTTATCTCGCTGTCAATCTTAAAAACAAACTTAAGTGGGATGATGCACTTGATGTGTGGGGCGTCCATGGCGTCGGCGGCATAACAGGCGTTATACTTCTCGGTATCTTTTCGAGTTCAGCTGTTAATCCGACAGCACCTGATGGCCTTTTGTACGGTGGTTTTGCATTTTTCAATAAAGAGCTCGTCGCAGTTCTTTTTGCGGCCGCTTATGCATTTGTCGTATCATACACGATGCTTTTCCTGATCAACAAGATCACACCTGTTCGTATAGACTCTAAGGAACAGCTAACTGGCGTTGATGAAATTATGCACGGTGAAAATGCCTATTTGATGTAATTATATATTTTGACATAAAAAAGCCTAGTTCTATGACGAACTAGGTTTTTTTCATCTGACACTCTGAACAAACAGCATCATGCAATGAGATTACACCCCCGCAAGAGTTACACATCCATCGCCCTTTTTCTTTTTTCATAAATGATTCTAACCCTTCACACTTAACCGCTAAGCTGTTTCCAACTAAGCTCACGCCATATCGCATTACATAACTTTTTTCAAGATTCTTAATAAGTTTGCAAGGGAAATCCTCGCATTCATAACAATACATAAGCTCTTTAGAGTTTGCACATGATTTGATTTTACAGATTCTGCAATGTTCTGGTTTGCCCTCGTCGCCATTTAAACAGCCCTTACACGCTTTTTTTGGCTTTAAGTGTTTGTAGCATACTTCACAATTCATCCCGCAAGGTGCAAACATTTTAAGTTCGATCGTGTCGGTTTGCTTCATAAATCTGCCTTCTTTCTTTTTATCTATGAATTATTTACGCTCATTGCCATGCTTGAAATTACCCGTTGCTTTAGCCAGTAACATCTGAATTTCAAAATCTGTGGCCTGATCCATCTTTCGAATCAGCTCACTTGCCTTATTGTCTTTTAGTACCATAACTTCTTTATGGTTAAAAGATATATGTAGTTTTCTATCCTTTGAAATGAAAAAACTAAAGGGATTTTCTTCAAGCTTTCCGCGTTTATCAGTATTACTCATTGGATACCACCTTAATTAAATAATGATAAGCTTCATTGGACCATTCATGATAACACAACATCGCTATGCGGTATTCATACATGGCTTTGTGATATTCATAGAGTGCTAAGTCAATGGATGTGGAAAGGTGATCATTCATTTTACGAATTAGATCTACCGAATCCGCTTCTTTCCAACTCATTTTATCCGCTAAGAACACGACTTTATCAACAATACTCGGATTTCCTTTCAAAGTCGTATGGCACTCAATGGCATTTAAAACCGTTTCATCTTCAATACCAAAGACAGACATAGCAATAAATTTTGAAGCATATTGATGCAAAATGCCGACTGCTTTCAACTCACTTTCAGTGGCTATTTTACCATTTTCTTCGCAAAATTTGACAATGTCCAAATGATCTACAACACGTCCAACATCGTGTAACATAACAGCGACTTTTCCCTTTTTCTTTATCGACTCTGGTATATCTATAAAGTTGGTGAGCTTGTCATAAACTTCAATAACCTCACACGTGTGTTCATAGACGTCACTTCGAGAAAACCCTTCAAAATATGTTTGGATTTGTTCTTGTAAAGAAGTTGCTTCAAGAGTCATAAAGTACTTTGACTGGATCATGGATTTATCCTTTCAATTTAAAATGCTTTGCTAATTTATCCAACGTTTCTGCTTTAGTATCAATGTCAGCATCATTTCTAACCAATGTGAAAAATCCACTTTCCGCATATTCTATATATTTCTCTTTACTGTTAATTCTTGCTATACATGATTTGAAATTTTCCATCGTTTTTTCAGGTTCAACGGCTTGCATGATCTGTTTCTTCAGAAACACTTTTTCAGGATCCTCACGCTCAAAAAACTTATCAACAGACATGTGTTGTGGTGATAACATGATAGCCACTTGGTGATAGTCTGTAATCTCTCTCAATATCTCTAGAGGTATATTTGTATCGACAATCACCTTTTGATTTTGAGAAATATGGATCAACTCTGCGATTTCAAGTTCTGCCGCTTCACGTTCTACACCTAAAATCCATTTTTCATAATCTTCAGGCGTTCTATTGACGAATTCTTGCCAATCCTTCATCGTATCAAAGTAACACATGTTTGGTTGACGTTCTGGTGTAATGATTTCACTTGCATATTTTGTGTGATAGTTTTCACCACACTTTATAAGCTCATATTGATCGGCAAGCATTGTTACCATTGTTGACTTTCCAGCATACGCTGTACCATTGATAAACAGGACGTTTTTCAAGTAGTGTTTAATGATTGCGTTGTCTATTTTCATGATGTCATCTCCAATCACTTTTTCAAAATATAATCGACAAACCCTTGCTTGATCGATTCACCTTCATAGATGCGCTGGATAACGCGCTGTTCTTTGATAAGTGTCGTCATATCTTCAAAATATCGATCTGCTTCATCGTGTTCAAAATACGAATGGATCACGGGTTCATAGTCCATTTGTTCATATTGGTTGTTTCCTAAATGAGGACCATCGCCACATCTAAAGTCATCCATGGACAGGAAATTGACAAACATCAATCCACCTGGTTTTAATACGCGTTTAAGCTCTTTGACTGCCTTTTCTATCTCAACCTTTTTCATGTGGAATATAGAATTATAAGAATAAACAAAGTCAAAACGTGCATCTTGAAATGGTAGCGCTGTCATATCCCCTGTTTGAATGTTTAGATCAAGGTCTTGAGACGCTGCAAATGCATGTGCTAACTTAATCGCTTGCTCATCAATTTCTATACCACTTGTATTAAATCCATATGCTTTGAAAAGCGCCAAAGGTGGCATATCGCCACCTGCACCACAGTCTAAAATCGACTTATTGTCTGATTTGGCATTTTGTAAGCAGAGATCCAAAAACCTATATAGAGGAATTTGTTTGTATATAATGTCGTTCTTCATGTGCCAAGTACCTCCGTTAGTTAAGTTTACAATTTATCCGTGAAAAATGAACTAATTTCTAAACTTCTATCACTTTGTCAAACCGACTGTCCATGCATGCGCTCAAGTCAGTGGTCACAAATTTGCCTTTATAAAACATGCTGAAGATCGTGGCAGGTGAAGGTGCGTTTTGTGCTTGTTCCATCGTCTCAAGTTTGACAACTTTAAGTGGTATACCTCTTTTCTCAGCGGTTTCTTTCAATGAAGTCGTCACATGAAATTCTGAATATGGGCAACGATTCGAATAATAAACAACTAATCCATCATTATTCTCACAGTCACCACTTTTCACAGACTGTTTAAACTGTGGATCGTTCGCCTCCGGTTGAATTTTTTTGACGAGTAAGCTAAATCCAGACGTAATTTCTTCACAAGTTTCAAAGCCCTGAGAAAGCAACCATTTTGTGTCACTCATAAAATGAAACTTACGGGTTCCAACAACGGTTACAAGACCATTCTTTCCATGAGCCACAGCATCTTCCATAGCAAGTCTCAACAGCTCTTTCGCATAGCCTTGCCCCTTGTACTGTCCCGATACCCAAAAACAATTGATCATCAGATAATTAGGCGCATCTATCGGTACCCAACCTTTTTCAGCAGGTCCATACTCAATAAAAACCTTTGCTCTCGCATCAATTCTACTAAATACGAAGCCATTATCAAATTCATTTTTTAACCACTCTTTTTTCAGTTCGTAGCTGTCCTTGCACTTCTTATCAGAAAATGCGCAACAAATATGTTCGGTATCAATGTTCGAACGATCAAGCGTTATTATTTTTTCCATTTTCATAACCTCCTTGAGCCTTTTCGTCCATTATAAATCCACTAACTGACATCACCCTGTCAGCAGGTCTGAAATGACAAAGATATCTAAATTTTATCGAGATTCTCAACAGTGCGTTCATTGATTACGTCACCAGTATTTAACGTCGATTTTGCCTCAATCAACATCACATGTACTTCATCTTCTGCGACTGGCATATGCTCAATCCCTTTAGGAATAATTATGAATTCACCTTCACTTAATTCAACGTCCTTGTCCATAAATTTTATGACCAATACGCCTTTAAGAACGTAGAACATTTCGTCTTCATTTTCATGTGCATGCCATAGGAACTCTCCCTTAAGTTTGGCGATTTTGACATAAGCGTCGTTGACTTCACCTATAATTTTAGGGCTCCAGTGTTCTGTAAAAAGATTCAGCTTTTCATATATGTTTACTTTTTCCATGATAATTCTCCTAATTTTTGGTCGTCGACGTTAACAACCTCTCAACCCACGCCGCATCAAGCTTTATCAGTCTATTTTTCTTTAAATTTTCTCTCACAATCCACAGTACATGCTTGCTGTCAGTATAAACGAGTAATTTTTCAAAAGTTTGTTTACCCAATGTTTCATCTGCACAAATTGCCACACTCCAGCAATAGCCTAGTGCTTTCCTAAGTACGGTCAACTCGCGATCCAGCTTATCGTTCATGTTAAAACAATCTAATGTTATCTCAAGCAAATCAGATAATACCTCTGATGGCTCAATATAGTCATTTAATAAAATCGGATCGCATAGTGTCGCAAAATAGGCACGTTTATCAAGTGCCGTACCGTGTTTGAGGCTGATTAAGTTCTTCATCATTTCGTAAGGCGTTAAATAATGTTTTGCCCATTGAAAACCAATGCAAACACTTTCTCGTACCCGCCAACTTTCATGGTTGGTGTAATTGGAGAGGTCCACATCTACCGTTCTGTGAAGCCTTGCTGTTCTTTTAATAAAAGCAGCTACCCCACAGAATAGAACAAATTCACTCGGTGAGTTTAATGTGACGCTATCTGCGATTGACATACAGTTGTCGATCTCAGTATCTGTAGCGTTTTCAATAAATTCATATAGTAATTCCAGATTCGCCCGAGGTCCTGGTAATCTCGAGTTTTCTTTCAAATAGTCGATTGAATAAGACATCTCACCACTCCATTTCTATGTAATATGTCATTGTTTCACTTTCCTTACGCCAGTAGACATCACAATTGAAGGCACAAGTGCGCTCACAAGTAACATGAGTGGCATGTCATTGGTCACATTATCCACCAGTGACAGCATATATGAAACATATATTGAGTATGTCACCCATATATTGGAATTGCTAAAAGCTTCAAGATTTGAGATTGGATAAATAACAAGCCACCATACGACGCCTATCACTGATACGCAACATACTGATAAAAGGTTTCTAATTAGTTTTCCTTGATTTTTAAGCAAAAGCCTGCTACCAATATAATATAAAATGATTGCCATAACTATGATTGCAACTGAAATAGCCATCATAAAATTTACATGGTTTTGATATGCTTCGGGCGTTGCATATTCTGCGATGCCCGCTTTTATGTTGAAAGTAAAATACAAAAAAAACGAAATCGCATTGACGATGATATGGATGAGTAGGGCTTTAAGATTATTTGAGATCATGTGGTTGCCTTAATCCATTTTGTGACGACTTCATGAAATGACTCAGTAAATTGCCTAATGTCATCGATTCCCTTGAAAGTCGCAATCGCCCGATCATTTTCCTTCCAAGTTAGAAAAGGATAGTTGCCATCGATTAATCGATTTTCTGGCTGTGTTTTTACTTTTGCACCACGGTGAAAAATTACTTGTATCTGCTTAGGGGGATTAATCCGCATTGTGATTCGGTCTTCGCCATTTAAGCTATAGTTTGGGCCATTCCATTTGATGCCTTCTATTAAAGTCGGTTCCGCACGTAAAATAATTTCTCTAAGCGCCTCAATTTCAGCTCTCAGTGGGTGCATTTGCTTATCTAAGAAATCCGTCACTTCATTACTAAAATTATTATTTTCCATATAACCGTCCTTTCGGTTTAGAATATGCCACCATTATATTTCTTCTGTGCTTTGACCATCATTATCATCCCCAAAATAAAGAAAACTATAAAACACACCCATCCATAGGTTGTTTTTGTTATGAAATCAACAATTCCTGTTAACAGCATACCGATGCCCATGATCATACACGCCTTGCCCATCTGCTCAGTATATGCCTTCTTGTCTTCCTCTGAAACATTTGAATAATGGTAATCATGAATCAGTGTAATTTGCTGCTTTTTCCATATTCTCAAGCCAATGATAACAAAGGTGCCACCCATGAATAGCATCAAAAATAGTTCAAACATAACAGCCTCCAGTTTATTCAAACACTTGACGCAATTCAACCACACCCTCACCAAAACCTTGAGGATCAGGCATCTTCATCGCCCACTCAATAGCTTCTTCTTTTGATGCAACATCTAATAAGAAAAAGCCTGCAGCGAGGTCATTTGATTCAGTAAATGGACCATAAGTGACCACAGGTTTTTCACCTGGTACTGGAAAGGATATGCGCATGCCTTTGGAACTAGGATGAAGGCCTTTAGCCATAACTCTCACGCCTGCTTTGACCAGCGCTTCATTGTATGAGGACATAGCCTCCATTAGCTCAGCACTTGGAAGTTCTCCCTCTTCAGAATTTTTAGATGCTTTGACGATCAACATAAATAACATGATAATGACCTCCTTGATTATATTTTCCTTGCGATGATCAATCCATGCTCGCTAGAACCAAGGACTGACTTTTCTTCACAAGTCTTGAGATGAAAATCCATCCAGCGTTTAAAGGTGATTTCATCTAATTCATTTACAACATCGCTGATTATAAACTTCATGCCATCCGTAGCAATATGGTGTAAAATTTCTAAATCACATACCTGCACTTCTTTCTCGATAAGTTCTGGCGTTGAACAATAAAACACTTTGTTTTTGGAATGAAAACCCGTATCACTATACTCTTCTAAAAGATCAAAATCTGCTGTAAACATTTCTCTAAATTTAATGATGTTAGCATACCTATTTACATATGCGACTGCGTAAATACCACCTTTTTTCAGTACTCGAATACTCTCCTCTAAAGACTTTTTTCGAAGGGCATCATCTGTTAAATGATAATGAGCTCCGAAATTCAGAACCACATCAAAGGTTTCATTTTCATACCTCTGCAAATTAAGAATGCTCCCCATAGATATCTCATGTAATTTAGATCCTGCCATTTGATTATCTTGATTTTTTCTAATGTCAGCTACGTTTTTATCAACTAAATCACTTGCATAGACATTATGTCCTTTGTCCGCTAAGTAAAACGAATAAATACCGCCACCTGCACAAGCGTCTAAAATTTTTGAATTTGGTTTTATGACTTCATCCAAATAGGTAGTCGTCGTTAAGAATTCAATCTGGTTTGATTTATTTCTTTTTAATCGCACCTCTTCGTCTATTGAATTATAAAAGGCTTCAACTGAATCACTTTTTATTTCCATAAATTCACTCCTGAAATTTTATATGTGTTTTTCAAGATACTCAGAACACACTTTTGTTGCTCTCTCCAATATTTTTATACTTTCCCACACATCATCATTAACTTCAAGGGAATGCACCGCATTTTCAAATTGATAGACTTCAACGTTTGTATAACCAACTAATTTTTCAATACTTTCTAAATCAAAATATTTGTCTTTCGTACCCGTTAAAATCAAGCAAGTACTCATTTTAATTTGATCAACCATTTGTGAAAGTGGTGTATAAAATATATGAACCACTTTTGAATTGAAATACGCTTTTTCAACATCAAGAGCCATTGAACTGCCCAAACTTTTACTGATAAAAAAAATGCTTTCATAGTCAGTGTGATTTACTTTATTGATTGCTTGAAAGCACTCTTCAACAAGTACTTTGTAGCGTTCATTATCGTTGATATCCAATTCACCTTTATGAACACCATACTGTAAGCTAAGTACGTCGCACCCCTTCAAAAGAGAAGCTTTTCTCGCATAATGTAAAGTAGGTATATCAGTTGAATTATCGCCACCAGGAAAGATAACAACCAAGGCATTTGATTCAGTATGCTTCAAAAAATGTACATAATTTTTTTCAATATATTTTGAGTCAATTTCTATCCACGACCTCTCAATCATTGGTTTCACTCCTGATGGGTTTGACTTATACTTATCCAATATCTCGATACTGGTTTTCCAGATTCAGATGAGATGACTTCATTTTCATAAATGCCACCATTATTTTTTATGATTTTAGCAGAGCCAATATTATCAGAATCACATGTAATCAACACTTTTTTGATGCCCATTTCTTTGGCTTTCAATAGTACATGCTTAAGTAGAATTGTACCATACCCCTTCTTTCTTTCAGATGGTGGCACATCATATCCTATATTTCCACCTTCAATTTCCAAATGTGGCATTAAGTAATGTCTTAATCGACTGACACCTAATATCTTTCCATAGTCGTCAATTAACCAAAATGTTGTTGTCGGTACATAACCTGGCTTTATTTTTTCGACTTTGGAATCATTACGCAACTTTTCAATATACGCACCAAAATCAAATTTTTCTTCAAAAGCAAATTGATATCTGAACTCATTTGCTTGAATATTATCATTTGCCATTTCAATAAAATGCTTTTCCATTTCAATAAAATGCTTTTCCATTTCCTTAGAAGGTTCAACTAGTCTCATTCATATTCCTTTCATATCTTTGATCATGGCACATACAATTAAATTAAAATCTGTGCAATTTCATCAATCGACTGATACACACCATTCATACCAACGGACTTATTGCTATCCACCTTATAAAACTTGAGATTCATATTGTTTGCAAGTAGTTGGTCGGATTCAGAGTCTCCAATCATTATTGAATTCGATAAATCAATGGAAGGGTATTTTGCCATCGCTGATTCGATCATGCCTGTCATGGGTTTTTTGCATTTACATTTTTCATGGCTTGAATGTGGACAATGGAATATGTCCAACAGTTTAACGTTATTCTCATCAAATATAGTTTTCATGTTTTGGGTAAATTGCTCGTATTCATCCGTTGTGATGATGCCATCGTTGATAATATATTGGTTCGTAACAATAATAATTTTGAATCCCAACTGATTCATTCGTTTCATCCCCTCTAATGCACCATCTAAAACTTCAGGAATAATTTTACCCTTCCAGTCTTCATCGGGATAATCGCTCACAATCGTGCCATCTCTATCTAAAAATGCTATTTTCATAGGTTTCTACCTTACTCTTTCATACCTTAATTTCAATCATTCCGATCCAATGCGTTAGCATAGTCAATTTGAACGCAATGTTTTGCGAGTTACACCAGGCTTCTATTTCATCAATTTTTAAATAGTATTTGTTCTCAATTATTTCACACAATTCACTCTTACCATCACTTTTCAATCTTTTGATGAAGTCTAATCGTTCGGTTTCATTCTTAAAAAAGTAATCGACAATAATCACAGTGTTGTTATTTTTTATTACTTCTGAAAACCATTTGAATAGATAATCTTTATTTTGCAATGCATGCAGCACAAATGAGCTGATAATCAAATTGCCACTTGATAAGCCAGCATCTGAAATCCATTTATCAATGTCTTCATTTATGAAGGTCATATTTGGATATTTTGCATTTGCTTGTATAAGCATTTCATCTGATTTATCAATGCCAATAATACTTATTTTATCACTAAGAGGACCCGTTAAATTACCTGTTCCGCAACCAATGTCAAAGACTTGTTTTGGATTTAAAGTTATAATATGTTCTTGGATATATTTCATGTTATCATAGTAGTTTTCAAAGAAACACAATGCATCATCTTGGGAATTTTTTATCATCTGATCATATTTTTCACCTTTGTTCATGGTCACCTCACAAGACATTTTCAAAACTTACCTAACTCTTTCAAAAACGATACTATCCTCAAATGCGCCATTGACTTCGACATCATTAGGAATTCTTTTTATAAAGGCAAATCCATTCTTTATGAGAATGATTTGCGATGCAATATTATTAGGAGACGTTAAAGCTTGAATATAGTCAATCCCATAGGTATCAAATGCTAACGTTATGAGCTGCTTAACCGCATCGGAGGCATAACCTTTTCCTTGATGTGCCTCGCCAATGCGATATCCAAGTTCAAAGGCTCGATTATAGGGTTCCATTTGAGTTGGGAAAAGATTGATTCTACCAACCATTTCGTTGGATTCATTTCTGATAATATTCATGTATAAGTTCTCTACCATCTGGTATTCGCATATTGAATCAATTATGCTTTCGAAGTTGCTGGTTACATAGTAATCATCGCCCCTTGAAGGCAAAGTGCTTTCAAAGAAAGCTCTGTTGTCAATTTCAAACTTGTATATTTCATTGGCGTTCTGACGTGAAACGGGTTCGATGGTTATCATTAAAATACTCCTGTCTTGACTTCGCCTGCTCGTTTATAAGTGACATAAATAACGCCATTTGGTGAAATCTCGGATGATTCAAGTGAGAATGCAAGAGGCAGAATACCTTCTTCAAACAGTCGTTTGCCTTTACCAAGTGTGATTGGGACGATCTTTTGCTGTAGTTCATCTACCAAATCATGTTTTAATAGCGTTTGGATGAGGTTGGCGCTACCGTGAACTTGAATTTCTGGACCATCTTGGTCTTTCAGCTCTCTAATTGCATCCACAATGTTATCTTGCAATAGAACGGAATTCTGCCATGTTAGGTCCATTTGTTGATGTGAAGCCACATATTTTGTCGCTTTATTAATGCCATGACCAATGACATTGTCATCACCAAACTCATGATGTGGCCAATACGAAGCCCAAATGTCGTAGGTTTTTCTGCCTAACAACAAATCAAATGACTTGCTAAACTGCTCATTTACAATTTTACTTGAAAGGTCATCAAAGTACGGCACGATCCATCCACCATATTTGAAACCACCTGACGTATCTTCATTGGGTCCACCGGGACCTTGAATGACGCCATCAAGCGTTACCATAGAAACAACGATCAATTTTCTCATAATCAACCTCCCTGCTACTATTTAAGAGCATACACGATCATACAGTCATCATAAAATTCGTTAGAAGAATTAAAGCTCTTTTCGATTTTGAAACCAACTGCTTCAATTTCTGTAAAGTGTTCTTCCCAAGTCCTCCGACAAAAGCTTGTAGCTTCCAAACTGTATTTTCTATCATCAAGATAATGAAATCGCTCAACCAAATCGAATGCTTCTTCTTTCTTCGTTTTAAATGAAGTGATACCATCACCTTTACTGATCAATAGCAATTTTCCATTTATATTTAATCGACTGTATACATTGGTAAGAAATTGTCTACGATCCTCATCATCTACCAGCATGTGCAATGTGCCAATCGAATAAATCCAATTATATGATGGCAAATCGGTGTTTGGCATTTCAATAAAATCTTCTCTGATCCAATCAATTATTAGCTGGTTTTCATCTGACTTTATTTTGCAAATATTTATCGCTTCTTCAGACACGTCAGTACCTGCTACTTTGTAACCATTGCTTGCCAAATATAAAGCATCGCGACCTTCTCCGCAACCGACTTCGAGAATTGCGTCTTCAAGAGGTACATTTTGATAAGAAATCCACACGAGGAGCTCCGGTGTTGGTTCATTTTTAAACCATAATAGCCCATCCTCATGGATGCGCTTATATCTCTGATCATATGCTTCGTAGTATTTTTTCATCGATTGCTCCATTTCAGAATTATACAATTTGACAAAATGGATCATATTTTATTTGCTCTATTCTCAAAATATTTAACTTTCGCTATCAGAAAACAACCAAATAATAAAAAAATAACGATACTGATCATTTTTGCATCACTGAAAATTCGAATAAAAATGTAATTGAAATCCCAAAACCCAATATTCTTAATTTCTCCCTGCGTTGACAAATGTACTACTGATTGTACTAATGAAATTCTGCTAAACAAATAAATAATTGTTGTAAGAACATGTAAAAAGAATGGTAAAAATCTGAGATTCCAAACACTAAAATGAACTATTAACACGGAAAGAATACTACCTAAAGTTGCAAAAATGATAAATAACAGTTCCCAACTACAACTATAAATCAATGCATCGTTTGGAAAAGATGTCATCCCGTTATTATACGCGATTATCGTTCCTAGAGCGCCACTTCCACCATTAACCGCATACAATAAACCGATTCCAAAAGTAATCACAAAGAATAATATTACAATTGATTTCATTGGAAATCCTAATCTTCTTTTTTGTTTTGAATCAACTATTTGATCAGTCATAATTTTTTGAATGTATGATTGTTTTGATCTGAATCATACGCCTCCTTCTTTTTTCTATATCATAGTTATAAGTTATTTTGCACGCATCTTATTTCCTTTTGCATCATGTGTTACTTCTGCTAAACCCAGTGCTTCCATCAATGGTGGTATATACATTCCAAACCTACCACGTAAACCTTTCTTTAACCCATACCAGCCACCTACAGGATTCTCACTTGAACGTCCCCATGCCTCTACTGTTCCTTCCTTAGCAGGCTTTTGTTCGTCAGCACTGCCTAGTTCCATCCAATCGCCATGTTCTTTCAACATTGCATGAAGGTCGTCTAAACAACTAAAGTTATAATGTAGGACGGTTTTTCCGACTGTGCAAACCAAAATTTCTTGACCGTTTTTTTCTTCAACATGCATCGTATACTCCGATGATAAAGGCGGTGTCTTTAATTGCATTGGCGCTTCTTTAGTTCCGATTTCGTATTTCATATTGAATCCTCCTCAACACTAATATTCTTTGCCTAGAACAGCTAAATCTCTCAACCATTCATCAAGCCCAATTGCACTTATGTAAATTTCGCTTTCAATCTTTACTACCGGAAATCTTTTACTATCTGTCGCTAAATTACCTTCTTCTGCTTTGATGATAATCCATACTTTACTCTCAGGTATTTGCAAATATTCAGCGGCTTCTTTAACGGACATAAGGGGTTTCGATTGAGTCATTTCTACGTCTTGTTTATTGCTTACCTCATCTGTATCGAAGCCTTGCACGATTAAGCTGCCTGTAATGATTGAAATGCCTATTATGATTGAACAAATTATGTTGCTGTAGTTGATTGATTTCATTTATAAACCTCCATGTTTATCAGCATAACTCAACCAATTCTTCACTAAATCTAAAGTCATGACTATCGTTCACTGTTGCATTGTATTTTTGATAGAATTTGCTTGTAATCTTAAAACATTCAAGTAAGTGATCTCTACCTAACACTTCATCAATTCTTTTGCACATATAATAACCGATTGTCTTATCAAGTGGTTCTTTACCGCTTGGATCAAAGCTATACATATTTGAAATTTCGGATAGCTGGGAACTATTTTTATCAATATTTAGTACCTCTAAAAGATCATGGTTCAACGATTCTAATAAGAAGCGAATTTCTTCTGTTCTATTTTCAACGGATACTCTAAAATTTTCCGCCACCTCTTCGCCATGTGATTCTTTGATGAGCGGATATATAGTGCTATCTTTTGTAAATAAGTAAGTTGCAGCACCTTCACCCACTATTGAGGACGTTAAATGTTCTATGAAAACTTTTGAATTTTCAAACCTATTTTCATGAGAATAGCCACTTTTACGTAACCAATACTTTATGCCAATATGATGATACTCATGCAGTAACACGTCTTCGACCAACTTTTCATTTTCCAAATCCGAAGGCCAAAACATAGTATTTATGAGTATTGTGTCTTCACCATAGATACTTGCTGCATTGATACCATCAAACACGAAAAATAGGTTGAGTTCAATATCGGTTTCTGTTGGTAAAGTTAGCTCTAATCTATGCAACATACTTTCAAAATTATAGGATTTGATAGAAGTAAGTTTATTCATTAACACTTCTAAATTAATTCTTTTTAAGTTTTCATATAGCATCATCAACAGAGCATTATCTGAGGTATATGTTTGGTTGTTTAAAACTAAATAGAGTATGTCTTTATAGTCTTCGTAAGTGAACACGCCATCATAAAATTGAAGCATATATTTAAATCCTTGGTTTTGACTCATGAGATCACAATGACTATCAATTTTCTCTCTGGTTAATTCATTTTTGCTTTCAATCAACTTGATCATATTTTCTGGTAAAGAATAATCTGTAATGATTTTCATACACTTCTCCATTTCATCCTTCCTACCTCAAATGCCACCAAACGTCGTTACCGACGAATCCGCAACTTCTATATAATCTTTCTGGATTTGTTACATTATCACATTCTCCAGATACCGTCGTAAAATCTGCGCGTGTTGCCACACGATTGAGCAACTCCAAAACCAGTATCTTCCCAAGTCCTTTACCTTGATATTTTGGATGTACTTGAATCCATTCTAAAGATGCTTCCGGTACGCTCTCGTCGATTTCAGCTATTCCTAGAGCTGCGTGTTCACCATTTTCATCCTTTATCCAAATCCACAATCGCTTATCAAAAACCTTATGTAATGTCCATTTCATAACTTCATTATAGCTTGGTTTCATATGCTCATAACAAGCTGCAATAAACTCAGAAATCAATGATATTTCAGCATCTATATGCGCGTCGCAAATAGTATACCCATGAGGCAGTGTCAACGCATTAATTTCACTATTATCGTGGAATAACCTAAAAAAGGCCGTTCGATGGTTGAATTTATGGTTTTCTAGTTTCTTAAAATAATCGTCATGGATCATTATATAATTTGACCGCTCGACTAATTGCTGTAAACGACTATATAACTGTCTATCATTGTTCCAATAAAATTCTAATCCATTTCCATTTGAACCATATATAGTCGATATGTTTCCATCAGATGTATCATAAGCACTTTCTTTTATGTCCACTCTCATCTCAGCTTTCCAAAGTGGGTAAGGTAGCACTTTACATGGGTTAATTTTGTATGTTGCTTTTAATGAATCCCAAAAAACATGATTCATATGATTCTTATTTAGCATATTGGTTCCAAACCTCCTCAGGAATCGTTTCATCCGTTTGATCAAACTGAATTAACTGTGCAATATACGCTGCTACAATTTCATTATAAACCTGTTCATATACCAAGCGCTCTTTTTTATTTGTTGAAAATCTTGGTCCTTCAATGGAATTTCCTGGATCACTAAATGAAAGTGCACCTAAATTAATGGGTGTCATGCGTTCGGGCTTGATTTCATTGAAGCCATAAAGCGTGTCGAGCTCAACGGCGTACTGTGCGAGTTTGCCAATGTCCTCGTAGTTTTCAACATTGATAATTGATAAAACAAAATTCTCATCCTCTTCATCAATATCTAGGGCGTTTGCAATTCGAATTCTTTCTTTCGAATAATGATCTGACTTGGTGATGCCCTCTTCATAGTAGATATATATTTCTTCATTATAATTTCCAAAACGCGACCCATCAACGCCTAGCGCTGTTATGACGGATGTCGCTTCAAAGGTTATGTCTCTATCGTCAAGTTTATAGACGTATGTCACGACTGGGTCTTCAGCATTGCCTGTGTTACTGACAAATGTAATGGGTTCATCAATTGCTTCCTTCACATACTCGGTCATTTGTTCTTGGCTCATATGCGTCACATCTTCACGTGAATTGCATGAAGTGAGCAATATGGTGCTAACTGATAAAGCGAACAACATTCGTTTTAGTTTCATGTTAAACGCCACCTTCTTGAATCAGATTTTACAAATATAAATTCTTTTCAGGTAAATTCATAGACTTGGTTTTTTCTAAAATAATTTGTTCAATCAAAGTGCCAATTTCTTGTACTGCAGTAAGATCTCGGTTCCCTCTTGTTGGATCTTCTAAATTTGTTAGATCGATATTATACGTGCTCCAACCCACATGATTCTCAGAACCAGAAAACTCAGACTTTAATGTTGACCTGCCAGTTGGATCAAAGGTCTCTTTGTTGAGAATGGGAAATGAGTTCGGAGAGCTCATAAAAGCATTCTCAACCATTTTAAGGTAAATCCTATTTTTCTCTTCCTTGCTAAGTTTGAATTCGAGTTCAAGAAGACCATCTACAGAGTCATATGTCAAAATATTTTTGTAAGTATCTATAGATTCTTTACCATTCGCACCAAATGTATAGGTGAAGTTAAAATCATCAGGATATTCGGATTTCGTGATACCACCATTAAGAAAAATCGCTATTAGTAGCATGATGACTATCCCTGAAAAATAGATCAATTTTCTTTTTTTCATATACTCAGCTCCTCAAGGTTTCATCAATAATTCTCTAGATCTAAAATGCTAAGGTAGTTCGACTACACTCAACTTACCCGTTAACTGATTCACGACAATCAATTTACCATTGCCATCGAATGCTAAGGCAGTTGGTCGATTAAACGGATTAGAGCTTATCGTTTTTTCGCCCATTGCCCATAAAAAATTACCATCATTATCAAACACTTGCAAACGTCCCAAATCATAATCGGTAACAAAGACATTACCTTCTTCGTCTACAGCGAGACCCTCAGGCGTGCCAGAAACACCGATATCCTCGCCCATTTTCCAGGAAGTTATGAAGTTTCCACTGCCATCAAATTTTTGTACGAATTTGGTTTCGTAATCAGCAACGAAGATATTTCCACTTGTATCAACAGTTATTCCTGTGGCATGTCTGAATAGTCCCTCGCCATTTCCGGATCCTCCAAATCGCATCTGAAAGTTACCGTCATTGTCAAACTTTTGTACATAAGGATTACCATCATCGGTCACATACACATTACCATCGACGTCAACGGCTATGCCGATGGCACGTACAAACTGACTATTTTCTGTTCCATAAGAGCCCCATTGAGCAATAAAATTGCCGTCTTTATCGAATTTCTGAATGCGGTAGTTACCATTGTCAACCACAAAGACATTGTCTTCAGAGTCAATTGCGATTCCACCAAAGCCCATAGAGTTGAACTCGCCTTCTAAGCTGCCCTTTTTATCCCATTTACCGATCAGTGATCCGGTTTCATCTAATATCAAAACCCGATCGTTCCCCATATCACTTACGTAAATATGACCCTGTGAATTTACAGCCACCCCATATGGATCTTTCATACTATCTTCAATTAGTTCAATCTCAAGTAGTTGTTCCATGGTTTCAGTTTCAACAGTTGTCGGAACCTGAATGACTTCTGTCGTTTCTATAGTATCTGTGGCTATTGGTGCCTGAATAGGTTCTGTTCTCGCACCACATCCTGAAAATAAAACCATGCTCAATAGTAGTAATATTGCAAAACGCATCACGTGTTTACCTCCTAAAATACAGTCTAATCAGAATTTGATTACCGGTTTTTTGAAAACAAAGACCATCATGGATCCAAAAGCTCCAACACACTGGAAGTTGACTAGTTCCCAGCCTTCATCCCCATATTTCTCTAATAATCGATTGCTTTTAATTTTGATAGACTTTTCGTTGTCAAATATTGAAACAAATGTTTCTGTTCTATATGCCCACATAATTACTCCTTATCAATCAATTCACAAACTCTTTCTATAGTAGTTTCCCAAGGTGTCGATTCTACACCAATAATCTCCGTGCCCTCAATCTGATCCTTTATCCAGTTATTGTAGCGCAAGCTCAATTCACTTCTGTCAGCTTGTATGCTGCCTTCACGAGTGAGATAGTTTTGTATGATCTGTTCCTTATCGTTTTCGATTATATACAAGCATTTGATTCGAGTATTGATTTCATTATCTTGTAGCAGTTTTTTACATAATAGCGGCGAGATAAAATCACCTTCCAAAATCATCGGTCTATCTTCTTCCAAGTGATTCTTGATAACCAGTTCCAAGACGCCAGATAATTCATTGGCGTAGCTTATCATGATTTCGAGTTTTTTCTCGATAGGTTGATTTATGGCTTCTTCAAAGTGATTTTTCCAATAATGGAAAATCGGATAATCCTTTTCTTTTGTAAAATGCTCCACGATACATTGGAAATCATCCACTTGAACGACGTTCATCTCATAAATTTTCGACAGTTGATAGCTTATGTGACTTTTTCCCACGCCACTCGCACCACCAATTAATAAAATATCAAAAGCTCTGTCCATATTCTTTGATCCTCCAGATGTCATATTTAGCTCTACGAAATAACTGACTTAATGTCGGTAACCAATTCGGGAAGTCCGTCTGCAAAAGCATGGTCAGTACCGTTTATGACTCTGACCGTTGCTTCTGGAAATGCACGTTTGTAAAAGTCTAAATGTTCAAATGGAACAATGGCATCTTCATTAGAATGATAAAGAAAAATTTTGTTAATTGCTCTCAGTTCAGTTTCAAAATTTTCCTTCAAAATGTAATCCTCTATATTCCAACCGTCACTTGCCCAGAGTGGTGTCCCAATTAAGAATATTGCTGAGATCTCAATATTGGGTCTCTCTTCAGACAGGTATTTAAGGAGCATCGAGCCTCCCAACGAATGTCCAATAAGAATTATGGGCTGTTCAATCGTTGTCAGCTCAACTGACAACATCTTTTGCCACATGTCATAGGTAGGATCTTCAGGATCCTCTATTAAGGGAAAATGCACTTCAAAATCATCTGAAAGTACTCTTCGAAGGTAAGCGACTAAATCATAACTGCCTTCTCCTGGGCCACTTTGTCCACCACCGCTATGTGCGAAAAATATTTTGTAAGGTTTATTTTCGTTTTTCATTTGGATTGATCTCCTTACCTAAATAATAATCATCAATGTTGGTATCACTAAAATTTTTCATTCTTGCTTCAAACTGATAGTTCCTTTTAATCCAAAAACATACGGCTCTCTTATTGTCTGGATTCGTTTTAACATACAGTTTTCTAATATTTTCTTTTATTGCATATGTTTCAACATAATCAACGAGTTCTATACCAAAGCCTTTATTTCTAGACGTTTCATCAACGCCTAAAAAGACGATTTCACCTAAATTTCCGCCACCTTCAAAGGGATTGATCTTCAATACAATATAGCCATGAACGATATCATTCTCTTCTAAAACAAAAATTCGATTGTTCTCAAACTTATATAAATCCTCTATGACTTCATGTGAAACTTTTTCATGATCCTTGTCACAAATCATCATGGCAATTAATTGCCTAATTGTTTCTTTATCATCAATATTAGCTTTACGTATCACGTGATTCTCCTGAGTTCCATAATTATTCAAAATCAATTGGTCTTTCACTTTCTAAACCAAAATAGTGCAGAATTCCATTGAGTATTCGTTCTGATGCACAACCATCCCCATAAGGATTCTTCGCATATGCCATCAAGTTATATAATTGGGCGTTAGTGATGAGTTCTGATGCCACGTTAAAAATTCTATTTTCATCTGTTCCAGCCAAAACTAAAGTTCCTGCTGAGAGGCCTTCTGGTCTCTCAGTTACATTTCTTAATACTACAACTGGCTTGTTCATCGCTGGTCCTTCTTCTTGTAACCCACCTGAATCAGTCATAATGAATGAACTTCTTCTCATTAAATTATGCATTTCAACCATATTTATTGGATCAATTAAATGAACATTATTTAAGCCACCTAAGATATTTCTCGCAGTTTCTTGAACGGCTGGATTCAAATGGACGGCATACACAACTTCCACATTTTCATATTCCTGTGTAATGGTTCTTATCGCTCTGCATATATTTTCTAGTGGTTCTCCGAGATTTTCACCTCTATGCGCTGTCATTGCGATTATCTTTTTATTATTAAAATCAAGGCTGCGAAGTACTTCGTTTTCAAACACATAATCATCCGATATAGAGTATTTTATGCAGTCAACTGCCGTATTCCCCGTGACATAAATTGAATTACTATCAATGTTTTCATTAATAAGATTTTCCTTTGAAAGGGACGTTGGTGCAAAATTTATATCAGCTAATCTTGTCACGAGCGCACGGTTCATTTCTTCAGGATAAGGCTCAAATTTATTGAAACTCCTCAAACCTGCCTCCACATGCCCCACTTTAACACCGCAATAAAATCCAGCAAGTGCTGCTGCATAAGTTGTTGTTGTATCTCCATGCACTAAAATCAAATCAGGCTTTTCACTTCGAAGGATTTCACAAACACCTTCCAGCACTTTTATCATGACTGCTTCTGAAGTCTGACGAGGTGTCATGATATCTAAATCGAAATCAGGTGAAACTTTAAAAACATCGAGCATTTGATCGAGCATTGAACGATGCTGTGCAGTAACAAGTACCGATGAAATAATATATGGCGATTTCTCCAATACTTTTATAATTGGGCACATTTTTGACGCTTCAGGTCTAGTTCCAAATACACTCATTACCTTGATTGTTTTCATGTATTTCTCCAAAAGTCAGACTTGATCATTCTCTTAATAAAAATTATATCATTATCATAGTTTTCTCGATAGGTTATTGGCACACAAATATTTCCATTAATGAAATTCTAATGTAATTCTCATGAAGGTATTTCATTTTTTTGATATATTCATTATGAATAAAACCAGTTCCATTGCAGAGTTAATGTCACGCCACCCCCGAGACTTCTGCATGGTAACTGGTTTGCTTTTTGTCCGTCTATCTTTTATACTCTTTCTTCAATCTTTCCGTTACTTTTAAATCGCTTATGAATATCAAAAACGATCTCATTAATCTGACTCAAATCCAGCTTATCCATATCAAATTTTTCTTCTTCATTTAACATACTTTTGTAGACTTTTATCTTTCTTATGAAATCATGATGTGCACTAAATTCAAGATCATTTTCCATCATCTCCAAAGCCTGTAATTTTGACGCGAAAGTATGCGTATTATAAGTATAAAAGCCTCTGACAGCAGTATGTAGAGCGTACAATTTGAAATCAAAATCCGGCAATTTTTCTAATAAAGCTAAAGTTTTTTCTGTGTTAACTCTAATTTCAGATTTAACATCTTCCCAGCTGTAGTTAAACAGTTGTTCGATATACTTTTCGTTATAAAGCGAGTAATTGTAGGCACGTATATAGGCCTTATCCAGATTTGAAAAACAATCGCCAGTGAATCGCTTCCACCGTGATTCAGTCGATCCAATATATACGCCACCAGCAATATTATTGTAACATTTACTTAACACTATGTAACTTCCTTCAAGCTGAGATTCCAAGTTTTGATTTAGTCTCGACTTTCGGTGATACTTTATGATTTCATCGTATTCATCATCGGAAACATCTTGACTTAGCAAAACGAGAAAATCAATGTCTCCTTTACCTCGGATAAAACTATCATTCACTGCTGATCCATGGATGACAATATCTTTTACCTTATTACCTAATATTCTTTTCAATCGCCTATGGAAATTTAACATTACAAAACTTACTTCTGGTTCCATTTTACGCTCCTTTTCTGTCTTTCATTTTTCTAATATTGGATACATAGATTTTTTTAGTCGCTCAATTTTCATCTCTAGTAATGCTAATGATCGATCTCCAACCTGTATTTTGTCTACAATTACGAATCCCATCGATTCATACAACTCGCACAGCTTCTTATTTTCCCATCGCGTATCAAGTCTGAGATATTGCATGCCGCGTTTGCGACTTTCTTCAATCGCGTAAGCAACCATTAATTTCGATAGTCCTCTTCCAGCGAATTGTGGCTTTACGCAAAGTTTGTGGATATAACCGGCCTCATTATCCTTCGCATTGACCCAGAATGCATCGTGCCACTGCAAAATCATACTGCATGCCTCTTCCCCATTCACTCTACCAACACAAAAATTCTCTTCATTCAATCCTTTTGTAAGCTGCGTTTTATTTAAACTGTCCGGAAGCCACACCGTTTGTCCGATATCATGACGCCACTGAGCTACTTCCATCAATATGCTAATTGCTTTGTCAACTTCACCAATTGTCACACTAAATGAATCACTCATTAGGAGGCCTCCTTTCTTATCACTACTATATTGTATCACTGTTTGACATACAAAGTACCCCGTATTTATACGTGTTTGTAGCATAAAAAAACTACCGCTGACTGAACAGTGGTAGTTAATATTTCTTATCGTCTGATGTTTCTTATTGGCTCCGGTGTACCCAAACCTTTAAGCATGATCTTATCTTTTATTAAGTGTGATTCTCTTGCAATAGTGACTTCTGGTACTGTTTCCAATGTTTTATCGAAATAGACGGTGACACCATCAACTGAAAACATTTCATATTTCCATTCTTCGGATACATCTGGCGTCTTGAATGTGATGACAGGATAATTGACCATTTCTGAACAAGTATTATCGACGCACTCTTGATCTGATTCTACAGTTATCACTGAGTGATTATCTCTATTTAACAAGGTTCTTGCATCTGGTTCAATATTAAGTCTCATTTATTCACCTTCCTTATGAATAGAAGCAAATCCGCTTCACATATAGATACCCAAATTTCCAGTGAAAACGCAAAAAAAATCCACGCAATCACACGATTACGCGGTAGTGTAGATGAACAACACCGCATTTAAATTGATGTTCACCGATTAGTTCAAGTCGCATTAGAAAGTTATCTGGTAATGCACGCTTCCCGCCACCCAAGACGATCGGATTAACGAGCAGATGACATTCATCAACTAAACCTGCTCTCATAGCCTGTCCAGCAATCTCGGGGCCACCAATCGTAATATCGGCATCTGATGATTCTTTTAGCTTACGAATCTCCTCCGGATTAAAATCACGTTCGATTCTTGTCTTGGCACTAGTAACCGACTGAAGTGTCTGTGAATACACGATCTTCTCGGCATTTCGCCAGATCTGTGCGAACTCTTGTATTGCCTCCGGTTGATGGTAACTATTAATGCTCGCCGTCTCCCAATAGACCATGGACTCATACATTCGCCGACCATAGATGTAGGTTCCAATAGGCCTTTGGAAGTCAATCCAGAAATCAAATACGTCGTCATCTGAGATCGACCAATCGATGTTGCCACTCTCATCTTCCATATAACCATCCAATGATACGTTAATAGGATAGATTAATTTAGCCATTGTAGCGTCACCTCCATTAAAAGTCTAACTAGATGTAATAGCTTTATTTTCTATCACCAGCCATATACAAAATAAAATTTCAAATATAACCATAACCAGTGATACAACAGTAGCACTAAAAAAAATACCAACAATCATTGCCGTAATAGAGATCAGCACTGACAATACTATATAAGCTTTCGATTTATACAACCATCCAAAAGGCAATAAATGCGCACCAAAGATCATTGCCATAACCATGACCATTTTACCTGGTACTGTCGGATAGACCCACATTGCAATTAATAGATAGAGAAATTGATTCATTGAAAACAATATCCCAAGACTATTTAATGGATTATCCTTTGCTGAAAACTCGGCTTTAATAATCTTTGAAATCATATAAGCAAGCGGTACAAGTGGTGCAGTTATACAAAATGTCAGTAAATTTTTCGTAATCAAGTCTATTGGTAGTAACGTTATAACAAGTATCGCACTCCAAATAAAAACAGATGTAATTATAAAATGTAATCCACGTTTACCTCTTTTGGAAATATCGATTCTTAGTTCATCAACAGTCATTTTTATCCTCCAAATACCGCCTAACGCCGTTCCAAGATACGCCTTTTAGCTGCGTCATAATCTCAGTCTCAGTTAGAGGCACCTCTGGTTGCTGCATATATTTTTTCAGTGGATAACCCGTAGGAATCACGGCAAATTTCATCTTCCCCGGCGTCAGAGCCTTTTGTGGGCAGCCATAAATACAACCTAGACAAAAATGACACACTTGTCCGAAGGTGGGGATCTCATGATACCTCTGCACATTATTTTCTAAACTGCCACTCTCAACCATCGTGATGTTGTTCGCCGGACAATTGTTTGCACACCAGCCGCACCCATTACAGGCCTCACTGACCTTGATGTTTTTACCGAACTGTATGCCACCTTTGACTTCAAGACGTCCAAGCGACGAGATCGCTCGATCGATAGCTTTTGTCGGCAATACACCCACAGCCTTATTTTGTAGGAAAGCATCTACCCACTGATCGACTTTTTTAGGCATGATACCTATCAAAGCTTTTGAAATATCATCTGGTGTGGCAGACATCCAATTGTTGGGCATCGTCACCATCGCTTCAGTTACGACTTTGAACCGTTTCTTTTCAAGGTAGCGCTTCGCCTTCACACGACAAGCCGTGTTGCTAAGCATATCACCACCACCTGACACAGAGATCACCATTGCACTTTTCTGAATCCCGTCAGCAACATGACCTTGTTCATCCAGTTCTTTTAACCACGTATAGACGAGATCAGGTGCATTGAAGGCATGGACCGCATAGATCAATATCAATGACTGACATGTCATTGCTTTATTAATGAGGTCATCTTTCGATGCCGCGGTGAGTCTGTGCATTTCAGCCGTTACATTTTTCACGGATAAATTGCTTCGGACTTCTTCTGCAACGAGCTTTGTAGAGCCAGTTCCAGTATAATAGACGATTAAAGCATTTTTCATAATCAACCTTCAAATGAACTTGTAAGCAACAATCTCTTTGCGCTGTCTTTATTCATTACAGGAAAACCTGGAACGAGTTCATAATTATCGTTTTTCTTATACAATACAAAGAAACCCATTTTGCTATGGTATTTAAATTTAAATTCATTTTCATCCGAAAATCTGCCAAGATCAAATGCGTTTTCCTTAAATGTCTCAGGAAGCTCTTTCTTAAACGTTTCGAGCATAAATTTTTCCTTGAAGTTCATTTCATATTTAACCATGTTGATCCCTTTGTACATAACTGTATTTGCTTTCATAATTACACCCCTTTTGATTGATTATACTTCTTTATACATAAATAGTACATGCTCGGCATCGGAAAAGCCATTTTTTCTATAAAAGTTCGGCGCTGGTGTATAGCGGTTCGTCGACAATGTAAACCCAGCCAATTGATGCGCTTTGATATGATTTTCAACGGCATCAAGCAGTTGAGCGCCATAACCTTGTCTCTGAAGCTCTGGGGCGATAAACATTTCATCGACAAATACTTCGCTGTTATTCCACCAAACCTTCTCATGGCAGAATATTGCGCCTTTGATGACGTCATCTAGCCAAAGCGTGAAACCGACAAATTTCTTGCATTCTACATAATCCTGCAAGTAACTTTGTGCCGTCTCTAATGTCCACTGGCACTGCCAATGCTCATTGTTATAGACGGACATCATAATTTCAGCACACGCTTTCAGATCACTTGATTCAAATTTTTTTATCATTTTTTCCTCCAAAATCAAAAATACATGAGACTTTTTTTAGTTTTGACTCTTAACATACCCGCTTTTTTCCAAAATATCGCTTGAAGACATATTTGTCCATGCTTCAACATTAACTTCAGGATTCTTTTCAAGATAGTTTTGTACAATGTGATACCCAATTGTATAGCCGCTCCAATGAGGATAGTCCATACCGTCACCGAACATTACTTTATTGAGCAAATCACTATTTGAAGAGTTAAGCTGACCGTCAATATAATCCCACATCGTTTTTTCTGTACTTAATTCTAAACTTGAGGACCAAGGTACTTCCACCTCAGGGTAAACAATATGTGCAAATGAATCTGCCCTGCCTTCAAATACTAAATAGTCCAATAATGTAAAGCTTTTCTCTTCAAGTTGTTTTGACGTCCATATACTATGATGGTATTCATGCGCAACGACATATGAAAGCACTGATTCCCAATTTTCAACTGTAGGATCAACTAAAATCAAGAGTTTACCTTGACCTATTGTGACCCCCGCAACACCACCAAATGGATCTGTCATTTGCTCATAATCTCCTACACTTGGGAAGATGTAAACAGTTGTATTGATACCTGCCAAGTGTGAATTACTCTTCGATAAAGCGTCATTAACAATCATTTCAACATTTTTATCTTTAAAGAGCCCCAATTTATAAGCTAAGTCATCATGATCCTTGATGGTTCTACCAATATAACGATCAGCGAGCACCGCATATTCCCCACCGTATATAAAATCCTCATAAACCGAATCTAAGATAAGCTCTTTATAGAAAACAGCTGTATCATATTTTTTTGTTCCTTCGATTTGCTTATAAATTCAGCAAAAGCATCGTACATTACGACGGTTTTAAATTCTGGTCTTGTCGTGATTTCTTTGAGTTTGTCAAAATATGTAGCTTCCAATGCAAAGATACTAATCAAAACAACTGCGCTTATTATAATCCAAGTACGCTTTTTCATCTCAAACGTTACCTTTATTTTTTCGTGCAATCATAATAGACGACACTATGGCATAAATAATCAATAGAATCATCAGTCCGAATACGACAAGAAATAACCAACCACTTCTGAAGATTAGTTCCACCGCATTTAATAAGAATATGAAACCGATTGAGGCAAATACGATTGCGGTTTGTCGATAATGCGGCTTTTTATTCATCGTGGCACGCTCTTCTTTTGACGCATATAGATAAGCATTATTAAACAAGATACCCTTTTCTTTAAATTGGAAGTATCCCATTATGAAAGCTCCAAATGATATTAAGAATAAAATAACAATTGTAATAACTTCTACCGTGCGCATGTTTGGCCTCCTAGTATACTTTTCTAGCTTTCGTTCTATCAATAATTATACCATTATCACTGCTTTCTTTGTACATCATTGGCACACAATTATTTCCATTAATGAAATTCTAATGTAATTCTCATGTATGGATTCAATAAAAAAACCAGTTACTCCCCAGTAACTGGTCTTAATTCTGCTTCACACTGCATTTAGGATTGCGCGTTTTATGAACTGCACGATTTTGGCTTCAACTTCCAGGATATCCGCAAGGCTTTCATCGCCGAGATATAGTCTCATACGCTCTTTATAATAATCCGAAGAAAATGAGAATTGATAAATCATGAATATATTATCAATACAAAACGAAGCAATTTTTGCATCCACACGGTCACTTACTAACCCATCCGCTTTTGCCTTCTCGATGATACCCGATAAGAGGACCGGCGTCACATTCTCCAGTGAGCTAGACAATCTTAAAGCAAGTGGTGACAGGGCTTGAGTGGTGAGGTCTAGATAGATTTGATTCAACTGTTCATGCTGGATCGCAAAGGTACGGGATGCGATGAGCATTTTCTCAATACAATCGAATACGTCACGACTATTTTCTCCAATGCCACTTAATGTATCTACCATGAGAACGCGTCCTTCATTGACGATGGTTAAAAACAAGTCTTCTTTGGAAGCAAAATAGCTGTACATCGCACCGATACTCACGCCAGATTTTTTTGCGATATCGTTGATGCTCGTTGCACTATAGCCCTTTGAGGCAAACTCATCGAGTGCGATCGCGAGGACGTTTTGCCTTCTTTCTTCGGACGTTTTATCGAAAGTATCCTTATGGAACTTATTTTTTTCTTTATGCGCTTTTAAATCTGTCATAGTCACCTCTTTATGAACTTGATGCTTTAAGTTTTAAAATCACAGGCAATTCTATCAGTGTCGCGAATACGATGAGCAGCATCGGTATCGTCACCGCACCTGAAGCCTGTTTGAGTACTTCAAACAAATATACGAACACAATACCAGAGATTTGACCCATTAGCAAGATAATCCCCAGAGACGTCCCTTCTTGGATCGGATACGCCATTTCAGAGCCATGTTGGAACAAAATCGGTGCAACGCCCATGGTTGAGAATCCTGCAATGCCGGCGATTACTGCGAGAATAACAAAACTCGATATAAATGTAAAGCCTAAATAGATAGGTATCAATAGGATGATTGAGGCCACAAAAAATGGCTTCCGAACGCCTTTTCGATCAGATAGTATTGGCAACACAACCGCGCCAACGACTCCGGCTACAACAAACACACTGCCTATGATTCCAGCTTCAGCAGAGGTGATGCCCCTTGGGATCAAAATCGTTTCAATCAAAGTCAAAACCGTATTGAATATCCCGATAGAAATGAAACAAACCGTCAGCACCGTTAAATACGCGCGATTTTTGAATAGCTTCTTCATAGAGCGGAGACTTAAGTCCTCTTTTGGGAGTTCTGGTCCAGGCGGTGGCATTAGTGGCTTTTCTCTCGTTAACGCGATGCTTATGAACGCTGAAACAACTGCTACGCCAGCAAATACTTCAAGCACAAATGGGATGCCCTGACTTTCCGCTAATATTGGCGATAAGAGCATGGGAATCGCAAATCCGACGTATTGTGCCATGGTCAAAATCCCTGCAGCCGTCGAGCGTTCATTGGCAGGAAACCAGTTTGCAGGTACTTTCGTAGAGATATTGAGTAAAAATGGCTGACCGATGGCGATTAAAAATTGAGCTGTAATCACCAACGCAAAATTGTCTGAAAAGATAGCGCGTGCCACACCAAAAACTGAGGTCAGTAGCGCACCGATGATCAGTGACTGTCGATAGCCAAAACGGTCGACCACCCATGATGCCGGTATTGAAAAAACGATAAACATAATCATGTAACTCAAGGATAATAGGTCGATATTAAAACTGCTGACGCCATAAAAATCCCTGGCCATGCTGTTAACTGGTGCAAGTGTGAGCCACATCATTTCTGTTGATATAATCATCGGAAAAATCGCCGCTAGGATTACCCATCTATATTTTGATAACCCTCTGTCCTTTTCGTTTATCGGTACTGCGTTCGCTTCCATCATTGGTGCCACCATCCTCTCCATCTTTGCTTCATATGACAATTATTGATTGATGTGCATATGATTTGATGTGCATTTTTGCTTAGTAGCTGCTAAGAATGTCTGATCTCAAATGTCGGATTGATTGAGCATGCGAAATATTTTTTTATTGTTCAGATAAAGCTTTTTAAAGGCTTCAAAATTGCGATCATGTACTTTTTTGTGATTGCCATTTGGATAATACGTTTTATCGGCTTTGATGCATCGACTCGCCTCTGAAAGATTATCCAAAGCGCCCAGTCCAACAGCAACTATAATGGCTGCGCCTTTTGCCCCCACATTTTGTGGATTTTCAATGGTTTCAATCTCTCGTCCGAGCACGTCTGCAAGAATCTGACACGTCAGCTCAGAGAGCGCGCCCCCACCGACAAACCGTATCGTCTTCGAGGTCACAATTTTCTTTTCCTGAGCCTCCAATTGCCACCTTAGGTGATAGCAGATGCCCTCCAAAACGGCGTGAATCATGTCGCGTTTACCCGTTTCAAGGCTGATGTTGAAGAACATGCCACGTGCGTTCGGATCCTCAAAGGGACACCGATTGCCATGAAGCCATGGCGTAAAAATAACCCCATCGCTACCCGCTGGCACATCTTTAATCTCGCTCATCATAAAATCGAATAAATTTTTATAGAGGCTGTCTTCGGTATCTGAAACGCTCACTTTGTCCAAATAGATATTGATTTCATCAAGTGCCAAGTGGTCTTTGACCCATTCTAGACACTTGCTTGCCGTTTCGAGTTCTGAAAAGTAATTGAAGGTTTCGTCATTTGCACCTACGATGGACGCAATCATGGCTGTGAGGTCGAGCTTACGGTCTTTGACGACTGTTGAAACCCAACCTGAGGTGCCCGAGTAAATGTGCGTACTGCCCACGTCTACAGCGCCTGCTCCTATGCCGATTAGTGACGCATCACCGCCTCCACCAAATACTTTCGTCCCAATGGATAACCCGAGTTGGCGAGCTGCCTTCGACGTCAATGTGCCAACCTGATCGATGGCACTTACTATTTTAGGCAAATGCGCTCTCTCGACACCCAGCATCTCGCAAATTTCTGTGCTGAAAGCATTTTTACCTGCTCTGATATCGTAAAGCATCGTGCTAAAGGCACTGTCTTTCGTCATGACAAATTGGTTAGTGCATTTTAAGATCAAGTATTCTTTCACATCGAGCCATTTGTAGATTTTCGCAAAATTATCTGGTTCATTGCGCTTCACCCAATTGTATTTCCAGACGGGATCCTTGACACTGGCAGCGACGACGCCTGTGATGCGTATGGATTTGAAGAGCTTGATTGCATTTAACCCGGACACTTTAAGCCCATGGGTGATGCCTACTTTGAGTTCGCGATTTGCCCTTTGGTCCATGTAACTCATGATTCTGCGAATCGGGTTGCCAGATGCGTCCACGAGGACGAGTCCCTGCATTTGTGAACAAAATGAAAGCCCAGCAATTTGCTCACTTCTCAAACCACTACCACTCAAAGCGCGCTTTGTTGATGCACACATAGCCTGCCAAATCTCGTCGGGATCTTGCTCAGCGCCACCTTTTTCATCTATATACAATCCGTAACCCTCGACTTCAGAATGAACCAATCGAATGGCGCCCTCCACATCAAAGATACACGTTTTAATGCCCGTTGTGCCGACATCATAAGTCATCACGTATAGGCTCATAGACGCCCCCCGTCTATCTGTTTGGCGTATTTTTTAAGATAAACGACGCGCATTAAATGCGTATCAATCCAGCTGAGAGGCGCATTTCCATCGAAAAGCATGCCGCATATTTTGGCCTTGGCATTTTTCTCCAGGATCATCTGCACCGCATGTGCATCGCCTTTGGTCTCACCTGTACAAAGTGCGCCATGACCTTGGATAAATACTGCTGACGAATGGCTCAGCGCATTTGCAATATCATGTGACCTAGCAGAAACGGTTTTTACCTTGGTTCCAATAATTTGCGCAAAGTCATCTACAAATGGTAGTAGCGTATCTCCAACTTCAGAGAATGCTAATGTATATGGCGTTTCAGAATGTACTATAAAATTGTTCTTTGGTGTTTTCAGATAGATGTCGCGATGAATCTTTATAACATCAGACATCGACTTGTCTAGCTGCGTTATATCATGTTGATTCAAATCATGTTGATTCAGGTTTTGCTGTGGCAGGTCGACTTGAGTAACATGTCCCTGTGCATCCTCTATCGCAAACCCGCTCGAGTTGCGTGCGCTGTTATAGCGTAATGCCTCAGGGTTCATAGAGGCACCAATTAAAAGCGGATTCACATATGAACCAATAAAACGTCTCATGGCTTCAATCTCAGATAGGGCATCGGGTTTGACTGTCAAAAAACGATTCTTGATAAATGCACTGCTCGCTTTCTCAAGTTCCATCGCTGCCTGAAACGCGGACTCATCGTCAACACCAAAACATACGGCGCCATGGTTTTTCATAATGATGGCATTGCCATTTGATTTTGATAGCGCTTCGCCTACTGATCGCCTCAGTTTTTTTGTGCCTGGTAGACCATATGCTGCACAAATGATTTTGTTGCCAAGCAGTTTGTACGTTGGGTCGGGGCTGAAGTTGATGCCGATGCCAGTGCCACTCTCGATGCAACTTTCTAAATTGATCTCATCAAGCCCTAAAGTACTAATCACCGAGGCGTTTTCCTGATGCGTATGAATCACAAACCAGATGTCAGGTCGCGCTTTGTATATCTCTGCATGAACCGCTTTCTCTCCAGAAGGTTTCACGACACCTGTGTAACTTAAATCATCTATGCGCACGATCACGATATCCTCTATCGTCAAACTTAAATAATCACGACCGCTCGGCGTGATTGCAAAGTGACTGTCGTCGATTCTACAACTCACATTTCCCCATGTGCGCGCTATAAGCCCTGCTTCTATCAGTCTATGTCCAGCGCGAACCACACTTTCTTTCGCGTTTACAATCTCAATTGCGCCATTTTCAGTTAACCCTTTTTCCCCCATGGCTATCTCCTCACCGTGTTCATCAGACGATCATTTTGACATTTTTAAATACGCGTTCAAATCTAACCAACACGTCGTCAATCATATCTTCCGTGTAGGCTGCACTCGTGTAAAGTCTGCTGCCCGCAAGGGTTACAATCCCCTCTGCCATATAAGCGGCGCCCATATGCTCCATCTCTTTTTTCCTTATAGAAGTGAGTCTGATAACCTCAGGGATCGTCCACGGTTTTTTCCAGTTTAGTGAGAAATGCGTCGTCCCAACTGTTTCTAGATGGCAAATAGAACCTTGATTGAAAGCTACAAATGGCAAATCGTATTTTTCAATAAGACGTTTAAGCCCATTTGTCAAACGGTCGCCCATTGCACCTGCATGACGTATTGCATCTGTTCTCTCAATCTCACATAGCGTATGATAACCCGCCACACAGCTCAGTGGATTAGCCGCCATTGTTCCACCCACAAGCGCTTTCTTTTGTTTTGGTCCACCTGCAATGCCCGCAGATAAATATTTCATGTATTCCGTTTTGCCACCAAGGCCACCTGCACCCGGATAACCGCCAGCAACGACTTTTCCAAATATGGTCAGATCTGGACTAACGCCAAAATACCCCTGAGCTCCAGACATGCCGACTCTAAAGCCCGTCACAACCTCATCGAAGATCAAAAGCGCACCATATTTTCGACAAAGTGCTTCAACGCCTTTATTAAAGTCCATTGACACAGGTGTCGTACCACTTTCAGGTCCAAGTGGTTCAATGAGAACCGCCGCTGTACCACCGCGTATCGTATTCCGCTTCAATTTTCTTTCAAGGTCTTTAAGATCGTTCGGAAAGAATTCTTGCGTGTTCTTAAATATATAACGCGGCACACCATGTGCTTGCGTCCATTTTGATCCTGGAATGCGGATGCCATATGCCAATTGATCGCTCCATCCATGATAGGCACCACCCATTTTAACAATATTTTTCTTACCCGTCGCCAGTCTCGCTACTCTTATGGAAGCCATGCATGCTTCAGTACCGGAACCAAGCATTCTAAACATCTCTACGGAGTCTATGCTCTCTGAAATCTTCTTCGCAATCTTATATTCATACTCATGAAAAAGCCCTGTACTTGGCCCACAATCGTTTAATAGCTCAATAACTTTACTGCGCACCTCTATTGGATTACTTCCTAAAACAGTCGGTCCACCCGCCTGCAGAAAGTCATAATATTGGTTCCCGTCGATATCAAAGAGAAATGCCCCTTCAGCTTTAGTGAACACTAAAGGAAACGGATAGTTGAAAGCCAAATTATGCTGAACACCACCTGGAATAATCTCTTGTGCTTTTTCGATCATCTCTTTTGACTTGACACATTTTTGAGCGTAGTATGTTGCTTCATAAGCTTCAAGTGCTTCGGCGCTTATTGAGTAAATCGGCTTTGAAATGAGTACGTCAAGCTGTTGATCCACAGCTGTGGCATCTGGGTAGTTCGTAATAGAAAAATTTCGCTCCATAACTCCTCCTTGCATCGAGCGAGCGCTCGCTCTTTTAATTTGAATATATCACTGGGGTTTACTCGTGTCAAATAGTTTGTTACGTTTCATTAATATTTAGCTACTTTATTGTAAATACCTGATATTCTTCTTTAAATCGATAGCCAAGCTTTTCAGCCAACGCAACTGACTCTAGATTTGCTGCATCCCATCTTGGATAGATGCCTCTCTCAAGACATGCCAAGATTAACCTAGATGCACATTTTATTGCAAGCCCTTTTCTTCGGTACTCTTTTATCGTTCCAATAGTAATATCAATTGCACCCTTACATGAACTGTAAGAAGAAGCGCCAGCAACAATTTGATCATCCTTGAAGATACAATACCCAATACCCTGCTTGAGAAATGCTTCAGGGTTTTCAAAAAACATGCAAAAATCTGCTGTAAAGCTACTAAGAAGTGCTTTTTCGGCAATCTCAATAGTAAATGGAACAACGTCATAGCCATCATCCTTACCTTGTGCAAATTCCGAAAGGCGTTTCTTATCAAAGATATCTGGTTCCCAGTGAAATGAATAGCGCTTAAAACGTACGATATTCACTTGTATTGCATTCATAATGCCATTTTCCCAATCTGGGTTCTCTGATACAATAATTTGATTTTTGCCTAGTGTCTCAATGATATTGATTAGTTCACCACTGAATACATCAGGTACTTGTCCAAATAAAAATAAAAAGTCAGCGACAGCAACGATGCCATACAATGGCTTATTGATGTCATTGACCCATGCACGCCCCATAATACCTTCGATACACGACCAAATACATACTTCATCATTTGGTATTGAAAAGTTAGTTAGAAGATCTCTCTCACCTGAAAACAGTTCTATCATATTTTTTTACTCCGCTTTTTGTTTTATTTGAGATTTGTAACACTTTCCCCGTTATATCAAACTAAAAATATCCCATAAATCATCCGTATCAATCCAATGTGTCGCTTCTCTCTTTACCTTTTCTGTACTGTTTATCGCAATAGACTTTCCACAGTACTTAAATAGCGGTATATCTGTCGCGCCATCGCCAACAGATATACACTCAAAAGGCTCAACATTTTCTTTATTGCAATAGTCAATCAAGCAATCTATCTTCTCTTCTGAACTTACATATTGATTGATTCTGCCCGTGAACACGCCTTCAACCACTTCATATGTACTGCCATAATAGCCGTCAAATCCATATAGGTCACTTACCACTTTAGCAACTTGAACAGGCCCAACTGTTATTAATATACACTTCATGCCTTGTTTTTGCAGACGTGTAATTGTTTCTTTAATATTTTTAATGGGTTTAGCAATCTCAAGGAATTCTTTCATTATTTTTGATTCCTTTAGCCCCGTTAACAATTCAGCACGTAGATAATCCGCGATTTTGTAGTCGATTTCATTTGCTTCTTCCCTCTTTTGTATCATGTCGTGCTCTATAGACTTCCCATTAATAATGCAAGGAATCATGACAGAGTGCCTTTCACGAATTAGAGTTTCATCTAAATCAAAGCATATGAGTTTAAATTCTTTCATTTCACCCTCCAAATACATGCATTCAACGCTACTATTTCGAACTATTCCTGCACTGAAAATTCTTCCAATAAAATTGTGGAAAATTCTTGAAAAGTCTTGAACTCTTTTCGATTAACTTGATAGGCTGAAAATAATTTTATAGCATCATCAATATCTGAAAATCCGTCCGAAACTTCCGAATCGATTTGCTTTTTCATTTCTCCCTCGCCATAAATTTCACCAATTATAATGCAAGTAACGGCCCTTACCATATACTCATTGTATACAAGATTCCAATTGCTATAAATTTCATTTAACTGAGGCAATTCAAAAGGCTTATAGCGCCATTCACTTTTTGCGACTAGACTTTGATTTTTCTGTGTCTCAACATCAATATACCTGTGTGATAACTCATGGACTAGAACAGTTATAAACTCAATGTCGGTATCTGCCACAGGCATTGTAACCAAAGTATCAGCGTTTCCATCTTTTAAAAGATGCGTTGTACTCTGTGCATAAATTGCATATGGTGTGAATGCTATGGTAATATTTTCAAGTGGTTGTCCAAAAAACGCTTCCATTCTCTCAATCACTTTGGTACGAGTAATTCTTTGACCTGCTAATTTCAACTGTTTGTTGTAAAGAGTCTCATAGGACATAAAAAAACTGTCGAAATTGCTTTGTTCTCTGAATTTCTTCATAAGCCAAATCAGATCCTCTTCTATTTCTAAGTAAGAACGCTCCTGCATTGTGTAACCCGACAAATCAATTTGTTTTTTCAAATTGTAATCTGTAAAGAGGTTCAATGCACTTGTCATTTGGCCAAATTTAAATCCATTAACTAATAGTTGATCTAAAAGCTGGAAGAAGTCATCATCTTTTGAGGTTTCAAAAACCTTTCGAGCATCCTTGATATACGCCGTATTTTTCAAATATTGTTGTGGTACATCACTTTTATAATCTGCTGCTAGGAACAATAATTCCACCTGTGGATCAACACTTAACGTGATGCCATCATTAATTGGATAGACATAAGGAATAGCGCGTACAACCTCTTCGCTTACAACTGCTATAGGTTCTTCTAATATAGGTTCTTCTAATATAGGTTCTTCAACGATAATATCTTTTCCCTGACTGCAACCGCTTAACACAACAAGTGTTGCAAACACACAAACAAAAATAATGTGTCTTATAATGATTCTATTCAAGATGTGCCCTCCAATTACTCAATTATTTTTCTTTAATTGATTGAACACTCTCATAAAATGAAATATCAGAGTCTCCTAGCAGGTTCTGCACATAACTGCAGATTTGCTCCCAAAGATCCCTTTTTTCTTGGCTACTATAATCGATTAGTATGAATGACTCTACAAGAATTCCAAACGCAATATCGATCGTTTTCATTTCACTTACACCGTTCTTAATGTAGATTGGCAACTTGTTACGCATTTTGCAAACGATATTGCATAGATTATTCAAAGAAGCAGAAGTAAAAAAAACAAAGTCAGAGAGTTCACCAGAATCGAACATATCAATGCCATCATGAAAAATCGTTTCTACATAAAATTTATAATCGGATCGATGTACTTCTTCAATAACACCGTTATATGTATCGATTTTCATTGTGGCACGTTTACTGATTTCTTCAAATTTTCCTTCAGAATCAAGAATTATGATTCCTTTAGAATAAATTCTAATTGCTGTCAAATCGGTATTGATGCGGTCATAATATTTCCATTCTGGTGATATAAAATACTCAAATTCCACACCCATGAAGTATTCTCTACCCCTTATTGATTTCTCAGGATCGCTTCCTAGAAAGAAAATATCAATGTCTGAATTGGATTTCATCGTTTTAGTCACATATGATCCCGTAATCATCGCGCCTATAATATTGTATTTGTCTTTCATGTAGTCGATATATTTTTCTATGATTTTATCCATAACTTACTTCCTCTCGACAATGTCGCCATTATTTTTTAAAATGCTGTTCGAAGGAATACAGCCTCTCACAGAGCACAATGGATAAATGATACTATTTTTACCTATTATAGTTCCTGGATTTAAAACGGTGTTACATCCAACTTCAGCTGAATCCCCCAAAATTGCACCGAATTTTCTTAAGCCAGTTTCAATAATTTCTGTACCATGTTTTACTTTTACTAATGAACCATCTGACTTTAAATTGGAGGTTATAACACCTGCTCCCAAATGAGTTTTGTATCCCAATACGGAATCACTCACATAATTAAAATGCGGTACCTGCACTTTATTGAACAGAATCGCATTTTTTACTTCCGTTGAATTTCCTACAACGACGTTATTGCCTATAATCACATTCCCTCTAATGTAAGCTGAGTGTCTGATTTCGCAATTGTACCCAATAATCGCTGGACCTTTTATTATGACACTTTTTTCAATAGTAGTGCCTTTTCCAACCCAGACTAAGTCATCTATTCTTTCAAAATCATCTGGTAAAGTTTTGGCGTACTCTAAAATGAAAGTGTTGATTTTAGTAAGAACTTCCCATGGATGAACTACCCCATAAAAGATTGCATGTGCATCTAATTCACTCAGTGTAAATAGTTCATTTACGAAAATACCCATCACACTACCTCCAGTTTTGTACAACAGTGATTCATCATAGTCCCCCAAAGAGCACAACTTCAAGTTCATCTACAGTTGATACGATATGCGTCGCTCCGTGTTCTAATAGAACCTCTAGCGATCTAAAGCCCCATAGCACGCTGATACATTTGATGCCCGCATTTTGTGCGGTCATCAGATCCACTTCCGAGTCTCCAATATAGACGACTTCTTCAGGCTTGAGGTGCATCTGCTCAATACAAGCATAAACCATATCCGGTGCAGGTTTTCTATGAAGTGCGTCAGAGACGCCCAGTGCAAAGTCAATCCAGCTATGAAAATACTGGCGATTCAGTTCCTTGACCGCACTATCGAACTTGTTCGAGACAATTCCAAGCTGTCTCCCTTCTCTGTGAAGTTTTTCTATGAGCGCTAATACTCCGTCATACGGTTTTGTTTTGTGATCGCAGTTCATTTCATAATAGTGCATGAATGCGTACAATATCTCGGTAAACTTCGCGTGTGTTTCGCCGCCTGGTACACATTGCTCCATCAAATTGACCACACCGTTTCCAACATAGCTTCTCACTTGGTCGATTGACTTCGTTTCAAGTGAAAACATCTTCATCACATGATTGACTGCATCGGTTAAGTCCTCAAGTGTGTCGAGTAAAGTGCCATCTAGATCAAATATAATGCCCTTAATATTTTTCAATTCATAACCTCTACATTCCATGATTTCGTGTGTTATACGCTTTGTAATAGTTCGATATGCTTTTCTCTTTCACGTCTGACAGCATCCATATCACCTGGATGCATCCTGTTTATCAGTGTGACAGCAAAATCTGTGGCCCACAAACCATGATATTTCACATGAGGACTCGCGGCGATCTGTGCTATTGTTCTGAGAAATCTCACTTTGACAATATCTTTCTCATCGCGAGCAATCCTGCTGATCTGTAAACTCAAGTTTCTCGCTTCGTGATAATTGACCTTGCCATCCAGCCATCTATTCATTGCTTCAAATGACGCAGTGATCTCATCTACTGGCGTAAATCCCGTTAGTTCGATAAGATGTTGCCCAAGCAACAAACAAAACTGAACGATTTCTTTATGACTTTTGGCGTCATAAATCGCTATAAATGCGTCTTTAAGTTCTGGTACGTCGTCAATTTTGCCTACCAGTCTTTGATACTCGTATATGTTCATGTTTTGAGCTCCTTTGTTCTTTTTATAAACGATTATCGTAATTGAGTGACATGCCTATTGTCAATTAAAAATACATCACCAATATACAGTGTTTCTTTTTCTGTGCATACGATCGCACCATCATCACAAATCCCGTATAACGGGTATTTTTCCGAAAGCAAAAGCAACTCCTCTGCTATATTGCTTTTATCCAGATGGGGTTCAACTGAGAAATCAACAAGTCCCAGAGCGTCATAAATCACCAGCTCACTATGTTCACAAGTTAAAGTACAGACCGCAGTCTTTGCCATGTTGATCGATCCGGCACTCATTCCAATAATCACCCCATTATGTTCTCTTAAGCACGGTATCAGTCCATAGGATTCTATATAAGCAAACTGGGTCGGCGTATCACCCCCAGCGAGCCAAATTACATCTGCATTTCTAACTGCTATTTGAGCCGATTCTTTTGAAGTCCTGTTATCAATAACCTTAACATGATCAAAAATAATCCCACAATCAGAAAACATCTTTATGAACTGCTCGCAATACCAATCCGTTCTCTCATATATATTTTCAAATTCGGAAGCGACAAACACAAAGTTCGAACCTGATTGAATATATGTTTTCAATACATTGATAAACGCTTCTGGGAATCCTTCTGAGAACCCACTCGTCAATATTTTTACCATTTCATAACCTCGCAATATTATTAAATTTTAATATCCAATATCAGCTCAAGATAGACAATAACTGTATCACTATGGCTGTGCCGAATATTATTAATAGGAATAGTTTTAAGAAAGTCCTTTTTCGATTGAGGGACTTATTATATTCGTGTCTGTAATCTTCCATACTTGACGCATCATCCTCATCATCAGATACAAAATCCAGATCCACGTCTAGCTGAGCATCAGGATTAGATTCACCCCATAAATTTTCAATGATCGCTTTCGCAGCTTCTGCATCATCCTCTTTAACACAAATTGATGTTCCAAGGTAATTGACGCCACTGTAGATTTGTAGATAAGAACCCATTCCGTGTGTCTTAATCTCGGAATCAATTCCATTGTCTTTCAACAATTCAGCGACATGTAGTATATCACTTTCAAGCGTTGATTCATAAACTACAGCTAAATTGAGTTCTTCAGGATTGTATGCATTATGCTTAGGCTTAGTATGTAAGTTGTAGTCCATTTCAGATATGAGCATAGCACCACAATCCGTACATTTTTCAGCATAATCTTCATATTCTAATTTACATGACAGACACCATTTCATGATTATCCCCCTCAAAGATTTGATTGTAATGGCAATAATAGCAAAGCCATCCAGTTTAATTGTTTTAATTCTAACAAATGATTCTTAAGACATCATTAAAAAATGCTTATAAATAGGCTCTGCTTGTGAATACAAAGAAAGTTAATTCTCCCTGCCTCTTCCACCAAAATAATAGACATTGAAATTCTCGTCCACAAAATACTGTCCTATGAGTTTTCCGTCTGTATGTTTCATGACCAGTTCTCTTGAGAGAAAGAGATACTGTTGTGAAATGAATTCATGTGAATCATTAAGTTTACCGTCACGATTAAACCAAAATGCATAGTCTGCCGGACTTGTTGGAAGTTCTCCATTTTCAAGTAATGGAACCTCTCCAGTTTTTATATCAAGCAGATTATTCGCAAGATACTCCTTATCTTCATTAGGTAGTTCTTCCTCAAGAATGTTGATATGTTCTACGATTCTTTCGAGTGTCTCTTGTTCTTTCTCACATCCAACAAATATTTGAAGGGTGAGAATTGTTAGGAAAATGGCTAAATATTTCTTCATTTTACCTCCTGATATATAACCTAAAGAATGTATATCTTTCTTTATAGATTCAATGGTTGGCATGCTGTAGTAATTATTTGCCAGATCATCGAAATCATATTTTGCTCTCCTTCATTCACAAGGTTCAATGTTCATCTCACTCTTCTTACGACTTACTCGTACAACGATTATTACGATGCAATATATCAGAATGCCAAATACCATACCTAAAACACCAGCATTCCCTGCAAGATGCGTTATGATACCAGGTAATATAGACCCAGTGAAATAGCGTATGATAACCATGATGAGTCCACTTATAAAGATATCGATCATTGTGAGATGGTTACTTGGTAAAAATGTTTGTGTATGTACAATCGCAAATAAAACGCTTGATATTAGAATAGCCCAAAGAACAGAATTTTCTTTTCCCTTAAGCAGTTTGAGTGCGAGTGTAAATATGAAACCTCTAAAAAAAAGTTCCTCCCCAACACGTGCAAATGCTTCAATAATTGTGTATTGTATTAAGTCAAATCTAAAAGTCCATCCTAACCTGATAAACATAAGTGCTCCTACTGCTAACGAAGCAATAAAAGTACTCTTATTGATAACAAATCCAAAATCGCTGATCTTCCAGTCTGCCTTAATCATTAATACAGGCACAGGTATGTATAGCGCAATCCACATAGCAATTGTTAGTACTAATAAAAATGCATTCACTATTGCTGACTCATATACTGTATCCCAAGTAAAATAATTCGCAATTGCAGCTATGATGATTAATATGAGCGTATAAAGAATACTAACTCTATATAGCCTTGAAGTTTTATCATTGTCAATCTGCATCATCGTATTTTTCTATCCTCCATTAAAATTTCTGAATTTTCTAATTTCACAATAATAATTATATCAGAAAACAAACGTAGGAATATTTCAATATAATTAAATCACTATATTAGCCGTGGTTCATATAAAATTAGAGACGGCGCAAATCATTGCGAACCGTCTCATGTTTGTTCTCCGTTTATTATAGTTCATCCGCGGAAAAAGTATCCCATTCACTCAGATCTCCAGCCTCAAAGCCTTTGTAAAACCAACGTTTCCGTTGTTCAGATGTACCATGTGTGAAACTGTCTGGTACGACGTAACCTTGCGCTTCCATTTGAATCCTATCATCACCCACTGCACTTGCCGCATTCATTGCTTCTTCCAAATCGCCTTCTTCCAAGTAATTTTCACCTTGTACATATTTCGCCCAAACACCTGCCAAATAATCCGCTTGAAGTTCGAGTCTAACACTATAGGCATTGTATTCCTCTTGACTAACCTTTCCACGTATTTCATTCATTTGAGCCATAACGCCTAGTTCATTTTGAACGTGGTGGCCAACTTCGTGAGCGACAACATAGGCCATAGCAAAATCTCCCGGTGCGTCAAACTTATCTTTAAGCTCTTGGTAGAACTGTAAATCTATGTAGACGTTGTTATCACCAGGACAATAAAAAGGACCAGTGGATGAACCAGCCACCCCACATGCCGACTCGACGCTTCCAGAGAAAAGGATAAGGGTAGGTTCATTATATTGAAGATTCTGCTCAGCAAAAATTTCTGACCAAATGACCTCTGTATCAGCTAACACGACTGAAACAAACGCTGCAAGCTCTTCTTCTTCCTGAGTGGCTACATAAGGTGCATTAGACTGTCCGCCATCTAAGTTTGGCATGATATCCCCAGGATTGCCTCCAAGTAGGGTATATATGATCACAATAACGATACCAATACCACCCAAGCCACCAGCTACGCCGCCCATACCTCTTCTATCTTGAACATTGGAACTTCTTGTTCTTCCCTTCCACTTCATATGTAGCCTCCTCATTTAATACATTTCTTTATTTATTAACAAATGATGCCCCATGACCCTTATCAAGCCATAAAAGGAGCACTGAATCTGAATCTTTTGAAATAAAGTACACTTATTTAGTAATACCCAATTATTGATTGTTACTATCATCTTCGCGCAAAACAATCCTTTGTTATATTAAAACAATCATTACAACCACATTACAAATTCATGACAACTTCATGAATTGATTGACTATGATTTGTCAATCGTGCTAAGATGAATTAAATAAATTAAAAGGAGGTTAGGCAAATGTTTATTACTACTACTGTTACAACTAAATTTGATGGATTTAAATTTGAAATGACATTGTGTCATAACACTCCGTGTACGGGTGAAGCGCTGTAGTTTACATTGTAAAACTTAAGTGATTTTAATCGAGCAACGACGGTGTATGCATATGCATACGCCGTTTTTTTGTGCCTATACGCGGGGGAGTTTGCGAAAGGGGTAAAATTATGATGATGGTAAATATGTTGTATGTATTTAACGATATCAATGGTAGGGTTGTTTACAAACCATTTGATGTCTTTGAAAAACATTCGAAAAACGACAAATCAGACTATGTAAGATTCACCAGATAATTGATCTGGGTTTTGGTAAAGATGGCACCACAATTGGTTTATGGTCCCATCATGTGAAAGGGGTATAATTATGATGAACGTATCAATGCAAAATATATTCAGCGATCAAAGTGGTAGAATTGTCTACCAACCATTTGACTCGCTAAAAGAATATGCAAAAGATGGTAAGTTAGAAATTGAAAAGCTCAGGAGATAATCCTATGAGAGCTTCTGATTTTCTGACATGCAAAAAGACTGTTTCACTTAGGTGAGACAGTCTTTTTTTTGCGTCGTACAGTTTAATGATTTATTTGAATATGTGCTATCTTCCAAACAACGACCAATTGTTATCTATTGCCCAGTTTAATCGATCTTCCAAAGTATTATAATGAAGCTCTAGTTTGTGTCCGTCTGGATCCAGTCTTTTACTTTTTTGCCTCAATATAGAACGTTCCATTTTCATGAAGTACTGATTTTGTTAGTTTAAAGCCACAATCTACGAGTAATGAGTATAGCCGATGCATCGTCTGTTGTTCTTCTTTAATTCTCACACCATAACCAGTCGAAAATGAATGCTCATTAGCTTTAATCTCCAATTGTGCAATAAAAATGTCTGCCTCGACATCATTTATTGAAGGCATCTCTATATCCCATATTTCAAAAGTGCCACCAGATTTAAGCACTCTATGGACTTCCTCTATGACTTTAATGATTTCTGACGCAGTCATATACATAAATGAAAAGAACGCAGTTGCTCTTTCAAATTGGTTATCAATAAATGCAAGTTGAGTCGCATCCATTACAATTTTTAAAGAACTTGGATCACTGATTTCTTCTAACTCATCCGACCTAATGTCTATAGCCACAACTTTGTCTTTATAGATTGAAGATATAACACCCTCTCCCCCGCCTCCAATATCCAAAATTCTGTGCCCTTCGATCAGAATAACTGGTTCAATAACTACGGTCTTTCGTTCAGTCTCAAGAATTTTGTTTGTATCTGTGCTCATGTTTGGTCCTTTCTGGAGTTAATCTAATCAATCGATTATTGATACTATATTTCCATCTGGATAGGTTTGATCCAATTCAGGTCCTGAAAAAATATCGATTTGTGTCAACAGTGTTGACACAAATTCATTTTCATTGTATGTTTCATAGAATTGTTTCATTCTATAAATGCCTCTTCGGTTAAAACCTTTTATTTCAGGGTGATTCTCAGCAATAAATAATGCTAACTCGTCTACATATGAACTTCCCCATATTTGACTCTCTATTTGCTGCGAGACATATTTCCTACATTCCAGTAAAGTCAAACCTCCGTTACTCTTTAACATCAAGTTGATTTTCTCCCCATCGCCAACAAAAATTCTCCATTATCAACCATTGTGTCTTTTGTATAGGTTTCCAATTCAATATTTATAATTGTTTTTAAAGCCTCATTATTTTTACTAATCTCATCAAGATTCGCTTGATGACCACATGATATACATGGACTTCCACCTAGTTTCACAGCACTAAACCCATTGTTGTCCAATAATGCTCTTAATTCCTTCGCCTCAAAAAAATGTCTTGCTGGATGATCTACCTTTTCATGTCTTGGTAAATCGCCACTTTCAATGACTTGATCTATATACCAGTAGTCAGGATCGCTAAAAAAAGCTGTCATTTGTCTTCCGATCAGCATCTTAAAAATCCCCCCTTGTTGTTTACACTAACAAATAGCTTCCCACTTGGCTTCAAAATTCTATTAAACTCTTTTATCACATCATCTCGTTTTTCAAGAATGTATGATAATGGTGCGCCATAGCAAACAACAACGTCGAAATGCTCATCAGGAAACTTCATTTTTTCATTAAGGTCCCCTTGAATAATGCCATCAATATTGTTTTTGACATTTGCCTCTTCGATTTTGTTATTCGCAATTCTGAGCTGCTCTTCTGAAATGTCAAACAGTGTCACTTCACAACCCAGTTTAGCAAATTCAATACTAAACCGCCCAGTACCACAGCCCGCATCCAGCACTTTCATCCCTGGCTCAAGATGCTCTTTTATAAAATGCATATGTAATAAATAATTTATTTTACTATAAGCATTTTCATCCAGTCTGTTCCACTCTTTTATTCCATAATCATCATAAAATGCTTTAACTTCACTGCTCATTGTGCGCTCCTTACTTGGCATAAAAAGACTTAATAACATACTTCCCGTCCTTTTTTGCTATTATCAATTCTACCGTATGTCTTGAATCTGAATATAATTTAATGACATCATCTTCAACAATTCCCTCAGTGCATTTAAAGAAGCCTGGTGCAAAATCACTGGTGTAATTATAGTATGCATCCGTACTATCTAGATAAATCACCTCATCAAATCCAACGCCAGTTAATTCATCCAAATTTATATCTGCGTATAATGTAAATAACTCTTGAACCAACTCACTTTTATAACGATGTATCGGTACGGGAAGACTTTTCACGTTTTTAAATTTACCAAAAGGCCAATTCTCATGTTGCGCTAAAGCCTCGAACTCAGGGAGTTCTTCAGGAATTTCTCCAATAGGACAGTATCTTAAAAAATCAGTCAAATTTATATCTTGTACATCTTTATAATATGAAGTAAGAAAGCAACTTATTGGATTGACTTCAAGGTCATCATTGTTTGAAAAAGTAGGCTGTAATAATAGATTGACATCTTCAATCTGTTGATCCGATAATATCCCTTTACTATTATAGACGCTTTCCCATGTGGTGTACCAATCTGACAATTCAATTTTCATCACATCATCTTGCAAATCTTGATCGTTTTCTTTACTTATTATAAATACGATAAGTAAAGTCATAGAAATAACAATAATAATTGCGACAGCTTTTTTCATTTATCCTCCTGACAAACTCACTGTTTGATCGTGCTCAATAATTGAATTTTCTTGATTATGCGCTCCCAATCAAATCCACCATCACCGCCAAACGCATTTAAAACCCTAAGCTCTCATTTAATAACATAACTTTCATTCTACCTATTTCATGTTGCCCTCTGATTAATGAAATGTGATTGCATACTCTTTTAGTTTGATTGCATTCAAGACATGTTCCCCCAGTACTGCAGGGTGAAGGAATCTTGGAACGCAATGCGTTTTGAGGTGTAGCAACCTTTAATGCGCGAATAATTGCTTCCTTTTCATTTTGCACAACCTTGTTTATGCCTACAATAATCAATACGCGATCAGGACCATAGGTCATCGCGGCGACTCTATTGCCACTATGATCCACATTTACAATTGTGCCGTCCTTTGATATTGCATTGCTACTTGTGATATAGCATTCTGATAAAAGTGCCATCTTCTTTAATGCTTTAATATCATCACTATTTGTCCCCAAAGTTTTATCAAAAACCGTTTTATGCATCTCTAATAAAGTATCTGTAATGTTAAGTCGTTTTAGTGTCTGTGAATTGCCAATTCCAATATTTCGAAATTTTGAGGTCTCCTTTATAATACAATCCATCAGATCCTCGTCCGTCTCAAAGTACTCAAATTCAATATTTCTCATTTCAAAGTTCATTTTAATTTCATTTATCTCATTCAAACTAAGGCAATTTTTCATTGATATGAGGTCTCCAATATTATTTTTTTGATGATTTTGCCTATCTTCCACTCTGCTTCTGATAATTCCTAAAAATCATCCCTTGAGATCTTAACATATTGAACGACTCATAATATTCCTGCAAATCTTGATCACATAGTAAATCAATCATGTAGAACTCACTTAGTGTAGAAAGCATGTTTTCCATCAACCTCTTTCCGATGCCTTTTCCCTTATAATCTGGCAAAACTTCCAGCAAAGGAATATATGCTGCGATTACTTCGTCCGAAATTGCTGTTATGAATCCCACAACATTTTTTGTCTCGCTATCGACAGCTAACCAGATATAGGCACTCTTCTCCAACAATTCATAGTGTTTTGTTACTGATGGCGGATTCGGCCAACCGACAAAAAAACCTTCCAGATTATCTGGTGTTATATTATCAAGTGTATTCATATATTCAATCATTGTGATGTCTCCTTTTATATTCGCTTTGCTTCATTCTTCGAAATACTATAAAACCATTCATTGACCACTTTATCGCCGAACAACTTTAAAGTCACATCTTTATTGAAACGGTAATGAAAACCGCATTTTTCAACCACTCGTTTTGACTTTAAATTAAAATCAAAATGGCCACACCATATCAAATCCAGATCCAGCTGTTCAAACCCATACTTGATTAACATTTTGACTGCCTCAGGCACATAGCCATTGCCCCAGTACAAAGGATTCAGTACATAACCGATTTCTCTTTGATTTAAATCCTTCAAGTCATCATCAGGCATTCTGTGATGCAATCCAATTCCGCCAATAACCTTATTTTCAGCCTTAAGCACAATTGCATAGGTGTCATCTGCTTCGATGAACATCTTTATGATCGCTTTACTTTCTTCATGATTCTTATGAGCAGGCCAACCTGCGCTCGGTCCAACCAACTCACTAGAAGCATACTCATATAAATCCAAATAATCATTTTCATGCCAGTTTCTTAAAATCAATCTATCCGTTTCCAATGTTTCCATAATTTCACCTCGCCAAAAATTTCATATGCTTTACCTAATTTATTAAATACTTATTACCCACGTCAATAAAATGTGCGTAAATTTTCGCTTTTTTTACTCACGACAACTTTAATCGCGATGTTCTGCCATATACTCAGTTCTTAGCATCGCATACTGATAAGTATCTTTCCAAATAGGAGTCCCATTTTCATCCGTAAAGAAAAAGACATTTTGCAGCATTGTTGCTTCTCTTCTCATACCAACGCGTTCAAGCAACTTCCATGAAGGCGTGTTCTTAGGATCACATTTCGCAATAATTCTTCTTGCGTTTAAACTTACAAATGCATAGTCAAGCAGTGCAGATAAGCTTTCTGTAGCGTAGCCATTTCCCCAGTATTTGTCGTTAAAAACATAGCCAATTTCCCAAGTTTCGAAGTCTCCTTTTGAAAAATAGAGATTGCCGATCACTTTTCCGCTTTTCAAACAGACCGCTAAAAATCGTTCATCATTCTCACGCCATTTAGCTTCTGCTAGAGCTTCATCTTTTGTAAAAGGCTTATGCGGCTCAAATTTCAATACATTTGGATTTGAAAAGTATTCGTAGAGATCTTCGCCATCATTTTCTGAAAAACTTCTAATAATTAATCGTTCTGTGTTTAATGTCATCATGTCTAACCCTCTCAACTCAATATTCATTCGATCTAATTAAATCTCATCCTAAATACACTTAAGTGTTCGTATCAAGACCTTTTACAATAAGTGTATCGCAATCGGCTGCTATCAGTCGGTGTTGGACCAATCTTTGATATGCCTCTGATTCATACCAGCGCTTTAGTTCTTTTTCAGTTGGAAATTGTATAATAATGATTCTACTATATGACCAATTTCCCTCAAGTACTTCTGGGTTTTCATCAACAGCTAAATATTTGCCGTTGAATTTTGAGAATACCTCATCAACGCCCTCTAAATATTTTTGATATTCATCATTATCATTGATTTGAATTTGAGCGACAAAATAACAACTCATGAAAACCTCCGTTATTCCACCTAATTGGCACGCATTTATTCACGATTCAACCTCTCTACCGGACCAACTCAGCCGGTATGAACCGTGCATCATAGAGCACCTTCGACCTATTTCGATTGATCAGTGTTTCATCCACCTTGTCTCCAGTCGTTTTGTCGATGGTGATTTTGAAAACTTCATTGTGTCTAAAATAGGTATCTTCAATCTGAGAAAAAAATGAATTGCGTTCTTCGACATGATAAGCCTGTCCGATTGGTGCGTCACAGCGAAGTTCACCGCAAAGATGCTCATCGGTTGTATAAATAATGAGCTGAAACGTATGTGCTGTGCTGTTGATGAACTGATAATCCATATAATTATACATGATTGATGTCCCTGTTCCGAAAGGTACAGTACGTCCAAAATCCGGAAACAAGTCAAACTGGTTGTGGTGATGGTGTTCAAGTACAGTTAGAGGGCTATGTAAAATCAACCAATGGATCATGTTGGTCATCTGGCACATCCCACCTCCAATTCCAACCCCAACGTCACTATTCTTAATCGATAAGCCTTCCAAATAACCTTTTGACGCCTTGCAGTTTCCAACAAGCTTCCAGAAGGAGAATACCTGATTGGGCTTTATAATTATCCCGTTGATCTTAGGCGCTGCAATGCCTAGATTCACAGCTTTATTATCCTGTAGCCTCATATCAACATTGCCAAGCTTACGCCTTATGAGCGACTTGCTTTCATAATGAATATTAGCCAATTTTTCATCTGATCGCTCTACTGCATAGCTTTCGCGTTTCGACATCCACATCATTTTTCTTTTGAGGATGTTCATAGTGACAGAAATTTTGTATGTAAGAGGACTAATCTCACAGAATAGTCGTTTTGCCATGGGTCACCTTTCTCTCTTTTATCAACACTAACCGTTGATTTTAAACAATTGCCTATACACGTTGCAGCTCATAGACAACACCTCATGAGTGCCTTCAGATACCACACGGCCGCGTTCTAAAACAAGCACATGGTCCGCTGACGTTATGGTTGAAAGCCGATGTGCTATTGAAATGATCGTTTTGTTATGCTTCAGCTCTGCTAAAGTACTTATGATGCTTTTTTCGTTCTCGTGATCCAGTGCAGAAGTTGCTTCATCAAATATGAGAATATCGGCATTCATAAGCAGCATTCTCGCTATGGCCAGTCTTTGCTTTTGGCCACCGGATAACTTGATGCCTTTTTCACCGATAACTGTATCGTAAGTTTCTGGTAAATCATCGATAAATTCATGGATATTCGCTTGTTTGCACACTGTAATCAACTGATTGATGGTGGCAGATTTATTGGCCATCTTTAGATTGTCGGCGATACTCAAGTTGAAAAAGTACGGTTCTTGCATGACAACTGAAATCCTTTTGCAAATGGCTTCACGACTCATATCGGATACACTATGTTCGCCCAAATGAACTTGACCTTTTGTGGGTTTTAAAGTCCCCATCAATAACTTGATGAGTGTACTTTTACCAGATCCACTGCGCCCTACGATGGCAATGTGTGCATTTTCATGGATATTGAGTGTCACATCGACTAACGCGTCTTCATTGTCCGAATAAGCATAGCTGACAGATTGCATGTTCAGATGACCGTGTAAAATGGATGACTTGATCGTTTCATTTTGCGGCGAATCGAGGATTTCCAAAACTCTTCTCAAAGAGGCATCATCAATTTTCAAGGACATGATCGATTGAATCATCTGTTCAATATTGCTATAAAACTTGGCGTAGTAATTCATGAACATGAGCAACAGCCCCAATTCCAATTGGCCATTGATCACTAAGATGCCACCTACAAAATACAAGTTCATCGTCGTAATAAACGTATCTTTAATCGCAATAAAGCTTCGGTTAATAAACCAGAAGACTTGCTTCTTGATAAATAGAGGCGTCAACACGTCCCAGTGCTTTTTTACCATTTCACTCTCATGGTGTTCTAAACCGTGTGATTTGATCATGCGCCAATTTTGAAATGCATTGTGAACGTCCGTCTCATATAGGCCATGTTGCATACGGAACGCATCGGCAATCCGACCTGGTTTTTTACTCATGAACGAAGCAAACAAAAATGAAAGCGGTACGGCAACTAAGCCTATCAATGTCAAAATCCAATTGATATAAAACATAAATGCCGTCAAAACAAGCGCACTTATGGCTGAATAAATGGATTCAATACAGTGTGTTGTGAAAAAAGTCTGTACCACCTCAACATCTGAATCTAACCTTTGGTTTAAATCCCCTACCATATAGTCTTTATACGTTTCGTGATCCATGGTTGAAAGCTTTCGCGCCATTTGTTTTCTAATTTTTAGCTTGAGCGGCATGAAAAATTGATTTTGGATGCGCTTTTGTAATACGATACCAAGCGATTCCATGGCATAAAGTATCGTGTAACTCGCCAGCACAAACCAAATCAGCTCAAATCTTTTGGCTTCAAGGACATCTCTAATAAACACCAAATAGCAAAGTGGCGTCAGTAGTACGATGGCTAAAAAGTACCCCTTTAACGCTAGAAGCTTCAGGAGCGACGTCTTTTTTTCGTGACATAGTGTCATTAAACGTCTAAATAAGGTCAGACGATTAGGATATGCTTGCATAGGCACCACCATTCATATCAATATCATGTTGGCTTTCGAACAATACTTTATAGGTTTCGCAATGGTTCAGTAAAGTCTCATGATGATCAAACCCGACAATTTTTCCTTTTGAAACGACTGCGATTCGGTCTGCGCAAATAATCGTCGATAATCGATGCGCAATAATCAACGTTGTACGCCCCTCACTTAAGCTTTTCCACGAGTCTTTGATGGCGCGTTCACTTTCTCTATCAAGTGAGGACGTCGCTTCGTCAAATACGAGGATTTTAGGATCTGCTAAAAAGGTTCGCGCTATCGCAATGCGCTGCTTTTGACCGCCTGACACCCCTTCACCTTGGATGCCCATTAACGTGTCCAGGCCATTTGGTAAAGTGTTTAACCATTCACTTAGGTGTGCTTTTTCAAGCGCCTGGGTCACCAGTGAATCATCTATCCCTATTTGATTGAGTGTGATGTTGTCCCTAAGCGTTGCTTTCAGAAGTACTGTATCCTGCTGAACCACACCAATTTGCCTGCGTAAGCTGTAAAGTGGATACGCACTCAGAGGGACATCGTCGATTAAAATCTGACCCGATTGTGGTTCATAAAATCTCTGTAGAAGCGTAGACAGTGTTGTTTTGCCTGCGCCACTTTGTCCAACCAACGCCACCGTCTCACCTGCTTTGACTTTTAAAGTCAAGCCCTCAAGAACAGGGACATTTGTTTCGTAGTTAAAATGAACATCCTCAAATGTGATATTTCCTTTTTCAATGATACGTGGTGCTTGATCATAGTCGTAATTTTCTTGTTCATTTTCAAGCAGCTCAATGACGCGATCCATGGACAACAGATTACCTGGAATGGTGGTGATTTTCTGAGTTAATACATTGAACCCGCTCACGCAAGTCTGGAAGTAGCCAATACAGGCAATGACGCCACCTATGGTCAGTTGATTTTGCGACACCAAATAGGCGGCGACCAGAAACAACACCAATTGTCCCAATAGCCCGATACCTGCCGCTGATCGTTCAGCAGTTACTTCGACGCGGTCCATTTTGATTTTGAGCCTAGTTAAATGAACCTGTTTTGATGTAAAACCTGAGACCATCTGCCTTGTAGCACCTAATCGACCTAATTCGTCCATCCCCTTCAACATTTCGTAGAGCCAAGAAGCCAACAGCCCTTCATCCTCTTTATAACGACGGGCCAACGGTTTTATTTTTTTTGCAAAATAGTTGGTGGCAAATACGGAAAGTGGCGTCATAAGTAGTGCGACAGCCGCCATTGGAATACTCATGTATGCGATATATAGCAAAGCGAGAATCAGATTGAGTATGCCGCCAATCAGATAAAAGACGTTCCAATGAATAAAATTCATGAATTCACTCACATCTTTTTGCATTCGTGAGACTAAATCACCAGAGTGCATATTGGATAAGGCTTGCGCTTTTAAACCTAGCGTTTTATCAAACACTGCCTTCCTGATATCAAATAAGAACTTTGTCATAAGATTCGCCCAAGAAATATTCAGCGTCAGATGCAAAAGTTGATTTATGAAAAAAATCCCACAGTAAAGCAACACCCATCCGGTAAATTTGCTCATGTCTTTAGCGGTGATGACTTCATCAATCAGTTTTCCAAATATGAATTTAAAAGTGGACCCTATAAATATGGTCACGATCACACAAGTAAACAGAAGTGCAAACTTAATCCAGTGTGGTTTTGAGAACTGCAAAATATAGTTTAGTCGTTTCTTCATACTATTTTGCCTTCAGCAGTCTCCACTTGATTCTCAAAATCCATAAAGTACCGCTCAGCGCCATGATCTTTTATGAGGGTAGCACGCGTGATGCGGATCGCTAAAATAACGCAGCTTTCATCCGATTCATTGTTTGCACTGTCGTACCAAGCGGCAAACGCCACACGGAGTTTATCTCTTATCGCCGCGTTCTTAGGATCTAAAACCCAACCGAGATTTTCTCCGATGCCATTGCCCGATACCCAACCGCCGCTAACAGTGAATGCGACTTCTTTGTTTTTAGCGATCTGCTGCATTTTCGTCGACTTTGACCATGTCGTCACATAAAACACGCCATCTTCATAATATGCGTCAAGATCACGGACGAACGGACGCGGGCTGCCATCTGGACTCGTATCCAATGCAATGGTTGCCAGTGAAATGGTATTATCCTTATTGTTGCCGCATCTTTCTTCCATTAGTTTTAAGCCATCTTCGTATCTGCTCATTTATTTGCCTCCATTAGTCATTTGAATTTTCTTTATTAAAAATAGCCATCAAACAATCTAAGCATCGTGCTTCTGGAACATGTAGCTCGTCACCATATGCATATTTTCCTGACTTTAATAGTGCTGATTTACAGCCGACCGACATGGCACCTTTTATATCTGTCTTCCAGTCATCACCGATAACCATCACTTCGTTAGGTGAAGCATTTAACAAGCTTAAGCCTGACTTAAAATACGCAGCTGATGGCTTCCCGAACACTTCGATCGTGATCTCCCCTGCGGCTTCCAATAAACTTGTGAATGCGCCAGTATCTAAGACGCGTTCACCATTTTTTAAATAGTAGTTTGACTTAGAGGCTGTAATTACAGGCGTTCCCTTATTGATCAGTTGAAAGATCTCTTGCAGCTTGTCATAGCAGACATTCTCTTTTTCAAAATCCAGTAGAATGATGATGTCTGGGTTTTCATTGTTCACGGCCACTTCCAATTGATCGATTTCCGATTGGCTACCCACGACAAACGCGCTATTGAATCCCATATTCTTCAAATAACAGTTGATGGCGTTTATTGGGTTCATAATTCGACTAGTTTCTATAGCTATACCAACCTTTTCAAGCTTCTCCTTAATTTTGGACGGCGATTTAATTGAATTCGTCATCACCAAGTAATCGGTATTTGTGACGTTCAAATGCTTCATAAACGCCACGGAATCTAAATTTGCGGTATCGCCAGCAAGTAGGGTTCCATCCAGGTCGATTATATATTTCATATTAATATTTCCTCAATAAAACGTGATTAAAAAGTGAAATGCTTTTGTATGGCTCTAAATCTGAAACTTTCATTTCTAGATCGAACACTTTATCCATCCATTGTTGCTCATTTTTATCAACTTCGCTACTTTGTAAACCGAAAAATGTCTGTAGGCTTAGTAACTTTTCGATTTTAAGACTGTTACCCCACTCCGTTAACTCTGCGGGATTATAGACATGCACATCGCCAAAGGTGTTCGAAATGTGGCCACCTTCAAGTAAATCAACAGCGCCCTCGATATCATTTGCAATGGCTTTGGACATAATTCGACCATCATTATTATTTTTGACGATGGATAAAATGCCGTCACTTTTAAGTATTCGCGAAAACTCCTTCACAATTTCGGCACGCTCTGGGATGAACTCGAGGACATTATGGCAAATTATCATGTCAAATGAACAATCATCGAACGCATACAGTTTTTCATACTTTCCAATTATCTGTGTGTACTCATTTTCGCGTTCACGTTCCTCAACCATATCAGTGTTGGGATCGATTGCAGTAACTTCGTTATTCTTAGCCAAGTAATTCGCGGTTGTACCAAACCCGCTCCCGAAATCGAGGATTTTCAAGTTCTTAGTTTCAACATGTTGTTCTATTTGTGCCCATTTCAGTTTATAGAGCATTTTTATAGTTGGGCTTTTGATGCTGTTTTTGAAATTTTGCAAATACTCGTTTAGCATATTTGGGTACTCCTGTTAGTTTGATTTTTGTTTGAATGAGAGCTCCTATTAAAATTTATGAATATACTCAATTATCGATCTCTCATCTTCGTCTATCCGTTCGACCACAACCTCAACGACTTCAAACTCAAATAACTCATCAAAATTAAACAATGACTCTACAATTTCTTGATGCTGCTTCTCATCCTTCAATCTGCCTAATGTCAAATGTGGAATATATGGAATAAACCTATTATGGTGTTCTTTAAGAAGTCCTTTATATAACTTGTCATGCAATTCGATGATCTTGTCATTGCCCGTCTTCACATTTAGAAAAATATATCCATCTGAGCTACCAGTAATTCCGCACATAGCTAGGCTAAACTTATCAAACCCCACAAGTGCAACCTTTATGTGTTCAATTAATTCGTTTGTTGGAATATCACTTTCAAATGGAAACACTAAAGTTATATGTGGCGCAATATAGTCAGCTAATGGATCATATTTCTCTCGGATTTCATTTATTAACCTGACATTCTTGAATTGTGGGAAAATTACGATTGCACGATTAAACATTCATTTACCTCTCTATCTTTCGAAGGAGTTGACGTCCGATTCACATTGCTTCTTCTCGGTATATAAAATGCTCTATGCTGTCAGTAGCATTTATTAACAGGTCTTTAGCATTTGCTGGATACAATTCAATGTTAGCTAAATCCTTCAAATCAACCCATGAGAATTCTAACTTGAATGAGTTATTTTCTATAGATTCAATGCCATAAAACTTTCCATCTAATGGGATTAACGAATCATCTAATAGTGAGATCGAATAAAACATTGTTATCTGATGACACGGTTTATTTCCCCATGGAAAAAATATTTCTCCTACCCATTTTAAGCCAGTTACAGCAATATCTGCGCCTATTTCCTCTTTAAACTCGCGAATAAGTGTATCTCTATTGGTCTCTCCAAAAGCAACATGACCTCCAGGAATGGCATACCCAGTGTCATCTAATGGACGTTGAAGCAATACTTTATTATTTTTAATTAGCAATCCCGCTACTCTATAGCTAAATACAAATTCATCTGTCTTAAATAGGATGTCGCGACTCATTATTTTCACCTCTGTTAAATAAAAATCGGCTCGTATGCGGTGTCTCAGCAAGTTTAAGATAGTCACTATTTTCCCTCAAGCGTAAACCACCGAACATTTCTGTCTTCCACAAAACCTACCTTCTTTGCCAGATTCATGCTCTTAAAGTTATCCGACTCAATATGCACATAGACCGCATAACCATCTTTTCTAAGTCGCTCAGCTATCCATGCCGTCACAGCTTCACCATATCCCTTACCACGATGCTCAGGCTGGACAAATAAAAAGCCGATTGCGCCATCATCATGTGTAATCGCCCAAGCCACAAGCTTGCCATCCACGCGAACACAAGCTCCGTATCCGTTTTCAATCTGGGCTGTGACGTACTCAAGATCCGTGTATTCGTTATAGGCATGTGAGTTTTGAATTTCCAACGCATCCTCAACCATAAGAGTACTCACCTGATTTTCACTGCTAAGTAAAGACACTCCTTCTGGTAAATAAAAACGCGTACAGACCATCTCTCTCGTGCGAACAAAATCTCGCGTAACACTCTCTACCATCCAGTCCTCTACCAGAGCAAAATTTACATACTCTTCAGGTATTAGCATCAATATACGGTGGCATGCTTCCGGATTTGATTCATTGCATTTCATATAGACCCATGGCCGATCGCTCTTTCCCACAAACACCTCACCATCTTCTGTGGCACACTCAAACAGTGGTGCATGGTGTGCCTTGAAAAAACGCATATTGTCATATGGCGTTGAAATCACTTCGCTCATTGATAATCCTCCTCAAAAATAACCATTTCTTTTATCAACGACCCTCTAGACTCCCCAGAAAGCCTAATCTTGTATGATCCAAAATCATAAATATACCATAATGGACTTTGATCGAAATTGACCATGAGGTTAATCGTGAGCATTTCCATGTCCATAGTATCGTCTGCAGTTCCCATTCTGAGCTTTGTAGAAATCCCCTTATATTCAACATCCTTTAGCTGAACCTCGACAACCTTATCATTTTTACGGTCAAGTCCAACCAATACGCCAAATTCGTCGTATGCCAAACCCATATTTTGTTGATTGACGCCTTGATCTGTTTCTATATAATCCTCACCAAAAATCTTAAGGACTTCTTTTCTTGACTTTCCAAGTAACGATTCAAATGCATAATTGTCGACATCGATTGTTTCAGTATATGTATCCTTCAATAAATAAAATGCAATCAACGCGCAAATAATCAGTACCCCAATAAGTATGTGCTTTTTCTTTATAAAATTCATTTTCCCTCCAACGTACATATCGTGTGTACATAGCAAGCGACTAGATAATCAGTCTGAATTTTCTGATTACACTATAATAATTATATCAGAAAACAATCGCGAGAATATTTCATTATAATTAAAAAAATCGCCCCATTAAGAGGCGAATCGGTCGTTTTTGCAAATTCTATTCGGTCATATTTTTAATTTTAAAATCGGCAGGTCCCTGCGCAAGGACCTGCCGTATGAATCATGTATTCTTTAATGTTATGCAACCTTCCCTATCACCGGTATCCAGATTTCACAAAATACGCTTTTTGAGCTGTTTTCGGGATAGCGTTCAAAATCCACATCATCTAACATGTCATAAGGTGCATTGGGGAGAAATTCTTTAAAGATTTTGTCCCAAGTGTCGCCAATGCAATTGGCGTCATTGCCAATACATTCAAAGACTGCCCAAAGTGTGGGTTTTACATCCCATAACTCAAGTCCCATAGGTGCAGTTTCAAGTTCCGTTACCACCCCAACGCCATAATTAAAAGTTTGTGCGGTCTTATCAAGCGCTTCACAAAGTCCATAAAGGCTTGACGATTTGCCATGTGCTTTTAAAGCATCCAATTTGCCAGAATTGATGAGATCGGACCAAAAGTTTGGTATGTCTTTATTTTCACCATCGCCGATTATGGTGTTAGGAAATGCTTTTACATGCGCCACCACTTTAAAGGGTGCTCGTTCTTCTATTCTATACTGGATCATGGTACCACCTTCCACTGTAAATTTGAGGATGAGTCGGTTGTATAGGATCAAAGGCTTATTATGTCTTTTGGCTAAACTTGGCGAGACACCGTGAAACCTAGAGAAGGCTTTAGTGAAACTCTCAGGGGTTTCATAGCCATACTTTAGTGCGAGATCGATGACCTTGACGTCAGAAGTCATCAGTTCTTGCGCGGCTTGCGACAAGCGTCGGTTTCTTAAATATTCGTTGGGCGTAATGCCCGTTACCATACTAAACATTCTATGAAAATGATAGTCTGATACATAAACCTGTCTTGCCACATCGCTGTAAGTAATGTTGTCTAACAAATTTGCTTCCATATACCGAATCGCCTGTTGTAACATACTGATACTGTCCATATCGCTCACCTCTAAATAGAGTATAGGAGATTTTTATATTATATTCCGGTCATGCCTTGCGCACTTTTGTCCTGCGTTTTTATTTCATTACTTTGAAATTGCTTAAACTCGAAACTGTGACTTAATTTTTTAACGCTGTAATTGGGACAACATATACGCCATCTTCTCTTAAGTAAGCAGCTTTGCAAATGCCACATACGATACACAGAACCTTCGGTGGCTTTCCACCGTCATTTAGAATCTTCTCTTTTATTCTTAACAAAGACCTAGCGGCATCATCAATTAGATTGCTCCCAAGCTTTATTTCTATAGCAATCCAATCTCCATTTTCGAGTTCAATAACCGAGTCGATTTCGTCGCCATTATAATCTTGATAATGAAATAAATTTGCATTAAATGATTCAGCGTATATGCGTAAATCTCTCTCACACATAGCCTCAAATAAAAAACCAAGACTATTCAAATCACCTATCAGCATTTTTTCAGATGCATTAAGAAGTGCACACGCTAAGGATGGATCGACAAAGTGTCTTTTTTCCATTTGTTTTAGCCTGATAGTTGACCTAATGTTAGTTGAAAAAGCCTTTTGGTTCTCAATTAAAAACATTCTCTCGAACAGAGTTAAATAGGCTGAAATGGTATCATTATCGATCTCTTCCTCATCATGCTCTTTTATATCTTTTTTTAAAGTATTTATAGAAACAGTAGTACTTTCATTTCTTGCTAATGACTTTAATAGTAAATTCATTTTTCTTGTGTTTCTGTTTATACCTTCTAATCGATAAACATCATGATTAATAATTGCGTTCAAATATTCCCTAGCGATTGTTGTATATTCCGCTACATTAACATTTAGACTTCCAGGCCACCCACCTCTAATGATAAGATTAATAATTTTGTTTAAACTAGGTTCTTCAACCACAACATTTATATAGTTCTCATTGCAGATATCATTCAAAGAAACTACTCCACTTGAATCTTTTGACTCAAATAAAGACATTGGTCTCATCCTTAAAGTTGAAATTCTTCCAGCGCCACTATGAAGGATACCTTTTTGCGCAGGCGTCGCTGAACCAGTTAAAATAAATTGTCCTTTTAAGCCTCTCTGATCAACTTCAAAACGAACAGCATCCCATATTTCAGGTACCTCTTGCCACTCATCTATTAACCTTGGCGAATCTCCATCCAATACAAGTTTTGGATCAATCTTAGCCAATGTTTTATTTTGGAAATTACCTGATGGGTCTCCTAGATAAACTTTGCTTTTGCTATGCGCACTTGCTGTCCATGTCTTGCCGCACCACTTTGCACCTTCAATGCATACAGCACCAAATGTATTTAAATGACTGCCAATAACATTATCTATGATTCTTGATAAGTATTTTTCATTATTCATAAATTAGTCACCTCAAGAACATTATACTGCTAATCGGTCATTTTTGCAAATTTCATTCGGTCATTTTTCCATTTTTCATTCGGTCATTTTTTCATTTTGTATTCGGTCATTTTTTCATTTTGTATTCGGTCACTTTTTATTAAATTCATTTAGTTGCTTTACACGTTTCAGTCTATATTATAATTAAAAAATCGCCTCATTAAGAGACGATTTAATTGAATCGATTTTATCTATTTCATAACCACATATTGATCTCTCCCACAACGCTTGGCTTCTATCAGCGCTTTCGAGCTTTTATCATTCATAAGCGTAATATGCAGCGGTTTGCCGCCATGAGTGATACCACATGAGATAGTGATTTTTCTGCTGCAACCAATTGATTCAAAATCAAACGATCTGACTTCATTTAAAATTGTATCCACACACGCTAAGACCTTTGAATGGTCAGCATTTTTGAGGAATACACTACATTCATCACCACCTAGACGTGCGATCAATACCTCATCACATGCATTTTCCATTGCTGCCCTAACTTCATGGATGATGATTGAAATAACATTTGAAATGACTGCATCACCTACCTCATAGCCATCAATGTCATTGACATGCATAAAGTGATCGATATCTAGAGTCAAAAAATGATAATGATCGCCTTGGTCCTTTTCCAATATTTCTTCCATTCTTTCAACGAAAACATCCCTGTTCATCAACTGCTTAAAATCAACTTTTTCTACAACTTTTTCTGCTTCTTTCTGTTGCTTCTCAATAGTCATCGCTATACTCCCTTCCAGATCCAGTAATTGATCGAGCGAAGGAAAAAAGTTCGGTGTTTGTTTTTCCAAGTAAAGTATGGTTCTTTTGATCATAAGAAGGCTTGATTTGATTTCATCGGCATCCTTGGTGAGTGCGACTTCCCTGTCTTTTAGCAGCTCAGTAAACACAGTTAGATCGAGCGGATTGTCCATGAGTTCTTTTGTTTTCTGAAGTGTAAACCCCAAATCCCTCAGAAACTGAATTTTCTTCAGCTCAGTGAGTTGCTCTTCACTGTAATAGCGATAGCCATTTTCACCATTTAAACTTATTGGGCTAAATAGGTCGAGCTTATCATAATGCCTCAACATTCTCTTCGAAATTCCAGAGCGCTCTGAAAATTCGCCAATCAAATAATTTTTCTCCATTACACTTACTCCCGCACGCTTTTTTCCTATATTTTGAGTATAAAGAGTGACACTGTGTCAAGGTCAAGACGTTTTTTGAAACATTATTCGGTCATTTAAGATACCTATATAAGCTCACAATAATGAGGTCAACTCAATTTAACAGACAGTGTCTGGCAAATTGGATAGTATATATAAAGCTTATCAGTCACTTTCTAATATGTTTCGCATCAGTACGAGAAAGGCTAGTTACCCAAGTCATATTCTTCCCTTTTCGCTTTGATTTATAGAGCGCACGATCTGCGTCTCTTACAACGTCATCAAATGTGGTGTGATAATCGGAGGCAATTGCTAAACCCACACTTACCGTACAGTTGATCAGATGATCCTGGTGTTTCACCCTGAGTTGCTCGACAACTTTTCTGATATTTTCGGAAATGTCATAGCCCTCTTTCAATGACGTATCCCTTACCAAAACAGCAAACTCTTCACCGCCATATCTTGAAAATATGGCGTTTTGCGGCAATGCTTTCTTGACTGACTTTGTGAGTTCAACTAAAATTCTATCCCCAACTGGATGACCATATGTGTCATTGATGATTTTAAAATCGTCTATGTCAAAAATAATTGTCGCAAGTTTAGGTGATTTGTTTTTGTAATGAGGAAACCATTGTTCACCGTAACGATTGAAATACCCACGATTATAAATGTCTGTAAGCGCATCATAATCCGCATAATAGGAAAGCGCCTTTTCCTTGATGCTAAGTTGCATGGAATAGACATAGAGCATGATGAAAAGGGCTATAAAAGAGCTGACCATGCTTAAGTTGAAAAAAATCGCATGCATCGCAGGATCGATATCGATAATAGGCTTTGACACAAGGATGCTATCACTGATAAAAAAGATAGCTACAATAAGAAAGCCATAAAAGAAAGTTGTCCTTTTTTGCTTAGAATCACTAATATCGCTGATTAGAAACTGTACCACAAGCAGCGGAATCAACATAAAACGAAACCCGACTGCGGGTGTGAAAACAAAGTTGTTTTGAATGAGTACAATGAAGAGCGATGAAGCAATGGCATAGGATTTTGACCTTAGTACAAATCCCTTCACATAGGATAATATCGAATAACCGAATGGGATTAGAATCATAACTTGAACAACAGCGGCAATCGTGTAGCCAAGGACAAAAAACAAAATGGTAAAAAACAAAACGACACTCACGGATATTGCCAAATAAACCAAGTAAAGCCTCTCTCTAGCTTCAGCATGCAGAAAACGCTTAAATATTGTCATCAAGTACTCCCAAAATGAATTGATTTTATAAAGTATACCATATTTATTCTAATGAGATAATAAAATCATCCAATCCATTTAATCTGATTTGATCAAGTTCTTCAGCTCCTAAGACATTATGTTGGTATAATCGCATGTATTCTTTGCTAACATCACTGTCAAATATTAAAGTATCGTCAGAGTTAATCGTAATATTGATTCCTTTTTCAAAGAGGATTCTTATTGGATGTTCCTTGATATTGTTAACGCGTCCAAGTTTGACATTGCTAGTCGGTGTAATATTTAACCTTATGCCTCTCTCTCTTACAAAATCCATGGCATAGTCATCATTTGCTATGGCTATTCCGTGCTGAATTTCATCTAATTCTAAATGTTGAATTGCTTTTATAACATCTGATGCTGTTCCCCATTCGCCAACATGTGCTTTGACCCTAAGTCCATTTTTTTTAGCTTTTGCATAAATATTTTGAAAGTTCTCAATCGGTTGAGCCATTTCGTCACCATATAAGTCAAGAGAGAAAAACTCATTTTCTTCCCAGAAGGGCTCAATGACTCTTTCTAAATACGGAATGCCACAATGCCTTGATAAACCTATTTGCAAACGGAGTTTTGTTTCAGGAGAGAAGCTCTTGTTTGCATTTTTAAAAGCCGAGATCAATGATCCTACATCATTACCGAAATATTCATTCAAAGACCAGACATCTTCCCCAACTTCCAATATATGAATACCATCATACTTGGCCTGAACAAAGGTCGCATCAATTAGTAGTTTTCTCATCTCAGTAGAGTCGAAATTAGGCCCATAGTTATCTGAAGTCCACTGATGCATCTCATCCATAGATTTAAGTGTATGCGCTAACGGCATTATTTCATGACCCGTTCTTTTTTTAATGTATTCTCTATTTCCACCATGCGTAAAATGGTTATGTAGATCAGACTTCGGGATTTTTCTAATGGTTTCCAAATCATTTGCTCTTAAAGCTTCAATGAACGATTTAGAATGAGTATCTTTCATATATCTGCCTCCAATATGAATTTCAAAGTGCTTATTTATTACTGAATGTTATATTTTTATAAACTGTTTTTCCAAGAATCTTTATTTCAATCCCAACGTCGTAACCTATCATGTCTCTAAACGCATGATAATCTGTTACGCTGTACAAGACTGCATGATATTCAACCGTTCCACCGTCTTTAACGCCTCGTGGAATAGGGACCAGCAGAATCAATGTTACAATAATAATTGTGATCTTTTTTAGATTTTTCTTCATCATCTTCATATTCCCCTAAAGTTTAAGGCTTTAAACTCACTTCATTGAAATGAATTTTATCCCATGAGTTGACTTCACCAATAAACATAACCCTGTCCATATTCTTTTACTACTTCATTATTGAATTCTACTTCAGACTTGATTTCTATCTTCACTAACTTATTTCTATCCAGTTTCGGGACTGATATTACATAACTAGGTCGGTTATATGCTGTGCCATCTATTTCAGCTAAAAAATCATCCACTTCAGAAAAAGATAAAATCTTAATCTCAACATCGTCTAAAATACACGTACATCTTCTCTTTCCAATCTGATCCAAACTTCTGAATCCTTCATAATTTCAAGTTCACTTGAATACCCTTTACTCATAACTTTATTCACTCTTGTCACTGACATTGGAATGAAATGAATATAATCTGACTGCTCACCAGGCCACATTTTAATTCTATACAGCTCAAGTTTATCAATTATGAAATCGATATTTCTGTCTTCCGATAAATCCAAATTGCTTAACCAAACTTCCAAAGTATTTACAGAGTATCCCTGATCAAAAATCCCGATCTGCTCTTCTTTATCAGATAATATCATTTCATAGTATCCGTTTTCATCTCCAATTATAGATACATCTTTGGATGTAAAATTAATAACCGGATTTACAACTGAGGTTCCATCAATGTATTTTACCTTCCCACACACCTTGATAAAGTTTGGTGAAAATCTAAAAACGCTTCCATTAACTTCAACACTAACAACACTATTTTCAATAATTTGATTTTCTAATTCAGCTTTAAATTCAAAGCAATTTTTATCAGGAATAATAATGCTTTCATATAATTTTTCAGTCCCTACTCTTACGATTACTTTTATCTCTTCAGCACTAAATTTATCACCAAAAACCTGTATGAACGGTTTATTTTCCATTACCCATTCTTCATTTTTTACTGCACTATATAGTTTCACATTACATTTTGGATTGTTGTTAATATATATTTTGACTTTATGTTCCATATTATACTCTCCATCAGATTAGTCTTTATAAACATTACATATAACACGCCGTCCCCGCCATAGATGATATGGGAACGGCGTACTATATTATCAATCAGATCAACATTATAATTGTAAGCAAGTCTTTAAAGACAACTCAACAAGACTTCTCCTAATTTCTTCTCTGCTGGTCCACCTTCTGGAATCCCATTCCACACCGCTTAGGTCATCACCACCAGTTAATATTTGGCCCAATATAACATTTCGAAATTGTGAAACTGCAAAAAATGCTGCGGCTTCCATTTCCACGGTGACACATCCCTCTGAAACCCTGAGTGCAATTTTATCTTCTGTTTCTCTGTAAAAGGCATCTGTAGTCCATGTTTTTGCCTTGATATAAGGGATTCCTTCATTTTCAAGCAATGCGACAATACTGTTTAAAGCATGCATATTACACGCTACTTCTCTCGATGGCTCTACATAGTGATATGAAACGCCTTCATCTCTGACAGCCGAATGGGGAACCACTAAATGACCTACCTGGATACCCCTTTGTAAAACGCCTGCAGCACCGCATACTATGAATTTTTTACATCCCATAACAATAAGTTCTTCCAATAACGCGGCAGAACCAGCGGCGCCTAAAAATCCCAACACAATCGCAATGGATTTTCCGTTATATTGCGTTTCATATATTGGTAAATTGACGGTAGCTGAGTAGAACGCTCCAACCTGTTTTAACTTACCAGCCTGTAACATTTCATTGATTACATCGCCAAAGAAAGTTATGACACAATATTCAGGGGCATCGATTTTTGCTGTTAAATTTGAGGGATTTATTTTTGCTTTTGAATTTGGGTCAAATTCCAGAATTGGATATTCTCTTTTTTCAAACATAGGCTCCGTTTCTCCATTCTTATTCGTAAAGTTTTCTAACATTTTGATTGATGTAAGTATTTAATCCCCTACCTGTTCTCGCCAACCGTTTCATTTGTTCAATATTGTCTTTTCCCGCACTTTGATAGGAGTATTTATAACTGGTACCATCTTTAAATGTCACTATAATATAATCACTACCGATTTCGAATGAACTTATACCTGAGATGCCATTAATATCTTGGTATTTTTCCATACATAGCTCCCTCATTTTCCCAACATGTATTAAACCGTATAGCCACTATTGATATCAAACGGCATAATAAGCAGCTTTTGGATAGCTTTTTCGTAATTATAAAAAAACCAACCGTTGCCTTTACCGCAATTTTCAATGGTATCAAATTCCCAAAACGAATAATACTTTACACATTTTATTATTTTGGTAAGTTCTCTAGGAGCGCTCCCCATTTCAACACCATCAAAAGTATAGAATCGTTTCATGTATTTAATGCTGATGCAGCCTGGTTGCTTAGCTTGTTCAGTCTCTATCGATTTTATTAGTGTTTCATATTCTTCTAATTTATCAGGTTTTACTTGAAATAGAATTGACTCTATAAAAGAACTTTCCATTTTTTATGCCTCCAAAATGTAATAATTGTTGATCTATAAAATGTTGATAAAAGCCATCACGATAATAAGTAGTCCAACCATAATTCTATAATTTGCAAATACTTTCATAGGTTTATTCTTTAAATAATTTATAAATCTGCCAACTACAACTAATGCTACAATAAATGAAATTATAAATCCTGAAATTAATGTAAGTATCTCGAAACTATTCAGAATCAGATCGGTTTCCAATAAAGAATAAACCGAAGCAATTATCATAGTAGGTAATGCAAGAAAAAAAGAAAATTCTGCACTTGCAATGGTAGATAGTCCAACAATCCATCCGCCAATTATTGTTGATGCAGATCTTGAAAATCCAGGCCAAATTAATGCAATGCATTGGAAAATGCCAATTATTAATGCTTGCCTATATGTAATATCCTCCATCCTTGAAATAGAATTTGTTTTTCTGAATTTACGCTCTGCATAAATTATCCATAAACCACCTACTACTAAGGAAAGTGCCACTGGAATTGGCTTCATAAGTGTTTCTTCAATAATATCATTAAATAGAAATCCCACTATGCCTGAAGGTATAAAAGCAATTGCTAAACTTGACCATAGTTTAAAACCAAATTGTCCTGGCTTTAGATTTTTCAAAGAACCTATAATCTTCATTCTATAAAGAACTATGATACTTAGAATAGCGCCTAACTGAATAACAATCATGAAGAGCTTTGAAAATTCTCCTTCAAACTTAATAAAATGTCCAACAATAATCATATGTCCAGTCGACGAAATAGGAAGAAATTCAGTAATTCCCTCAACAATACTGATAATGATAGCTTTTAAAAGAAATATTAGATTTTCATCCACCTTTATTGCCCTCCAGATTTTGATTCAGTGAATAATACTAGATACCGATTGAAAAAAGCTACCATAAAATCCTTATTTGGGATTATATTTTTGATTAATTCATCGCAAGTTTTATGTGCCATATCATAATCACACTTGGAGATAACGCCTGTACGAAGGGCATCATCTAACTCGTCCTCATCCAAAATCCTAATCTTATACTCTGGTGACACGGCAATATCTAGATAAAGATCAATAAAGAACGGTTTACCTTGATCATCAACAGAATTCTCTTTAGTCATGTCAAAATACCACTCAATTACTTCACTATGATCATTAAATACAACGCTGACACACCAATTCTGATTATCAGGTAAAAACACCAAACACTTATAACCTTCATCAAACAAGCATAATTCAGAATCATCATAGTCCACAACGAGCTTTTCATGTACACTTTCAATCTCTACAAATGATAGAAATCCGCAATAAATATCATCTACATGAATCAACTTAGATGAATATGCTTTTAACCACTTCCAATGACTTCCGTCAATATATTTCTTCTTCATAAATCTCCTTGTAAACAGTTGAAAGTGATTTTAATAACTATTTTATTTCTTTTATCATAATGATGCAATGATAGTTTTCACCAAAGCAATTGGGCATAAATCCGGTAGGTTTAAAGCCATACTCTACAAAATAGTCAAAATGCTTACGATCAAATGACTTTAAATCTCTCAATTCTTCCCAATACTCACCTAATACTCTTCCATGACAAGACATTTCTGTAGAACCAATCATGTATTTCAAAATACGAAACCCTTTTTCGCGAGCGTGTTGCTCGGCATGTTCTAATAGTGGCTTTAGTTGTTGTTCCATAACAAAATTACCATTCTCGCTATATCCCAGGCATTCAATGCTTAAGCAAGAATAACATTCATATTCTGCACACAGCACCCAGCCTTGTGGGTGTTGTGCATCTTCACCCATAAGCCACCCAACATTAACAACGGAATTTCTGATATCACTTAATTGAGCCACCGCGCCATCATAGTCCCACCAATCAGGTTTTATAACGGCCATTAAATTTGCCAATATTGGAATATTATTGTCATCTATTTTGAAAATACTCATCTTGACACCTCTCAGAATTGTTGTATCTGTTGAATAGGTTTTTTATAATGTCTGCAACCAACTTTTGACGCTTTTTTCTCCATTTAGAATAATCACTTTTTTATCATCTATCATGGCTTCAGCAAATAGTTTTTGCCTTTCATTATACTTATTAGGATAATCAAAAGTAATATACTTCACAATATTGATATCTATTTTTTCTATGCATCCTTTAGAAATATCGGGACGAACAGTACCTCTGTGTTTGAAATATCTTTTCAGGAATCTATATAGGCATATAAATCTATTAATTTTTAAGTAAACTATAGTATCGCATTGATTATACCTACCGTCTTCTTTGCAACTATTAAACCGATTCCCTTCATATATCCACCGGTCCTTATCTGTTAAACCTTTAGTGATGCTAATCTGCTCATTTAATGGGCGTTCTTGCCAACTTTCCATCCAATAAATTCTATCATTATGGTAAACAGGTATATTCAGTTTATCACCTATAATGTTAGCCAAAGTAGTTTTTCCAGAGCCGGACGAACCAGTTATCCATATTTTATTCATTTATATTTCTCCCGTGGCGTTTCAATTCTCCAACTTAATCTCAATAGTTGAAGGTAAGTCCTGCCAGATCATTCCACCCACCAGTTTCAATCTACTTTCTTAGTTCCCAAAACAAAATATAGGTATTTTCTGCATCCAAGCAATATCTATTGATAACGCTGCTTGTTCGTCTGTAGGAACAGGTTCGTTTAAGTCGGTTATCGTTAATCCGTAATTAATAAATGCCTTAATATAATCTTCCATTGTTCGGTGCCGCCAAATCACATTAACGCTACCTGATGATAGCGGCGCTTCCCATTCAGTTGGATGATAATAATTCGACACAACTACTTTTTTATCAATCCCTTTGTCTTGTCGACCGATACCACCGCTAGTGTGAAAACATGGATGGCAAACACTTGCAAATAATTTACCAAATGGTTTTAATACTCTCGTTATTTCTCTAATTGTTCCCTCAAAATCTTCGCAATCCATCAACATCATAGAAGCAAGAACGATATCAAAAGTTTCATCGGCAATATCATATAGATCACAACTATTTCTCACATGATAAGTAATTTTCAACTTTTCTTCATCTGCTCTAGTTTCACAATATTTTATTGCATTTTCGGCGCAATCTACAGCAGTGACTGTTGCGCCTTTTCGTGCCAACTCCCTTGAATATCCACCTTCACCGCAGCCTATATCTAAAACGACTTTACGGGAGACATCTCCAAGCTGTTTAAAGGTGAATGGCATGATAAATTGTATTCTATGTGGATTATTTTGTGCCATTTGAATCCACTCATCAGTCATTTCTATATTGCCCCAAGATTCAGTTGAACTATCCTTTTTCAAAAAATCACCCCCTACTTTATCTTCTTTGCAATTATGGTAAATTCACCTGGTATTTTCTTATTTATATGATCTGGATGTTCATTAAATTTATGGATTGCAAACTCAGCTTTTAAAATAGAATTAATGATTTCACTTAATGAATAATACCTAAGGACAACATCTGGAAATGCTTCTCTTTCCGTATCATAATACTTTTTATAAGCGATATCATCTCTATGCAATTCTGTTTCAAAGTAATCACCCAATGTTCTCTCAGCGATTTGAGCATCCATAATTTTTCTTATTGGATGAAAATCACTTAGAATCATTTTCCCATCGTACTTTAATAACTTTGATAATAAAGCCATCAGTTTTTCAATATTGTTAAAATAATGAAGTATGCCGCCTTCCAGATAGATCACATCAAAATAATCATTATACTTCTCAATATCAATGTCATATACATCGCAAACTTCATAGGATATTCTCACGCCTGCGCAATTTGCTAACTCTAAAGCATACTTTCGATTTTCTTCCGAAATATCAAACACAGTCACGTTAGCGCCTAATAGTGCCAATGGAACTGCCTTTCTGCCATTTGAGCCACAAATATTAGCTATTTTCAAATTCTTACAGTCAACAAACTCACTACTGTGATTTTTCAAACATGATAGCGGATCTTCCATTATCTTCTTTGCTTTTTCCTCCGGAGTACCATCTCTCTTAATCCAAAAGTCATAAGCTTTGTGTTCCCAAGCTTTTTTATTTAAATAACTTTGTTCATTCATGATTTTATACATTCTCCCGTGTTCTTACTGGTTCAAGTATATTTTGCCGCATAACATTCTTCTGAGAATCAAAATTCTCTTTAATTTAATAGGTCTTAGTTTCAATCAAATTTATCATGTCTGTTGCTAATGTAAAATCAGTATTTAACTTCATGTCGATTTCAGGTCCAATAAATGTGAAGTGTCATTAAAAAGTTGTAATGCATTTTGACCATATCTGCTTTTCGTGAGTATAGTGATACTTCCTGGCAAACCCAAAAAGCAAGCTTCATTTATCATTTCAGGGGTTAGCTTTAACCACCATGCTACAATCTTTGATAAGGTGCCACCATGAGTTACAATTACTAGGTTCGATTTCTCTAAAGAATATATGTTTTCCATACATTCACAAACTCTCTTGTAAAACTGTCTATTCGTTTCTCCCTCTGCAAATGCTAAATAATCAATATCAAAACTATTGTTTAACCTAGGGTTTTCATTTTCTTTGAACCATTCCTTTGTCTTTCCTGCTGCAATCCCAGTATTAATCTCTCTTAATCCACGTTCCTCAAAAATGTCTAATTTTAAATGACTAGCAATGTGATCTGCTGTCTGTTTAGCTCTCATCAGATCAGATGAGTATAAATGAAACCCTTCATCTTTTATTTCTTTTTTTAATCGTTCACCAACCAAATTAGCCTGGTTACGACCATATTCTGTAAGTGGTGTATCTGTCCATCCTCCTGATAAATTGTTAATATGATGTTCTGATTGGCAATGCTGTACTACAATTATTTTCCCCATCATCTTATCTCCATTATTATGTAGAATTTTTTAACATGTCTATAAACGTTCTTAGATGCATGCTATTTTAATAGTTCCTGAAGATCCTCAAAATCCACACCCTCATACACGTCAGTACTCCTAAAAATATATACTTCCGATTCCCACTCTTCTATCCATTGATCAAATTCAAATCCCAATTTAAGCAATAAATTTTTAGATGGCAAATTATCCTTATCAGTCATGGCTATGATCTCATATCCAGAATAATATGCTTTTAGTTTAGGCAGAAACGCATTCAAAAGCTCGGTTATATAGCCTTGTCGAGAATAGATCGGGTTAATCGAATAGCCAATTGTAACCGATTTATCATCCTTTACAAGATACAAATCACCCAAAAGACTATCACTTGCATTATCTGCTATCGCAAGCTGAATGCCACGTTCCACATTCAAAGGTACCAATAGTTTCTCTCTATATTCGTCCTTTGTTAAATTCTTGAAGCCTTGATATTTCATCCATTCATCATTGTTCCTATATGCCATAAATGCATCTAAATCTTTTTCCTCAAAAGGTCTTAACTTACATCTGTCTGTTACAAACATTATGTCACCCCACCTATATTTTTATGAAAGTTTCAATACTAATCCGGTTTCTAGGCACATCAAACAAGTTAAGGAAGTAACTTATCACAAGCTACATCAACCGTCATTCTAAACGATTTTACCTGTAGCTATTCAAGTTACTTCCCTTTGGTGTCCGGTACTGTCTTTACTATATCCCGGGCAAATTTAAAAACAATTGAACTATTTTAGGTTCAAAGTGTGTTCCAGACAATGACGTAATATGCTCTAAAACTTTTTCTTTACTCCAGGATTTGCGATATGGACGATCCGAACGCAATGCATCCCAAACATCTATAATCGCAAAAATTCTAGCGGAAATTGGTATTTCTTCACCCTTCAAAGCACGAGGATATCCAGAACCATCCCATTTTTCATGATGACAATAGGGAATATCTAATGCTGGCTTTAGAAATTCAATAGGTGAGAGCATTTCAAGAGCATATCGAGGATGCATACGCATAATTATCCATTCATCATTAGTAAGCGGACCTGGCTTAAGTAGGATACCATCTGGGATTCCCACTTTTCCCATATCATGCAGCAATGCACCACGACGTAAATGCACAATCTCATTTTCACTTAGGCCAGCCGCTTGAGCGAGTCTCACTGAAAGTTCAGTAACTCTTAGTGTATGCCCTTCCGTTTCATGATCTCGTAAGTCCATGGCTTTTGACCATCCTTCAATGGTCTTATCATAGGCTTGCAAAAGTTCATAATTAGTACGCCTTAGGTTGTTGTACAAGTTTGATTTTTCAATTGCAATGGCTGCTTGACTAGCAAAGGCTTCCATATAATCTACCCATTCTGAATCAGGATTAAGAATGGATCTATGAAAAATATCTAACACACCAATAATTTCTGAATTATTAACAAGAGGGATACCTACGTAAGATATAAATTCCTCTTGCATCAACAATTCATTTCGTGCATATTCAAGTACATCATTTCTAAGATCATTAACAATAACTGTTTGTTGATTTAATGCCGCTTTTCCAGCATATCCTTCTCCAATCATCAACTCTGATTTTTCAATATTTCGTCCTCTAAATCCTTTTCCAGCAAAATATTCAAGAGTTAAATTGTCAGAATTATAAAGAAGAATTGCCGCTGCATTTACTTCGAGTAGATCCACCACATAATCAAGAATGGTATTCAATAAATTTGGCAAGTCATCGCTAGCATTTATCAATAAATCAACGGCATGTAAAGATGCAAAGTACTTTGCATCTTTATGAATCTTTTCATATGAGCGCATTCTTTGAATAGCGTTAGCAGCAATCTCACTCAAAGAAGTTAGAATTTTAATATCAGATGGAGAAATTTCATGTGGGAGTTTCACATTGACTTCAAATGTTCCAAGTATGCTATCTCCTGCAAAAATTGGAACAATAGCTTTTCCTATACCAGGAACAAACTCTTTACGGAAATCTTCTGACAGTCGCTCATCTCGATTGATGTCTTTTGAAACAAAAAGTTTGCCTGTCGAAAAAACGAGTTTGCTAATTTCTTCTCCAAGTTTTTCAGGTGGTATCGGGCTTACCTCTGGGTCATTCACGCCTCTGTTCGCCACCATTTGCAGTTTTTTATTATTTGGATCATATAGCCAGATCGAGCCATGTGATGCTTTAGTAATTTCCAGTATTTTATCAAGCATGATAAGAAGCATTTCGTCTACTGTCGTCGCAACACGAAGTTCCATGCTGACATTATTAATTGATTCTAATTCATGTTCATGCTGCATCTTTTCTGTTATATTCCTGCTGGTATTTACAATGTCGGTAATCTCACCTTTTTCATTTTTTATTGGGGTGATCGTAGACTCTACATAAAACAATTCGCCTGTTTTTTTACGATTGGCAATATTTCTTGTCGTAATATTTCCTGCATGTAGCGTACTGAAAAGAGCTTCAAATTCTTCATTTGTGTGTAAACCAGATTTAAGGATTCGAGGCGTTTTGCCAATTGCTTCTTGTGCAGAATACTCGGTCAGTGTTTCAAATGCAGGATTCACATAATTAATAACACCTTCCCTATCTGTTATAAAAACACTATCAGAAGTTAATTCAATAATCTTTGAGAATATTTCCATTTTTTGTTCTGCAAGCATTTTTTTAGTAATGTCCTGACAAAAAGCAGTTACTTTGTTCTGGTCAATGATGGTTGCAACTAAGTTTATCCAAAATTTTTCTCCATTTTTTTTACGTGCCATTACAACGTCTTCTATAAACGATTTTTCTTTCAGTCGCTTAAATATTTCAAGTCCTTTATCCAGAAACTCAAGTGCAAGAAAATCGGTAATGTTCAATTTTAAAAGTTCTTCCTCACTATACCCACTCATTTGACATGCCGCATGGTTAACTTCAACATAATTACCTTCCATGTCCGTTATAAAAACACCTAAAGGGGCTTTTTCCATATAAGATCTAAATTTAGCTACACTTTCATGTAATGATTTTTCGGTTTGTATACGAACCAGAAAATTGCCAATCAAACTGGCATAAAGCTCTATTAACTCCTTGTTTCTAATATCTTCACCCTTCTTCATTAAAAATATTAGATCTCCCTGAGGGCCATTCTTTTCATAGGAAAGTTCAATAATATATACAACCCCAATATTAAATACTGTCTCCAGCATCATAGCTTGGGTTTTTGATAATTCTCCTTTTGATGCATCATAGATGTTTTTAAAAAATATAAGGTTTCCTCCTTGAAGGCTCATTAACCTTTCAGGTTTAACTACCCATTCTTTTCCTAAAATCGGAAATCCCAAAATTTTGGTAATGTCTTTGATGCTCGAAGGAATTCCGCTAAGAGCTCTTGTTACGCTTATAGCACCTTGCTGTTCGTATGTATTAATTCCTAATAAAAAAGCTCCAGACAATTCTTTAATTTCATCAGCGATCAGCTGATAATTAATAGCGTCCGGTGACATGTTCAGCAATTTTACCGAAGTGCTTAATATCCTCTTGAGCATATCATCATCCTTTGACATACAAAATACCCCCATGTTAAAAATTGAGCACCAATCGATATCACACTAAAAAAAGGCATATTTGTCTCTATACAGCAAATATATCATATAACCGTCCAATTGTAAAAAATAGGAGACTCATTTGTATTTGAACACAATACTTACATATGGGCGTTCAATATCAGGACTACTTTTACTAATGTTATACTCAATGTTAGTTTTGGCAAATTTCACATGCACCACTAAAGCATCACCATCTTGATTCCATTCAACGCCTTCTATCCATTCATTGTTAGTAAGGCTACTTTCAAGTAGGTCTAATATTAAATCTGTTCTTGAATTTCCGATTCTAATTGTAATCTCTTTATCATTGTTCGAAATGACTTTGGTCGCAGGCACATCAGTATAAGCAGCATAAAAATTCACTTCATCATCTTTTGATGGACTAAATTGGAATTGGATCCCATCAAACGTGATAAGGATATTTGACAAATCGCCCTTCTTGCCATTTTTGATTTCAACAATATCAGACAAGCTATGCCAATAGTCACTCTTTATAACTTCGCAATTCAAATCGGCATCAATGATCAAATCATATAACTCTGGAAATGATTGACGAGAATTATTGCGATTATGTCCATCTGTTTCAAGCACCAGGTGATTAGGAGAAATAATACTATGTACACTGAATTCATTAGCTAATAATGGAATAATACTGATCTTTTTTTCATTAAAGAAAATCATGCTGCTTGAGATTATATTATTTTCATCTGTTGTCAAAATACCTTTATCATCAGATATTTTAATGTAGTTTTTGAATGACTCACCAATAAAGTTTTCAACATCCTCATGCGATTTTGGAAATGTGTTAGAATCTTCTATTATGTTTAATATCCATTCTGACAATTCTTTAGAAGCCACTTTATAACATACACCGTTAATATTGCGATTATGAAAAACATAATAAACAGTCGCATCGTCTTCTCTGATCAATTGAATCGTCGAATCTGTTAATGATATATTTAATTCCACTGCGCTATCATAGCTGGCAACTAATTCTTTATCAGAATCTTTTATTATCTCAACTATATATTCTACATCATTAGCAGTTAATTCTACTTCGTGCTCATTATTAAGTTCATCAAATATCTTTGCTACTTTTATCTCTCCGTTTGGGTATATCTCTTCATTAGATATGGCTTTCTTTGAGTTGAGACCTTTGGCGCACCCTGATAAAATCACTAAACATATCAAACTAATCAATATTAATATTCTAAATTTATTTAGCACACAAATTCCTCCCATCTTGCTAGTAGCATTAATGGTTCCACTTTGGAGTTCTGATACTGGTTTTGGTGTCATACTTTTAACCTTATTATTTGTTATCTACTGTAAGTTCTAACATCAAGTAAAGAAAGTTTATCACCACTTTCACCATAGATTCTATACTTCGGAATATCTATGAACATATACTCTTTTTCATGTGCAGTAGATGTAAAGATATACTCTCCATCAATTAAGAAAGATATGTCTTCAGGAAAACTAGGTTGAACCCATTGAAACAGATTACTTGTATTGTTAAGAATTATTTCCAAAGCTTCCTTTGTTGGTGTGAAGTAATGAACTATAGTTTGAGAATCGTAGTCCTCACAACATAAATCAGTATTAGCCCAACAAGATTGTCTTACCTTTTTAATCAAAAATGGTGACAAATCTTCCATGATTTTATTTATATTATCATTAAGAATAATATCATATCTGATTACTAATATAAATTGATGTGATTTTTCAAATAAAAACTTCATCAATTGGACATAGGCGTCACCAGTCACATTCGTAAATGAATAGTAATAATTGGTCAAATTACTATCTTCAACGGTTTCTTCATTTTTTATATTCAATCAATATTCTCCTTATTTTGCATTACAATTGAAATCTATCTTTAATCATCCCTGCTACAACTTCTGGAGCAATGTCAGTATTATTTATTCGCAAATAGTTTTCTTTCTTTATTTCTCCACTTATCGAATTAAGACGATACCTATCCTCCAAATAAATAAAGAGCTTTTCTGAGAAATCCAAATCTCTTTTAGTTGGTTTATTCAATAATCTGTTTTCAGTTTTATTTCGATCGATTCGAATATCATAATCGGCCTCTAGCTCAACATAATATACTTCAGCACCTTTTGAGATAAACAACTTTTCAAGGTTTGCAATGTAATCCCAATCATCTTCACTATCAAATGCCCACATAAAAGTAAATATCATTCCATATTCATCACTATTAGAATAGGCATTAAAAATTTCATCTCTAAAGAGTCTTACCAATCGATTCTTTTCATCTGGTAAATCAAAAAATAAATCATGCACAATATCAATCGTCATATGATTGTGAAATAGCTTTAGTTTTGTCACTTTAGCAAGTTGTTGCCCGACAGTCATTTTTCCAACCGCATGAGGACCTATAATTATTACCAGTTTCATGTTCCCCTCCAAAGTCCTTAATTTCAAAGTTTCAAAAGCTATAATCTCTATTCAAATACTCACATACACTGATTATAGGCATCCACTCTGTAAATTTCGAAACATGCTCCATATCAATCCATTCATATTTTTCATGCTCTATAGATAATTTGATTTCACATTGAGATTTGATAGCCATAAGGTAACAACAATCTTCCATATCCATTTGAACACCATCTTTTGGTTCTTGGTATTTAAATCGAAATGGTAAATGCTCAATACGTTCATAATTGCTTATTCCAGTTTCTTCATTGACCTCTCTGATAGCAGCTTCGTATGCCGATTCCCCATATTCTATACCACCACAAACAGGCTGCCAATATCCAGATTTTATCTCAGTTCTTTTTAGCATTAACAATTTGTGTTCATTGGAACTAACAATATAAACCTGAACATTTTTTCTTATCATTTTTCTCCTCCGTTTTGTCAACCGTTAGCTGACGCAATCATTGCCCCTACTCCAATACACTAGAATAAACCATAATTCACCTTCATGGTAAAACTTTGTTCATTATCTTTAAAGATAACCTTATAGTCTTCCCAATAATACTCTGCATCAAACAAATCCTCATCATCATAACCATCTGCTATATTCAAGATACCGGAATATTGAATTCTAAATCTATCCCCCATATCTAATACATCACCTTCATATACAAGAATAACATCTTCTTCTATAATTTCATGGATTACTTCAGGAAGTTCAACATATACTGAAATATGTGAATCATCATCAATATAACTCATCACTTCTGCCTTGAAATCAATATTTATTACGCCGTTCTCACCATGAATATTCAAGTCAGACTCGTTTAGTTCAACACCTTTCACGCCATCACTCATCATATAAACTGGTATCTTCAGTAAGTCTAATCCTTTACCAATAAGAGGCAATACTAAAAACAGTAGAAACAACCCAACTAAAAATTGATTCTTTAATCGTCCACTTTTCACAAATAGAAAGCTACTCCATATCACTAGCGCTAACGGAATAAGTCCACTAAGGTGCAGTGCACTATGATTCAATCTGATCACTGGAATAATAAACTCAGAAATAGTTTTACCTTGATGAGGTAACTTTAACATTGTAACACTTGCTATCAACATAACAATTATTCCATATACAAAAGCTCTCTTGTTGTAGATTCTATCTCTATCCATAAATCCCTCCAAATCTGAAATGATTGATTGTATTTGAATTTGATTATTTAAATTGTAGATACAGATCTTGCATCAGTAAATTCGCAATTGCCAATGCCTCTTTTCGTGTTTCAGCTGGTCCAGATATCAATATACCACTAGTACTATTCCAACCACCGTTAGGATTATCAGAAGACCTTTCTTCATTTATTGTCATTGTTATCATAGAAAACTTATCTTTTACAAATATCTCTCCTTGAAATAGATATTCCAAGTTACTATTCGAGTTCATCTTGACATAGTCATACCTACCGTATCCTTTACTATCAATATGGATATCAGCTAAAGTGCTTATTAAATTTGAAAAACCAGATTTAGCATTAGTAAAATCATAACCTTCAATACAAATTGAGCCAGAAAATATATCATCCGAAAATAAACGTCGCCTATACGTACCATCAATTTTAATCGTAATATTCTCAATTACCCCTTCTTCTCCAAGCCGATATTTTACTGCGGGAATTTCTTCGTTTATTGAGATGCCTGTTGTGAATATGCCATATATGACAAATAAAATTAGTACAAAACTTCCAAGATAGATATATTTATTTTTGCTCATGATTATTCTCCGTCAATTTTGACTTGAGTGTTAATGTCTTCATTATTTGAATGGGCTTTCGTTATAGAAGCTGAGGTTCACACCTGCAGGATAATTTAGCGTATTAACGATTTCAACAGAATATGACTTCAGTTGCTTAAAGTCCTCGTGACTTTTGAACTTAATCTTTAGGTATATGTCTTCACCATTTTGAGTGATATCCAGGGCTTCGATGTACTGATTATCAGCGGCAACAGCTTGTTTACGTGTGACGAGTTCGTTACCAATAATGGTATCCTTAAGGTGAAGCGTGAAGCTATGATCAGCCGTATTATAGGTTGTCTGCGTATAAGGTGGTATGGTGTAATCCGCATAATAATAGGCGTCATCTGAATTTTGAGGTGAAAAGCCTAACTGGATGCCATCTAGTGTCAAAATTAATGATGATAAGACATGGTCGCTTTTACCGCCAAAATCAATGGTCTCCTCTAAAGGGACTATTTTTTTACTCTTAACTGAGGTATATTCTACGACACCCTGTGCATTAACAACTTTAAGGCACATCAAAGCATAAGGCACGTCATGGTAATTGGATTCACTATTTTCACCTGTCATTTGAAAAATGATTGTACTCTCATCCACGATATCATAAGAAGACGCATATCCTATACCGAGAGGCATCAGATAAAGCTTTTGATCTCGAGAATCATAGACCAAGTACCCGTCTGCAAAGGTTTCCCTTTCGGTCTTAATCATGTAAAAATGGTCATTAAACGCTTCGATAATCTCTAGATGATCATACTCAAACCAAACGAACTGTGTTTTAATGAGGTCTTTGACGCGTCCGATTAACGCTTCATCGGCAAAATCTGTTGTATCCACTGCAGTCGTTCCTTCTGTGTCTGGTTCACTTGTAAATACATCTGGTCCTGTAGGTTCAAGCGATGTATTATCGCCATTCTCTTTTACTGCACAGCCTGTGACCAATATTGTCATCACGATCAACAACAACATCAACCATTTCTTCGGAGCATTCATCACATACCTCCATTTCAAAATTGACTAGAACATCAGTATAAACCCGACGATGATGGCGACGATGCCACCAAGCCTTTGAACACTAATCGCTATATCAGATGGTTCTGCATTTTTATAACGCCAGCCGTATTGGATATCCCAAAACCATCGCGGAAATATGACATTCAATATGCCTAATGCCACGAGAAAAACACCTAGTGCCGATGGTGAATCCTTTCGATTAGCCTCTAATTCAGGTGAGAATCGGATCACATGATTGACCAGTACGTTTGGTTTGAGATAACCCATCTTTTCCAAATAGGCATCATCAACCGTTTGAGGGGTTTTAAACCAGTCATCCGAGGTGCCACTGGCATCATAAACCCGTCTAAATGTCATCCCATTCGGGTACTCTATTTCAATTTGCGCATCATCGATGACATAATGATACACCTGATCATCCATCATAATCTCACGATTCTCTAGGTTCAGTGTCACCGTCCTCCCATCGACGGTCATGCTATTTTGCTTTACACTACATCCGCTAAGCAGTGCCAGTAGGACCATTATCAATAGTATCGCTCTTGAAAATGTGTTTGCCATTTAATTTCCTTTCAATATTTCTTCATATTCCAGAACTTGTTTAGATTCCGCATCGTAGCCATTTATGATAATTTGCCGCATTTTTATATTATTACTCGTAAAATTACATTAATCTAACACCGCAATGCTTACAAAAGACTATATTAGTCTCTCGACCAAACCACATTCCGCAGTTAGGGCAACGCCAGTTAACTAAACTCAAGACTATGAGTGCTATGATAAAAATGGTAGCGCCCCAAACTAGTATGCTTTGGTATGGCATGGGTACCGAACTGGCAAAGCTTCTAAAAGGAACCATCCCGATAACGATGATAACTATCAGAACACTTATCCAGTTTTGTCTTTTTTTCCTTTTTGCAAATAACGCGTATATCTCCGAATTTTGCATAATGCCTCCGATTCTCCGTATCTACCATTGTTATACCTTTTTAAGCACTTGACTATATATGTCTTTGTCTTTTTGTACAATCTTTAGTTCACCGTTTTCTATCATCATTTGGATTCTTTTAGTATACCACCTATCGCCAATGCCAATAGGATGATTCATTAATAGTTTCCAAATAAGATGTGACACGATAAAATCTCCATCCTGAATCTCATTTCTAATAAGGTTATCATAATAGTCATCTGGAACACCAATTAATTTGCCATTTGCAATGGCGCGCAACTGACCATTTTCCTCTTTTAGTTCATCCCAAATGTACGCAAAGGCTTCTATTTCATGTGAGGATAACTCTTTTTCTAAAGATGTAAATTTGTAAAAATCTCCAGCTTTTACTTCGCCCCAAAATTTATATAGATGCATCTCATTATCAGCTTGCTCAATATATTGTGGTAACTTTACAGCAAATACCTTGCAGTCATACGCTCTTAAAATACTACAGACATAATGAAATCCGCATACAGAATATGGAGCATCACTATACCATATACGAATTGATTCTCCTTGAGCAGCATACTCTTTCAGTCGTTCTATATCACCTAAGTATCTCTTCCATGCATCCTCTAAATAGTCTAAATTGCTATTATCAATTATTCCATTTCTACTATTCATATCAAATATTATCTTTTTTCTATAATCACTTTCGATTGAAATATTTATATCACCAATATCCAGCATTAATGGCATGCAGATCACTTCAGAAGCGTTTCCACCAACCGCTTTTCCTTCAAACATTTCGTCTAACTCTTCATTACTTAGTTTCCTACCATTCCAACCTGGTGTAGAGACTTGAAAATCAGGTTTTCGATAATTTTTTGCCATTTTCATAGCTCCACATTCACTTTCCCCAAACAGTACTTCTATCATAAAGGTCTCCCTATAAATTTTTAGTTTCAAAAGTCACGCATCGCGACTCTCTAATCTTTAATTATTTAATATAACTCAAAGTCACTTTCATGATTATCACTCCATGTTGCATATGCTTCATGTAAATTATCATTAAAAAACATCTTTAAGTAAGTATCCATATTAGGGGCTAATTTATGGATTTCTAATTCTTCAATAGGAATCCAAAATACTTTTCCCTCTTCAGTTTCTTCAATTAACTCACCATGAAACACTTCAGTTTTGAATAAATAAATAATCCAACGATCATGATTATCTGTGTTGTACCAATGAATCATTCCACTACTTTTCAGCTCGGAAATATCTAATCCAGTTTCTTCTTTAACTTCTCTTACCGTTGAATTTATAATACTTTCACCATATTCAGTTTTCCCTCCAGGAAAAGTAATCCCTGTCCAGTCTGAATTTATTTTATCTTGAACTAACACTTTATTTTTTCCTCTATCAATAATCATACACATGTTAAACAAAGTTGTTTGTGATGATGTCTTCATAATTTTCCTCATTTTGTCTGTATTTAGTAGTTCACAACTCCTTCATCAAATAAAACCGAACAAACCCTTCCTTATACCCGAGCTCTCCATATTGCACAAATCCAAGCTTCCTATAAAACTCAGGTGCTTGATAGTTAAAAGTATCAAGTTGCATCATGGTACAGCCATGCGCTCTAGCAGTTTCTTCAGCTTGCTTCATAAGTTGCGTGCCATAACCACCTTTGCGATGCTTTTCATCGATCCATAGCGTTTCCACATACATGGAATAGCGGTAGATTGTTGTGATCACGCCACCAACTACTTTGCCTCTACTATCCTTAAGTACAAGGTTATACTTCACAGGCTCTTTAGACTGTGTACTTGGTGCTTCAAGTCTGTTTTGTTGCATAAGCGCTTTCTCTACGAAATCTACTTCCTCTTCACAATCAGTCGTTTCAAGTGTTAATACAAAATCATCTTTCATGGCGTCCTCATTTTTCTAAGTCCTAATACTATAAATCCTACACCGCATAAAGCAGAAGATATTTGATTGAGATTTGAAAAAAAGTGAATTAACTGAAAGTAATTCTCCACTGGTTTAGGACTAATATAATGTGTGGCCTTATAAGCCCAAAAAATCCAATTAATTATGATACCTATTAAACTAATTATTATTAACATCTCCACTTTATAATTCATAATTTTTTTGAAATTGACTTTGATCGCAAAAAGTGAAATTAATGATAAGTTAATTGCAATAAAAGTAATCGATCTATAAAACCATTCTTTATTGACTGAACTAAACTTAAATAAGTATATATGATTATTAGCTACAATTATGCCGATAAAAATCGATATTAAAAACATAATAATACTTACTATTTTCTTTGGTTTAGCTAAATCAATCAGCATAACACCAAGTAGTAATACAATAGCAAGTTCGGCGTATTCTCTCATATTGTAAAACAACAATGAATACTTAGTTAAATCTGTAGTTATATACAACAACCACACTATTCCCATGATTATCATTAAGGTTCCATTTATTATCAAAAAGTTTCGTTTATTAACTAATTTTTGAAACATATGCCCTCCTACTTTGGTTCTGGGATGGAGAGCTGCACAATACAGCTCATTTTAGTTGCCTCCGTCGATTGCAATGCCCATGTGCCATCCACCTGTTTTTTCCACACATCATTTGATACTGACTGCATGCTTGCCGAAATTGGTTTCATCTGAAGTGAACTCTTGTATTTCAAAATCATATCCCTGAGGTCCTTTAAAGAAAAACGACTTGACGCCAATATCATCAAAAACTCTAATTTCGCTTAACCCAATGACAAGATTTGAGCTTTTTAACCTATCGTAATGCGGCATTATATCATCAACAGTTAGGCTGATTAGGCTCCCCCCTCGAACCTTAGAGTCAATCGACCCTTTACTCGCATCTACAGCGCCTAAGTATGCACCGTCACATACTTTATAAACAATTGCCCAATCCGGCTCAAAAATAGGCTCCAGATTTAAAGCTACTTCAAAAAAGGACTTAACCTGGTCAAGCTGATCAAAATACATGAATGTAATTTGTGATAAATACTTATTCATCAATATCCTCCATAGTCATATTAGTTTTACAGCCATTCATTTTGCTTACTTACAGCCTACGAAGCTATTAAGTATGTTCACACTAAACTCAGGCGTTCCCATAAAAACTACTTTCAAATCTTTAAGCATTTTTATCATTCCTCTCTAAGTAACCAGAACAAATAATTTTTCTTATCATCAATTTCAGCTTAAAAAAACTCTGACATTTTATTTGAATTAGGACCAACTTAACAATTTGATTTTAATAAATCAGTTTCTTGGACATAGAATATGACTTATAGCCTTTCGGATCATTAGCCTTAACAAAATCGATACTGAATCCAAGTTTCTTATAAAAATCAAGTGCTTGGAAATCTAAAGTCCCTAGTGTCAAGCTATATAAGTTCTTAAGTTTAGCTTCTGTTTCAATCTGTTTCATAAGATCTCTCCCAATACCTCTTGACCGGTATTCCTCACAAACAACAATCTGACTAATATACATTGAATCTTTAAATACAACCCCATTGACACCACCTACAAAAGTGCCATTGTCTAGAGCAACTATCATAATCTCAAAATCTTCCGACTCTTGTATATCTGATGTTGATTCATCACTATGAATCAACGATGTATCCTTGACATGACATTCATTGCTTATTACGACATTTATATTCGAATTACCTGTAACTTCGAATTCTGTCGATCTCAAATAATATGAAGAATGAATCAAAGGTGTAGAAGATGATGTTCCTCCATGCTCAAATCCGATTTCCATAAAATCATCAAAATGTGAGATAGACTCAACATATGTCTTAATCCCAACTGCTTTATCAAAATAAAACCCTCTAATAGATGATATTAATGAACTAAGGACTTCAATATCTGAATACACAACATCGTTAAGACTTACCCAATTCCAGAATAGACTACATTTAATAGAACCTTCAAAGCGGTCACCTCTGTATGCATAAAAGAACGCATCAGTAGATTCCCCATTACTAATGAACCTATTATTGTATTCACGTAAATGAGTTCTTAGATGGTCCTGATACTCTTTCTTATAATCATATATTATTTCAACACTCATAATACTATCATCCCTTCTCCAAAATTAAGCTATTATTTCGTATTAACTGGATTTGAGCAAAATTTCAGGAATCAATCGATTATTTTGAAAGGCGCATAAATTATTCTAGCTCCTACAAAAACTACAGCACGATAATCTCCAGTAGATGGTTTATCAATTATAAAGTCCGAAAGTATTGCAGTTCGCGTACTAAATTGAGATGTTTTATCTCCTTCAATTCCGCAAAAAGCCAAGTTTGACTCATTACTTAATATTGACGTGTCATAATTTAATCTTATCCATTCGCCGTCTTCCATTTTTTCAAGTAATGGAATCATATAGAAATAGAATCCTTTTCCTGGATTTTCATTCTTAATAATGATATTTATCATTTCAAAATCAGGCGTGTAAGTTTCAAATTCAGTAAAGGCTATGATATTGCTATAATCTTTTTCAGCTTCGAAACCAATACCATAATCATGATAACCGTTTTCGAACTGTGACATGTCTGGGTTTGTTGGAGCTGAATTTTCGGAGTGTGTACTACATGAAACGATTAAAAAAGTCATGAATGTAAAAAGGACTACAATAAAAATCTTTTTCATACTAGACGCTCCTTAAATTTTTCCTAAAGATCAGTTTCGTCTTTGCCACTTCTAATTCCTAGTGCATTTTCTATATTTTCTAATCGCCTATCCATGTTCTTGAAAAACATCACAACAAGAATTATCAAAAATGGTAATGATAAAATTATAGCCAACTTCAATATTGCTCCTAATCCTGTGCCTAATACTTCCAGCATAGTCCCCTCCGTATGTAATAATGTTGATTACCTATCTTTAAATATGATTTTAGATAGACTATACGACTTCCAATAAATGATTATTCCAACAATCGCCAAAGTTAATCTAACAAATATATCCATCTTCATCCACATTATCTGATCTTCATAATGTCCTAATAGCAAGTATTCATTAATCGTAGCTGCCTGAAAAATAGATACTTGGACGTTGTACATTATCAATAAAATACTCACAATTTTCAATATTATTTGTTCTATTGCAAATAAATCGACAAATTTGTTAGTTTCATCTTCATTATATTTAACACTTTTAGTTATTAATGTTGGCTTTGTTATTAGTATTAATCCTATGATAAGTACTATTATATTCATAATTACGGTATAGATATCAATGCTACTTTTTATTGTACCAGCTGTACTAAATGATCCAAATTTTAATAACAATGACAAAGTAGCTTGATATGTATAATATATTCCAAGTGTGATAATCGCCATGTTTAATACTTTTTTTGTTTGCATTTTATATCTTCCTCCAGCTAAATTTCGTCTAACGTCCAACTCTAGACACCATAGTAGTTGGAATGCTTACTGTTATGAAAATTAATTAATTTAGAGTCTCTTTGTGAATCTATGAAAAAAAGCTTTCTATAAAAAGACTTAAGAGTAGAGTCCAAGAATTCGACCTAGAAAAATAAGCACAAAAAAAATTGAAAAAACAACTTTGAAAATCTTTCCAAAAATGAACTTTCTCTTTATCAAATAAATAATTAGTGAAACTATTAATGCACTAACTATACTTATCAAAATCAAACCAACAAACTGTCCTATAATGAAACCTTGCTCATAGCTCAAAAAAATTCCTCCCTATTAATTTTTTTGCATATTCAATATATCTATTTCTTCTTTTGAGAAAACTAATGTATTATGTCGTCAACGTTTAACCGTCCTCCGTTATGGGGATGGCGTGTTATAAGATGTCAGCGCTCTCTTCCAAAAACCAACATCAGTATTTATAACTACCGTTCCCCAGTTATTCTTTTGATCATGGACTTGTTGCTATGCCTTTAATCTTCCAATCTTCATTTTTCAATATGACGTTAAAAAAATATGTTTTTTCACCAGATCCAGCAATAATAAATGGAGGCGCAGAATTGTCGATTATTGTAAATACAACTTCATAAAACTTATCATTATCAGTTGATTTATCTAATAACTTCACTTGAATATCCGTTATTTTTTGATTTGAAAATTCCGAATAGCCATTTTTAATATCAGTGTTCTCAAAATAATGTTGAACAAATTGCTCATTCAATTTTTCAACATCGCCATTTATAAGTGCATTAAAAAATTCGTTAATAACTCCGATCGAAGTCAATTTGTCATCTACAAACAATTCGTTTGGTCTAGCATTAGTGATGTCTAAATAATCTGATTCATTTGATGGGTAATTAGTTATCAATATAATTATTAATAGAATCGCTAAAACTAGCATCCCAAAAAAAAATTTTAATTTCAACTTAACAATCATCTCCTCATAAATTATCTTTGCTTTTTTCACTCATTGTTTTTTCTAGACTTTCTAGTCTACTATTAATTCTCTTAAGTAGTCTAACTACAGAAATCATAAACCACGGAACTCCAATTATCAGACCTATAATTATTAGTGTATTTAGTAATAACCAGAATGTTGTAAACATAATTTTGCTCTCCTCATAGTTTCCATTATTGTCTTTTATATTACTGAGTCTCATATAACGTTCAGCAGTTCACTTCACAACATTGTTAAGTTTTTTAATTGAACTTCATTGCCACATTACCGTCATCGAAGCGCCAGTATCGAATACCATTGGTATTTTGTGACCGTTAATCTCAATATTAATTAATGGAAGATTCGCTAATTTCTTTGCTACAGTTTCTAACATTTGTGATTCAGTACAATACAATATTCTCACTTTTGTCTCCTTAAGTTTCGTCTAACGTTTTGCCGTTCTAACCGCCTCAGTAATGGGAAAAGTGTGTTATATGATGAAGCAATCGCTTAATTTTCATATAAATTCATTCTACTCTTATCTCTTTTAAAATTTCATGAGTGCTAACATTAATTGAAAAATAAAACACATTTCCACTTTCAACCAAATACCGATAATTTAAATAACTGTATGTTTCTAAACGATTACTGTCAAAATAGGCATCATCCAGTTCCGGTATAGACATATAAATGTTAGCGCCCTTCGCATGTTCCGTTGCAATTTCAAACATTTCCAATAATTCAATGTTTGAAAGCTTAACAACATAAGGTTCTTTGACAATTTTCCTATGCCTTTGAACAGGGTAAATATATAGATTCACTCCATTATCAGTCAACTCTTCGTAAATAACGCCATTATGGTTCGCGTATACCTCTTCAAGTTGAGTATTTAAAATGATTTCGTGATAGTAAAGATTTACGTAAGTAGGCCATTGAGGCCAAAATTGTGTTGTCACAAGATAAATCTGAATTATTGCTATTATTGTTATAATAATGTTGAAAGCAATTTTTTTTATATTCATAACTCTCCTTTGGAGGTTCATTTAGATTTCTAATAGAAGTATCTTATTATCATCGAATTAACTTCCAAATCCTAATTCATTGCCATCCAAATCAAGTATCGTAAATTTTCTTGTTCCCCATGGTGTATCAAATAAAGGTTCTAATATATCCACTTTGTCCTTAATCTTAAGCCATAAAACATCAACATTTTCAACATTAAAGTTTATTCTTGCATATGATTTTGCACTTTCAACTTCCATAATGGCAAATGTCGCACCACTTTCAGATACAAAATCATAATATTTTGGGTTTTCATTTGGCCAACGTCCATCCACAATAAATCCTAAAACTTCTTCATACCATTTAAGTGATTTTTGAATGTCACTTACATTTACTCTTATATGTCCTAGATTAGTTTTCATTTTTCTCCTCTCCTTGACTTTAAGATATTTTCATTTTAGATTATGTTTAATAGCGTTAAGCCGTTCCCGTCACTGCTGTCAAATGTGTCGAGTATTTCATTTAATTCCTGAATAATGTTAGAAAGTTCATCATAACTATTCTCCTTAAATTTCAACTCATATGTTAAGACGCGAAAATTATCGTGATAACTAGACGACATGATCACTAAATGTCTTGAGAGCTGATATAATAACGACGCCATTTCATTATAAGATTCGTAATAAGTTTCAGCTAAACTTCTATCTTCTTTATAGAGTTTCTTATGAAGATCTAAATAGTTAATAATCCATTCATTTAGAGATGTGACTATGTAACCGAAATCATCAGCACTTATATTTTTCAACTTAAAATTATTATTAATGGATTCCAGATAATATGTCACATTATATAGGTCTCTAATTTCCATTACCAGTGCACCAAATTCTTCAATAGAATCAATGTTATGATTGTACTTGTTAAACGCTAGTAAAGAGTCCTCAAAACGATTCATCATATAGTAAGTATTTGTATTCAGAAAACCTTGATATTTTGCGAACCCAGAATAAACAAAACAGCTGCATACAATTGTTAATATAAGCAAAATGTTTATGTACATCCTATTATTTTTATAAGTTGACCAAAGTATTGTTGATAGAACTATGATCATAATAATTACTAGAACTAGATATCCATAAATCATACTTGTCACCTCGTCTAATCCTAAATGTGCTCTTTGAGTTCATGTGTAATCTAAAACTATTCACTAATCATGTTTAAAAAATTCCCTTAATTCATCTGGAACTATTTTAATATCTTGTATGAAGTACTTTCCATTTATTTTATTCGGAGTCAAATATACTAAAAGCATTTCATTATTTGTAAATTCAATCAAATGATAACTTCTCTCTTCCCACCCAGCAGTACTTAAATCTGACATTTTATCGAATTCTTCTTGTGAAATTTCCCCTCTCAGTCCTTCAATAAAAAAATCATTAAATGCGTTGTAATTATTTTCATCTAGTGATAGTTTCATCAACCAGCTTACATTATGTGGCGTATCGGGCTTTACCTCTCTCTGGTACCAAGCGTTGAAACCGATGATTATAAATATTGCAAACACTATAATATAAATCCCCGCTTTTTTCATAATAAAAATCACCTCCTTTAGCCAGAATAGTGTTTTAGAAATTCAATCAAAATGCTTAGGTTAGATTCCAAGAATTCTACCTAGCAAATTAAACACAAAAAAAATTGAAATGACAACTTTGAAAATCTTTCCAAAATAGAACTTTTTCTTCATCAAATAAAAAATTAGTGAAACTATTAATGCAAAAACTACACTTATCAAAATCAAACCAATAAACTGTCCTATAATGAAACCATTCACATAGCTCAAAAAATTCCTCCCTATTTAAATTTTTGCGTATTCTGCCCTCTCAGCCTATGTTGCGAAGACTATGTGTTATGTGATGTTGTACACGGAAAGCGCCATTAGCCTTAAGTTTTGCTATTACTTGAAGAATCCTTTTTAAATAGATATCTCTTCCAAGTATCTTCTGGATCAGGTAGTATTTCTCTTTGATATTCTAATATACCTTTTGAGTTTTCGATTAACTCATTCAACGTGTGAGCAACAAAATTTCGATCATACTCTTCTTCTTCAATACTTACGTAACTCAGTTGATTTTGCTTTCCCTCGCCATCAAGCACTACTAGTAATGCATAACCATCATCTTTTAAAACTTTGCTCATAGATTCGAAGGCAGTACTTAATTCATGGTTTTCTAGATGAATAAGTCCAGCGATTACAGTTATTCCATCGACCTTGCCAATATATGAATAATCATTCAACATATTATCAACATAAAACTCTATACCACTATTTCTTTCTTTAGCTATATCAATACTATTTTCACTAAAGTCAATGCCAACAATGTCTCCACCAAGATTCTGCATACGTTGACTCTCATATCCAGCGCCACAGCATAAATCAAGAATACGAGGTCTGTCTTCAAATAAACTCATAAACTCTTTTAAGCAAGGAAGCATCATTTCATTTTCATACCATTTTTCGGCCCATTCAAAGGCACTTTTATTATAATAATCTTTAGTCCCTTTCATTTTCATACCTCTTCTATATCATATAAATACTAATGTACAATAGCACGTAACGTTCTTATGTCCCTAGCCACCTCAGTGACGAGGGCTATTTTTATCTGAAGCCCTCTTGATCAGTATCGTTGTTAATCTAGATTTTTATACTCAAAATGAAAATCTAAGCTTATTAAAAATTGAACATGAATTTAATAATAAGGAATATGACAAATAAATTAGCAATTATTCTAATTAGATTCGCAAACATGATTACATAATCTGCTTTTTCATATTTCGTAATCTTATTTATATATCTGCGGTATTTATACTCTTTCCAAAACCATGTTGTTAGCCTAGAAATAAATATAATTAAACACAAACCCAAAGTTAAAAGTCCACTCTTTATTACATCACCTCTTGTTTGCTCAATGCTTATATAAGAGAAAATGCCACTAATCAAAAAAATAACTGCTACTGGTATGTAAATAAACTTATTTTTTCCTTTATTTCTTAATTCAGCCCAATTTTCAGGATCAAATAGATAATTACTATTTTTTAAATCCATAATATTGCCTCCTGTTAAAATTTAGTACTATTGTTTTCCTTTGGGTTTCAGATGACGGTCTTACCGTTTTAGCCGCCTTAGTGGCTAAAATGCCGTGTTATATGACGTCTTTATTTCTTTACTTCTATATAGAATGAACCATTCTCATTTAATACTAATTGTTCGATTTTAAAGCCACTTTTTATGAGTAAGTCACTTATGTAACTACTATTGTGTTCTACTTTTAATTGAACGCCATATCCTGTAGTTACTGCCTTATCCTCATATTTGATATCTAGCTGAGCAATAAAAGTGTCTTTTTCAGTGTCACTTATTGACGGCATCTCAATATCCCAAATCTCAAAAACTCCATTATCTTTTAATACTCGATAAACCTCTCTAACTGCACTTTTTATTTCTAAATCACTCATATACATGAATGAGAAAAAAGCTGTGGCTCTTTCAAATTGATCATTTATGAAATCTAGTTTTGTTGCATCCATAACAATTTTCAACGATAAAGTTTCGATGATTTCATTCAATTCATCTATTCTATTATCAATGGCAACAACTTTTTCTTTATAAATTTTAGAAATTATGCCTTCTCCGCCTCCACCTATATCCAATATTCTTTCATTATCACCTAGATTTTGAGAGACAATTGTTATAGTTATTTGTTCTGTCTCAAGGATTTTACTTGTATCAATAGACATAATTTGATCCTTTCTTTTTTAAATGTCATATAACGTACTACCGTTTTAACCCTCAGTAGCTAGAATATTGTGATAGATGAAGTTATACTATTTTATATCTTCTTCTTTCAAATCAGATCTTATCCAGTTATAGTCATAAAGAAGGTTTTTTTCATATACATCAAATTGCGGATAATAGTTATGGGTATGAGGGAATGGGATTTCAATCACCTCATTAACAAAAGAATTCTCGATCAAATATTCCTCTAATGAGTTATCAAAGTTATAAGCATAAATTATATCATGTGTATCATAAACTAATAATTCATCACCATTTAATGACACAAGCCATAATTCATGTCGACTATCAGTTTCGAAAAACTCTTTATATTCAACTAACATCATCATTAGTTCATCGTAATTGAGGGGTGAAGATAATTCATAACGACCTGATTCACTAACTCTCGGAGTAGCTAAAACATATAAAACCATGTAAGGCGAAACCGTTTCTTTTATGATATTAAGCATATGTTGTATTGCGTCATTAGGTGAATTAATTAAAACTCGTTGGTGATCACCGCTCTTTTGTTTTTCATATCTATTTAAGCTAAATGCGATATTGTCATATGTAGTTTTATCTAATTTCATGTTTATTCTCCTTATTAATTTCACATATCGTTCTACCATTCTAGCCACCTCAGTGGCTAAAATGGTGTTTTATATGATTGAAACTGATTTATCTTTTTCTGAAATAGGATACTCCATGTAATAAATTGGTCTATTCAAACCATTAATAATCGTATGTGATTCCACAGTAATTGAATATCCAATGGATTTCCAAAACAAGAGTCCGCCTTCATTTTCTAATAGCACTCCAAGGCTTATCTTTTCTCCATTGTTTTTAATGATCATATTTAATATCTCATTATGAATTATCGTTCCCAATCCGTTTCTTCTTTCAATTGGAGATATCAAAAGTAATCCAATTATCCAATTCCCAATATTGGGATAATCTTTTATTAGATCTACAAATCCGACTATTTCATTCGAAGGATTATAGACACCAATGTTAATTTTATCAATATAGTCTTTGTTGAGAGGTAATTCTTTCATTATTTCTTTTGCCTCTCCTCCGCTTATAGGCTTTCCTTGGGAAGTTAAAAAATAATCATTACACTGAATACATAAATCTTGAACTATCTCTTCATCTTCACTCGTAATGTCTTTGAAGGTATATTTGTCATGCTTACTATCTATATTTTGCATTCTCTACTCTCCCAGTTTCTTTCATATAACGTTCCCGTCGTGCCCATCCAATCAATGTCCCAAAGCGATAACCATCGTGGGCATGATGAGTATTGTCGTGTTATGTGATGATCATCTACGGAAACTTTTCAGTGAAGTCTCTTATAACTCTCTTTGATATGGTAATAGTTCAAGTATAGTAACTACTGTATCCTTTTTAACCATCACTTCACAGTCAATATTCTCATCATGTATTTGTGCAATAAATTCTCTACATCTTCCGCAAGGTGGAATAATTGAGCCATCTTTACATACTGAAACTATTCTTTTAATTTTACTTTCTCCATTTGTTATCATTGCAGCTACTGCTGAGTGTTCTGCACAAAATCCCATTGAAGATGGTGTGTCTATACAAACTCCTGTATATACTTGTCCACTTTCACTTATCATTGCTGATGCAACTGAACCTGCATAAGACTTCTTCGAAATCTTTCTTGGATTTAACGTCTTAAGTGCAACTTTATATAATTCATCAAATGTCATTTTTGCGCTTCCTCTCTATGTCATCTTAAATCTGTGTGCCTCTTTCATTTCCATAACGTTCAGCCGTTCCCGTCACCTCAGTGATGGGAATGGCGTGGTAGGCGATGAAACTATGGCCGTTATTAGTTATCTTTCCAATGATAATTCAAGATATCATAAAGCTCAATATATGAATTCACATTCAAATAATTAATATCACTCTTAATCAGTTTGTTTTCAGTATTAATCCAAATTGGATAAATACCAGCGTTATATGCCCCTTGAACATCAAACTCGTACATATTACCCACATACCATACATCTTCTGGTTCTAACTCAAGCTTGGCTAATGCAACATCAAATATTCTTTTATCCGGTTTTCTAACTAAATATTCAGAAGTAGCTATAAAGAACTCAAAATACTTCTCTATACCATATTTTCTTAATTGAAACCTATGACTAGATTCCATGAATCCTGTATTACTCAATACGCCCAATCTAATACCTTGATCTGTCAAGTAATCTAACAACTTTACAATACCTTCCATTAAAGCTGTTCCTTCAGCTGCATCGAGGAAAATCAAATCTAATTCATCATAAGATTTCTCGAATGTAATTCCATGTACACTATGAATCAATCTATTAAGTGCTCTCCCATCCAATTGCATTAGTGACGTCGAAGTAAACGCACCCATTTCAGCTATTAACTTATCCGCATATGATTGTACAATTTCAGCAGAGATATTCCTTGGATTATTCGCAAACTTCAATACCTCACGTGTTCCATTTAGTGGATCAAAGTACTTTTCACTAACTAATGTTCCTCCATAATCAAATACAATTGCTTTTGGTTTATGCATAATCTTCTCCAATATCTAATAGTTTTTTCGCCTAACGTTCAGCCGTTCTCGTCACCTCATTGATGGGAATGGCGTGTTAGCCGATGGACTTTTAATTGTTTTATCTTATTATAGTTACAATTTTCTCGCTTTAATAATAAATGATAATGGAAAATGATTACTTTTCACTTTAGAATAATAATTTGAAGTAAATTCTTCTGCTTCATTTAATCCTCTATTTTCTTCAATTATCTTTTCAACAATAAAGCCTGAATCATATAGTGAATTTATATATGTTGAAAACTTCCTATTGATTAACGTGAAATTTGAATTTTCTTTTATAAAGCTATAAACATCCTCATCGTGGTAATTTCCAGTAAATAATAGTTGCTCATTTTCTTCATCTACACAATGCATAAAGGGATGATCCCAACTAAATATAAATATGCCATCTTTTTTTAAATACTTAGATATGTTACTTAAAGTTGTTTTTAAATCTAAAGTCCATCCCAATCCGTAAATTGAATATACAACATCAAAATAGTCATGAGGCAAACCAGGATCATTTTCCATTGAAGAAATCATAATCTTTGCCTCAATATCATTTTGATTTAACAATTCTGAAGCTACTGCTATTTGACTTTCTGATATATCAACGCCCCATAAATTCTTGGCTCCATTTTTTGCTAGATACAATAGTGAGTGTCCACTTCCACAACATATTTCGAGAATAGATTTATTTGATATGTCACCAAATAAATTCAACTCCGTTTCTAAAGGTATATTGCACCCATAATGCGGTAATGCTGTGGTTCCATAATATTTTTTGAAATTTATGTTCCAACTATTTTTATTTTGTTCAAGTGTTTTATGTACATCCATTAATTATTCCTCTTTTCAAAATCTGTTATTTAAGCACTCACTTTAAAAGTCTTTCGGCTAACGTTCCCCTTCTGTTTACAATGTTCTAGCTGTCAAGACTGTCTACTTATCAATTATTTGAGCTAGTCGTTTTAACTGATTCTCAATTTTCACTATATCCGACTTTCCATTATAGTCAGAACCTTCTCCACCATATTCGAGGGTGACAATTCGTGGAGAAGTCTTTTCCAATATGTTTAATAGTAATTCATAGTTACTTTCAGTTAATGACTCATGAGTATCTATTAATTCTCCATTGATTTCTTGTGGATTACTCAAATGAATTTCTATTACTCGGTTTAATGGCAATTTACTTATATACTCTTCAACTGATTCATTTCTATAAAATGCGCTTATTTGAGCATGTGCTACATCGAGACAGATGCCGATATCACAAATTTCGCATACTTCTGTTATAAACTCTGGATCTGCCAGAACATCATATCCATTTGGAAGACAAGTACTCGGCATATTTTCCACTAATATTTTTCTGCAATATGACGCTTTCTTCTCTTCAATCAATTCGACTACCGTATTTAGAAATTCTTTTCGTGACAACGGAAGCTTTAAGTCAGATCTATTTGCTCTCATATGTAATGCTATATGTGGTGAATTACACTTTTCTACTGCTTTATTCAAAGATTCTACATTCCACCCCTCTGGAAACTGAGCAGATGTTATACAAGGAATAAAATGTAGCAAAGATGGTTTTAAATTATTCACTGATCTAAATTGGTCATTGAATTGAAATTCCTTTGAGAGCTTAATCCAATCTATTTTCACTTTATCTGATTTAACTAAATGCATCAGCTCTGGGGAATAATTGCACCCTAACTCAATCATTAATACTCCTCTTTTTTTAAAATTAAATGCAACCTCAGTGGCTAGGATGATGTGTTATACGAAGCCTTTATTAATTTGCATTTTCAAATTCTTCTTCGAAACACATTGTCCAATAACCCGTTTCGTCAACTTTTGAAATTCCGCGTCTTACTTCAATTGTTTCTAAATCACTGCTCATATAATGAGCTTCAATCCGATCAAACTCAAATTGATCGTCAAAGTATCGATAAACCATCAAGACATTAGACTTTTGTCTTTTATTTCTCTTTTTAACTTCTTCTTGCAACTCAGTAATTTTTGCATAATTTGATACATTAAGGATGCCAATTACATTATCAGGTATAAACGCATCTTCAGTCGTACAAAATAACTTTTCAATTGTCTCGAAGTCTTTTATAAATAGACTTTCTCTTTCAAGATGTAAAACAAGTTTTACAAAATGTGTTTTACTTATACGTTCATCCCATTTCCACCATGCTAAATCCATAGGTCTAGATCTTCCATAATCCAAATTTGGTTTTGTGTCTTCAATGTAAGAAAAGAAACCTAAATATTCACCCAGTCTTGAAAAATAGTCTACTTCGCGTTTTGTGAACATTGATTTGTTTTGGTTTTGAAACAAGTTTAAGCTTCTAAAGTTTCTTATGTATCCTTCAAGAATACTCAGTAAGGGTAAATCAATTCTGTTCTGCATTTTCGGATTCTCCTTAATTGGTTTCGTCTAACGTTCTTGCAGTCCTCGCAGCCTTAGTTGCGAGGACTGTGTGTAATAGGAAGCATTTTTTAATTTTCTAAAAGAAGGTTATCATCATATACCATCTTTAAAACGTCTGAATTTTCATTGTAGTCCTTCTCGTTAAGTAATTCGTATTTATTATTAGTTAATTTAATGATTTGATCAATTCTGAAATCTTTAAACTCATTTTCATCGAATCCTAAGGTTGATACAATTAGTTGTGAATCTTTATCATAATGATTAAATATATAGTAAAGCAGATCATGTTTTTTTGTGTCATCAGCTTCAACATTATTGGGGCTATCAAAAACAATTGGAAAACGAATACTGTTTTTGTTATAACTAAATTTAACATTTAACAATGAAATGTGCCACATTATAGTCGCTAATGGCTTGTTACTCCCTCCGGCAGTAAAATTTAGACGTATAGATTCAAACTTTCTATCATCAATTTCCTCTAAACCGAAAAACTCTTTCGCTTTTAGTAGATACTGATAATATTTATTATTTGCTTCTATTTTAATATCATTGTACTCTTTAAGAAGTTTTTTATTTTCATTCAATTTCTCATTATTCTCTTTGAACTTCAAATTTATAGTTCCTAATTCAAACAACAAATTTTCTTTAGTTTTTGTATAACCCATATGGCTTAGAACACTTGAAATGTTTTTTTTATTCGGGCTTATCTGTTGTTCAAAAGTATTTCTTCTAGATAGTAATTGTTCGTACTCATTTTGCTTTTTCTTCAAATGCAAATCGACCTCAATAAAAGCTGCTTCTAATTCTTGTTTAATAATAATTAAATCTTCAAAATGATTACTTTTATTTATAATTAAGTTACTAGACTCAATTTCATTTTTGCAAATTGGACAAGTATCTGTTTTAAGAGTTTTTATAGTCTTCAGTTCAATATTACTTTCCTTCTGCAAAGTGAATATCGCTTCATGAAGTTCTATTTTCTCATTCCTCAATGTGGTCAGTTTAGATTTGATTTTATTCAAAGAACAAATTACTTCTGAATATTCCTCATCTATTTTCTTTAGTTCTACTTCAAGTGTTTCAATATTTGTTGGTGCATCATTTCCTTTTAGATAATCATTTATTTTTACAAGCATGTTTTCAAGAAGTTCTCTTTCTTTATTTAACTTTTGCTCTTCTCTTTTCAATTCCTCAATAACTCTTGTTGCCATAAAATATTCTTCATTAAATATTCCGAAGTGGTTATAAATCGTATTTTCTTTGAAACCTTCAAACTGACCTAACTTATCAAAAGACGCAAATTTACTTCCACTCATGTAATCCTGATCAGTATAATTTAATAAATATATAAAAGAAGGCGGAGTTAACACTAATTCATTTTCATTTCTATTAGGAAGAAGAACTTTAAAATCATATATTCTTGATAAAACTTCAGATAATTCGCCTCTATCGACAGTAGCTAATACAAGCTTACTTTCTTCATAAAGTTTAAATAATCTTTGGTTGCGATAAACACTATAATTAACGCTGTTTACACTGAAATCTATATAGTATAATTTTTGAGTTTCTGTCCACATATCATCGAAAAAACAATCTGCCCCCAGAGTATGGTAAATACTTTTCATGATTACTGATTTTCCAACTTTATTTCCATCTTTTTGGCTAGATGATATAACATTAACGCCTTTATTAAAACATATTTTTTTTCCACGTTTTGTTGCAGGTTCAAATATTAGAAGTCTTTTAATAACTAACTTATTCATTAAGTCCCTCCTCTATTTTCTTAAGTACTAAGATTGAAAGCACTTCAAGATCTGTGATGGTATAATCTACTTCTAGCTGTCCACAGAACTCACTAATTAAGGAATTCACAATATCTTGTTCATCATCAGGCAATTCATCTAATGCATCAATTACATGATACTTCATTTTATCTTCAAGATTCTGCAACCATTTATCACAAGATAAACCGGTAACAATACTAGACAAAGATTTTAATAATTGCAATCTTTTTTTAAAGTTATTTTTACTAATTTCATAAATAAAATTTCTAGTTTTTTCCACTGCTATATCAGTATTTTCGACGTATTTGTCTAAGATACCTTCTATATAGACTCTCGTTATTCCCTTTTTTGCCACCAACTCGTCATAATCTGAGATTTCGAGTTCATAGCAGGCTTTGTTAGATACTTCATTTGATAAAACTCTGTACAGAGATGCTGCCTTTTTAGGTTCAGTTCCATAAATTTCCTCAAAAAACAATGTAGTCTCACCAATGAGTGTTTTGTGAGGTTCAAACAAATCAAGTCCAGTTCTTATGAAATACGCATTTTCTAATGTTACTTCATTTTTACCTAATTCAGATTTTAATTTCGTCTTAATATTATCAACTACTACAGTTTCTAAGTCTTGTAATTTTATTTTTTCAAAAAGATTGTAACTTTTGTCACCAGCAACTAATGGAGCATTAGAAACAAGACTAACCGAAACTTGATTGCACTCATTATCTTTTGAATCATATTTAAGAATATACAATTTTCCTAAAACTGATTTACCATTCTTTTTTCTTAAAGATTTATTGATGTCATAGCCTTCATTATCTGCTTGTGTTTTTAATTGATAAAATTCATAACTTTCATTTATATGAACTTCTACATCACAAGCATAATCGAATACAACAACATAATTTCCTTTAGACTTATGTAACTCATAAATTTTTTTTAGTCCCCAAAGCATTTCATTTCTAAACCTGTTCTTTGCCATCGATCCAGAAAGATCATTTGCTATGTCAATGTAATTATAATGGCTTTCCATAATTCACCTTCTTTGTTATTTTATGTTTCCTTTAACGTTCTTGCAGTCCTCGCAGCCTTAGTTGCGAGGACTGCGTGTTAGGCGTAGTTAATTATAATCCTCAACTTAATAGAAGTTCAATTTCACTATCAACCTCTTTTATCACCTTTTTCATTTCTAAAGCCAATGCATAATAAGCATGCTTTTTGTCGATTATATCGTGATTATCTTTTGAAATAAAATTATGAAATATTTTAATTACACTTTCGGGAAAATACATCTCCATACTACTTATCATATCTGTATCAAATGATTCTTCAATCAAGTTATGGCTCATTTCAGTTAGTATTTCTTTTGAAAGTTCTATAAGTCTTGATTTTTTATTTTCTAATATTCTTACTTTATGCTCAATTTTCCATTGTTTATACTGTAATCTAATAGATATCCAGCTTCCAATACTTGCAATAAAACCACCAATCAACACACCAACTAATGCATCATCCATTACTTACCTCCATTTAAGTTCATTTACAAATAATAGTTCTTCAATAATATCGCATGCATTTCTTATTTTTAGACTATAGTTCTTTTTTATATCTTGTCATTTTGACTATATCGATTTAATGAGTCATTTGTTGCTGATGCAAATTTTCTAACTTAACTATTCGTTATATTAATGTTTTTTTGCATTTCTTAATTTCCCCTAACGTTCAGCCGTTCTCGTCACCTCAGTGATGGGAATGGCGTGTTATATGAAGTTCACTTAAATTATTGCTTCCCAGAATTATTGTTGTATTTATTTTTTTGATTAAAATTCTAAAGTATCCATTAATTCTATTGAATATATATCATCAAGTACATTTCTATCTTTCTCAATTTCTAGTAAAGACATAAGTTCATTAACTATATTGTACTCTCCCAATTTTTCAAATTGATGTAAAATATATAATCTTGCTGTATCATCATAATCATCTAAAAATTGTTTTACTCGTTTGCCTCCATCAGATTTTGAAATTAAGTAATCTTCAAGAGTCATAAATAACCATCTGTATTGTGTCCCGAAGGGTTTCATTTTTTTGCTTTTCATATCAATTACATCTTTAATTGTAACCATAAGATTCCTCCTTAAAGTTGAATATTTCAAGAAAAATTTTCAATGTCTTAACGATTTAAACGTTATTAAGTCATAGTTGGTTTTAAGTAACTCTCGATCAAACTTCAAAATCAAGTTTCTTATAATGTTCTTACAGCCCTCGCAGCCTTAGTTCAAGGGCTGTGTGTTATAAGAAGTTTAACGATAAATTGCTAGAGGAATTATCTTCATAGCTGGCCCTTTCACTTTTTCGGTATATTGTTCAGTTTCAGTATTTGAATTATTGTTATTTTTTTCAAAGTCGATTAAAGTTTTCAAACTTGAGAACATATTATAAACTTCAATTTCGCTTTCATCAGGAAATATTTTTTGAACTTTACCAAATAGAGTCATTTCACCATTTAAGTTGATTGCATCCATTCGTAAAAAGGACTTTGGTAGCTCTACAATAAATTTTAACCCGTCTGTCGATCCTGATTCACATATCAACGGTATCATCTCTGAATTAGACATATTTAATACTGCCATTATCCCATTTATCATATTTTTTTCATCTTCATCTTTAAATAGATTTTGGCCCATAACTTGCTCAAAAGCACCAACAAGAGGCATGATTTCGCCAACTGCATTCATAGTTTTATATAACTCAGGTACTCTTACAGTAACTTCAACTTCAATAATTTCTCGCCTCTTTATTTGCATCCATATTTCCTTATCAAAAGAATCCAAATATTGAATATCTCTTTTTTCATCCATTAACTTATATAACTCATCAAATTTTGCAGCATCAGTAAGTACTACTTTTTCTCTTACTTCTGATGCAGTTTCGGTCTCTAACGATCCACCTACACCATATACTTTTACACCACCTGATTGAGCCTTTGTTCCTGTTGTTACTAATTCTTGACCATCAGTTAGTCCACCTTTGATTGCTGAGTAATAATCATTAAGGATTACAGTATCCAGAAAAATAAAATTTCTATACATATTCTCTATCTCCTTTTAATTTTTTGTTTTTTATTTTTGATTTTTATTTAATTTCATATAACGTTCTACCGTTCTAGCCACCTCAGTGGCTAGAATGGTGTGTTAGACGATCGTAGTTTTAAATTTTCTTTATAATAATTGTTTGATCATCTCTTTTATCTTCTTGGCAGTTTTGGTTCACAATATCTAGTATTTTCTGAACACAAACTTTTGCATTTTTTTCTTCACTGACTACTTCTTAAATTTGCTCTTCTCTTATCCAATCACTAATACCATCTGTACACATGACCAAGGTATCATTAATATGCAATTGTGTTTGGGTTTCAAATAAATCTAAAATAATCATTGGTAAAAAGTAATCATAAACTGACCATAATTCTTGCGGAAGTTTACTAATCGCTTCTATTATCGCGGACTCTTCAAGAATTCCTAACTCCACAAGTTCAGAATAACGTTTTCTTGGATGAGTTATCTTATTTATTTCATTTTCATGGATTAAGTATGTAACTGAGTCGCCTATCGAACTTGTATATAAAATATTATCTCTTATGGTGTTCATCATCATAGTTCCAAAATGTAGTCCCTGATCCATTTGTGATTGGTCTATTAATTTATTATTTGCTTTTTCGATACAAGTCTTATTAAACAATTTTGGCTCTAAGCTAATCAATTTTATCAATTCTTCTTGAACTGAATCTGTGCAAATTTTCCCAGCCAAAACCTTATTCTTAGCACCTGATGCTCCATCAGCAATAACATATACTTGATTTTCTTCACTCGCAAAATATGAATCTGCGTTAATTCCTGATTTGCCTGTTAATGATTCTATATGCGTGTTCATTCATTGTCTCCTTACTATGTCGTCTAACGTTCTTGCATCCTCGCAGCCTTAGTTGCGAGGACTGTGTGTTAACTGAAGTCGTTTAATGTTTTATTATCTTTTGTACTTTACACTTTTATTCTTTCTATCTTTAGACTTCAATCATATCTTGATATCAAACTATTGATTACTTTTTACAATATTCATAGAATTTAATCTACATAGCGCAAAATATCTGTTGGGTTACGAATCTGTGACTATATCAAATTCCAATATCCGGATTTTCACATATCATCTTAATAACCCATGGTTGCACAAAAAAAGGAATTTTCATATTATATCCGTCTACTAAATGAGTTGAACCAGCAGGCGACAAAATGTATAAGTGTTGAAGTTTTATAACAACTCCGTTATTAATAGGTAGTTCCATCGTATAATCCGATCGAGATATCATTTGCCTGATAAGGTGCTTTTCATCAGAACTTAGTTCTTGCAGACACTTCAATTGATTAACTTTTATTTTTTTGTTTTCATACTTATCATAAAGATATTTTGCTGGTTTCACTATTAGATATACAAAAAGAATAGATAAAGAAACTATAAAAATTATACCAATATAAAATCCATATTTATCTTTGAAATCAACAAAATACAATTTTTCAAGTATATTTATAGGAGCAAATATAATGAACCCACTCGCTAGTGCTAAAGCACTTAAAATACTTGGTGGTAGTTTTAAGAAACCAATAAAATCTTTCATTTTCCCTCCAATGTACAAATTACAGAATGTTATATTCTATTTTTTAGTTCTTAAGTGGTGATTTTTACTCTAAATCAATCTTTAACTTAAATAATCTGTTTTGATCTACTTCATAAAATGAAGATTCGAAGAAATTTATCAATTGATATAATTCCAGTCTGCAATATGTTCTTTCATCCTCGATTTCAGTTAACGTTTTACCGTTCTAGCCGCCTCAGTGGCTAAAATAGTGTGTTATGTGAAGTGCTCAATTTCAACCATCCCTCAGGCCACTGAACATTACCTTCGAGTTCAGAATCGTATTGGGCATCGATCGTTTGTATCATAGATTTGCACTTAAAAGTAATATCATTCCATCTTGTTCCTTTTATTTCATTACCACTTGTATCAATAAATGTTTCTTTAAATTCTTTGCTTTTTCGTTCTTCTTCATTAACAATTATTTCCGCTTCAAAATATATACGTTCAAAATCAATCATATTTAAATTTAATCTTTCAATTTCATTCTTTATAAATTCTTCTAGCGCAATATATATAGATAATTTTTTAGTAATCTCATTATTAAAAAAACTCAAATCATTCTTTAAATCATATTGATAAAATCCTGAACCTTGTTGCTTAATTTCCAAATATGAGTTAATTAATTGCCATCCTGAGAATATATGACAAAGAGTAAACGCAGTATGCCTTAATCTTTTTCTTCGCATTAATTTCCTCTTTTCTTTTGCATTTCACATAACGTTCTTGCAGTCCTCGCAGCCTTATTTGCGAGGACTGTGTGTTAGATGAAGTTCTTAATAATTATTGTTTAAATACATGAGGTATGCCATCTGATATTTCTAATTTGAAAATTTCAACATCAAGATCACTAACTAAATACCTAAGAGATTCCATATAAGCCAATGGGAAATCAACTCCGCAAAATATCGCTTGAAGAGAAGACTTTAAATTAACATAACAATCTTTTGCATCATCATTAGCAATTAATAAAAATCTGTATTCATTTTCGTCTCTCCAATCAGTATTCTTAGTAAAGAATAGCTCTTCTCTGAATTTGATTAAATGTTCCTTAATAAAATAGCTTCTAAAATCATTTATCATATCATTTGTTGCACCTACATGGTAAGCTTTTCTAATATTTAGGATAGAATCAGAATACTTAATATTTCCGCGATAAAAATCATAACTCTTATATGTTTTACTTATTTCTTTTGCTAGTATATCTCTATTAAAAGCTAAACAAATTCCTCTATGATTTTCTCCATACTGTGCCCACATTCTTGGCTTAAAGAAACCTGTTTTATAATATTTTTCTGTATCTAAACTTTGTGAACCAGCAATTTTTATGTTATCGAAGTTTCTTGAAAAGCAAAGTAATTTACTTTCCTCTAATCTAACTTTATTCATAATTTGACGGTATTTAAACGAGTCGATCTTAGATGAATCTATGTCATCAGCACTGGACCAATTAATTGAAAGGTTTCTATCTCCTTTTTCACACGGATCATTAACATTCTTAAATGATGAAAATCTCAAACTTTGAGATGGTAATATTTTTTCAATCACATGTTCTAATTTTGTGTAATGAAATAACATGTCTGAATTAAAATACTTTTGATTTTTGGGTGTTTTTTCGAAATTTATCATTTTAATTTTCCTTTTTTTGAATTTCATCTAACGTTCAGCCGTTCCGTCACCTCAGTGATGGGAATGGCGTGTTAGGCGTAGTCGCTTTATTCTTTTATCAATTTGTTTCAGTAATTAATTTATCGTTTTTTATCCCAAATGCTAACCAAAGTATAAAATAATTACAGTACAGAATTATTGAATCTAAAAACCATATACATGCTAAGGATGTTAAAAACACAGCATTAATTCTAATTAGTCTCTTTGACCATTTTGATCGACATTCAATTTTCTCTTCAATTACAATAAATGGCACCAAAACCACAAGAATTTTAGCAACCATTCCAAATGAAAAGATTATAGATTTTTCAAAAAAATTATTTATTGAAAACTTGTTAATAAGCAAACCATTTATTAAAACTAATACTAATATGTATGCTATGATAATCCATACATTATTTTTTTCTTTTATAATATGTTTAATCATTTTTTCACCTTTTGCTTTTTATTTATAATGCGATTTCGCCTAACGTTCTACCGTTTTAGCCGCCACATTGGCTAAAATGGTGTGTTATGTGATGCGAAAATAATATTATTTGTCTAATGAACTCATAATTTTATCATATGTTGTAATAAATTCTTCCACTTCAACTCTTTCAAAGTATTTATAGTCTTTTTTCTGATTTATTCTGTATAAAAAGCTATATAGTGAAATAACTAAATTCCCTATCTCTGTTTCATAGTCTAGCAGCCTAAACTTTAACTTTTCAAATTCGAGAAACGTTACGTTCTCATTAAAGCCATGTTGAATTTTCTCTTCTTTTTTTATTTCTTTTTCTAATCTTTCCTTTACAAAGTTAACACATGTAATATCTGCATTAATTCTAATTTCTTCGGCTAAATAGACTCGTAAAATTTTCTCAGTTAGTTGAAGTTCCTTTTTATCGTTTTCAAATTTGTCAGTTTGAGATATTAAGTATCCTCCAAGTATTGCAATAATAGTAGTTAGAATTGACCCGAGAAAGTTTAGCATAGTTTCATTTGAATATCCTGTAATGATTGAAAATGAATTTGATAATGCAAAAATTATTAGAACTAATAAATAAACTAACATTGGTAATATTATGTACTTTGTGACCTTTTTTATTAATTTCTTCATTTTTTCTCCTTTCGTTTCACATAACGTTTTACCGTTCTAGCCGCCTCAGTGGCTAGAATGGTGTGTTAGGTGATGTGATTATTAGAACTTTTCTGGATAAATGCAGTCATTTTCTAATCCTGTAAAATAGTCTATTTTTCCAGTTACAATTGAATATGTTAGTTCTTCCATTTTACTGCTTTCATCAATTTGCTCTAAAATTTTCAAATAATCATTTCGGTTATTTAAGGCAACACCTGCATAATCTACGATTACAATAATTAAATTCATAAAATCACATTGAAAATCTTTTTTTGTATTTAATAATTGTTCCAGTTTTCCTTTTTTATTCAATCTAAATTTTATGAAATCAATTAAGTCTTTTTCAGTCCATTTAGATTTTCCTTCATTTGTTATACACAGAACCTCAAAACATATCTTTTGATTATTTCGAAATGCAATTATATCTGAGTATTTTTTCTTTTTGTTATGTACAATTTCAATATTATAGAAGTTGTTTATTCCAAGAAAATTGATTGCCCTAATTTCAGCGAATGAAGAGTCAACCCTACCAGAATTCTTATCAGAAATATTAAAACCTGTTTTAGTAAATAATTCATTACAACTAAGATTAGTAAATTTTTCAGCCATTTCAAACATTTTAGCAATTGCATTTAATGTTTTTTCTGAATTTTTTTCTAGCACTTGAACTAATTTGTTATCATCTTTGTCGTTTATGCTTTTAATTATAAATTTTTTTAAAAGCTGTGGTATATGCTCAAATTTGTCCAAGTTTAAATTTGTAATGTTAATCATTTTGATCTCCTTTAAATCATTTCTGCTTACGTTTCGGCAATTACCGAAATGGCGCTTCTAAGCCATTTTAGTACTTGTCTGTTACACGATGTTCAATTGATCATACAAATTTCCTTGGTGTAAAACGAGGTACTTTAGACTGTGGTTTAACATCTTCCATCTTTTGTATTTCTCTTGTAATTAAGTACACTCTTTTAATTGCGGTTATAATATTCGTTCGATATGCTTCTATTACTTCTAAATTATCAGTTGGTGATTCAAAAATAATAACTAGTAACTCAACAGCTTCTTTCAATTTAAAGTATTTAATAATGTTTTTAGACTTCATCAAATCATAATAGCGATCTAATATTGAATCAATATATTTAACTATTTCTTTCAAATGCATATTATCTATAGAGCTTACACTCATTTCACATAAAATTGACACTATTTTCTTATCATAATCATTACATAAATAACTAAAAAACTCGTCATACCCACAGTAACATTCATCGAAAAAACTATCTGAATCAAGTTCTTCTATATCAAAATAATCGGCTTTCAAAATAATATCTCTAAAGATCAAATCCATATATGCAGAAAAATCTTTAACAAGTTCATATCTATTATTATCACGTATAATATCTTTCCTATAATTAGGGAAAATACTTTGAAAGCAGTAAAAAATAATTGCTGCAATTATTGAAAGTGAAATATTATAAATAAAATTGAACCATTTCTCTGCTCCAACAAATAGCTCTGGCATATCACCAGAAGCTATATAAGAAATAGCTACAATTACAGCTATTAAAAATCCAACTATTATATTCTTATTGTGTTTCCAAATAAAATTAAATACAAACCTCTTGTTCGAATCATTTTTTAATCCCATAATTTTTGCCTCTTCATGTTTTTTATTACGCATTTCTTTCATACAACCATTTGAATTTCAGCTAATGATCTTATGGTCTTTGCAGCCTCCGCTACGAGGATTCTGTGCTACGCGTAATCTTTTTAGCTTGACTCGTTACCATTATTAACTTCGAAGTTAAGTTGATAGACTAAATTCTTCTTTTCGCTATTGGAGAAATCCTTTAGTACTAAATCATTTCCAGCATTGAAATACGGAAACACTTCCAAAATGTTCTTAAAGTTATTTTCAACAAAATAATCTTCACTACCATCAAATATTGGTATTATGAATATAAAAGTGAAAAACTTAAAATGAAACTCACCGATTGCTGCAGGTAGTGATTCATCACTTGATTTACGTAAATATACAATCATATTGGGCTCTTCATAAAACATTTCATAACTTGATATCATTCCAACTTTAGGTAACTTACTGGTAGATATTTTCGCACTTAACCAATCTATAGTATTTGTGAAAAAACTCAAGTCTTTTCTATCAACTATACCTATGGCAAATTTAACTAAACACTTGTAGATATTCTGATTACTAATGAGTTCATTAGTAATATAATCACCATCATTAATACCTAACTGATCTTCTTCAATTTCTACATCAGTTGCATATCTTAAAATAGCAAAATTCTCTTCGTCGATATTTCTAATTTCGAAATTCTTTCCTTTTAAAGTTGGAATCTTATTATTGCCTTTTTTGCGTACTTGGAAGAAAACTCTATAGACATCTAAAAATCGAATAAAATCTCTTTCCACTTCTCTATCAAAGAAAGTATTACATTTGTCACATTCTTCATTTTGGAACAGCGTTGAATTACCTAGGGCTTCAGAAATTGTATGTGCTTTACTTTTAAATGTAGCTCCAGTTAGTATTGATTCCCCACAGTATCTGCATACTCGTTTATGCTTGTCAGGTTCTCCAAGGAATAACTTCTTCTGATTATCTCTTGCTATTACAGTATAGTTTGATAGCGTTCTACCAAATATCTCATCGTGTTTCCTTAACTCCTCATTGTAATCAACACCTTCATTTAACACATCTATTTCTATATATAGTGACTTTAATTCCTCAAAACTGAGTTCATTATCATCATTAAATATTAAAAAATGCTCACCAATTTGTAGTTTTTCAAAATGTTGTCTTAGTTTATGAACTTTGGGATTGTTTTTTTCATACTTCGTAACAAAGTTGTTCAATTTGATCACAAATTCTTCAGTTTTCTTTTGAATTCTTATAATTTCAATAGTTTTACTTCTAATATCTCTTAAATTATCAAAAATTATCATGTAATCATAAGCCATTTGACAAAACATATCATCAAATCGCATTATCGGATTTCCATGTTTTGTGACCGCCTTAATTATTAATTCAGTCATAATCTCCTCCAAATAGTTAATACTTGTCAAACTTGCTATAAATATTATGACTAACGTTCAGCAGGTCCTGTCACATCAGTGATGGGAATGGCGTGTTATCTGTAGTTTTGCAGCTACTTTATAAAAACACTATTCCAAACAGCCTTTGATTGGTTTGTACTTTAATAAGATTGCGAATTAATTCTAGAGCACATTTTGCATATTAAGTTCCCACTTTATTGCTTCAAGGACTTTAAAAACTAATTTTTTTTGACAATTCATATACTTCACTAACTGTGAGAAATCTTATATCGTTCTTCTTAATAGCTTGATGGGTTAAACTAACCAATTGATAAATATCCTTATCAACATCTTCATAATGATAATAGCGCGATTGAGGATAAACCATCCACGGAGAAAAATGCCTTCCGGTTTGATCTTTCACTGATATCGTTATAAAACCACGTTCACACTCTATTATGATTTTATAACAACTTGGGGAATAATCGTACTCAAGATAAAAAACGCACATTTGAACAGGTCCCCAATATTTAACAAGACATACCGTATCTTCAAAAAATTCAAGCATTAATTTATGGGATTTGTTCATTCCGTTGTTGGCTTTTGACTTGCCTTCTATAATCAGATCCATACATTCACCTCCTGCATAGTATATATGTAATACTTCGTTTGCAGTTTTTTATAATTGCGTCACAATATATAATTAAAAAGATTTTGAGTGATCACATTGTTTTTCTAAAATTACAGATAACGGCGGGCGGCTTGTCGACGATTCCACGGTGCGTTTAACGCACAAGTGGGATTGTTGGTAAGGTGTTGTTAAGTGATGAGGCACTTGCCACATTGCTTTACAACGCCGTAGGCGCCCGCAGTTAATGTGAAATTGCGCTCGGTGCAAAGTGGCGAGGGCAAGGTGTTAGGTTATGTCACTTTTTTCAAAATCCCTTAATAATCTATAATTAATTTCATTTAATAAATCATCTAACTTCATACAAAGATTAATAATATTGAATGCGTAATCTGCTTGTGAAACACCTTTATCAATAATATTAATATTTAAGTGAATCATTTGTGCTTTCAATTCCAATTCTTTTTTTTGAGTGAAAAACGATTCTAAATCTTGCATGTGTTCTCTAAACTTTGATGCATACATAAAAAATTTATCTTTTTCATCTTGGTTTATATCGTTATAATGAACTGAATTATCACGATAATCTTTAATATACTGATTGTTTTTATTACTTTCTTCTTTAAAGTTTTCTTCTATCAAAATTTCTTTATAGTTCTCATCCTCTAACAGATTAAACAGTTTCAATTGTGTATATAAATCTGATTTTTTTAGTTTTTTTATAAGCTTAATTGATTCATTAAAATGTACATGTAGTTGTTGCGAAATGTACATTACAATTCCTTCAAACTTATCTTCTTTATGGATATTTATGTACTCTAGCATATCTAGACAAGAAGTGATATCAAACTTAATTTTTGATAACTTATATGACCAATAATAATTCTCTAAAGAATTTCGATCTAATTTATTGTATGTAAGTTTCATTCTTCTTCCTCTCTTTTTTGTGATTTCGCCTAACGTTCAGCCGTTCCCGTCACCTTAGTGATGGGAATGGCGTGTTATGAGAAGTTTATTATTACTCTTTACTCTTACTAATCAATTCGTTTAGTCTCTCGTAAACTGTAATTCTGTTATCTAGGATTTTGAAAGCTTCTCCGAAATAAAATAATTCATCTTGATTTTCATCATTATGCAAATGCGTAATCACCAAACTAACGAGATCATACCTTATACCTTTAAAATGCGCAATTTCATTTCTTGATCTCATCAAGCCTTCAAGGCTTTCATATAAATCAGAATAATCATCTTCAATTTTCAATAATTCAATAACACTTTCAAATTTACTTTTATATGATTTTGATTTTTGTTTTTTATCTAATTGGTTTTTTGATGTAAATTTTAGTAAAGTCTCATTGATTAATGCTTCACAGGAAAAAGCTTCGAATGAAATAGCTGCAATTCCATGTTTTAAGCATTTAATAAAATCCTCATTTAAAGTTGAAAAATCAAATTTCTCAAAATTCCTTAATCCTTCAATTTTGCTGAGATAGCTGAATAAATCCTTTGTCATATTTAAAGTTTCGTTTGGAAATTTTAAAAATGCCTCATATTCACTCATTTCTAATTCTAATTTCTCTAGATATGGAGAAAATTGTTTTTTTAATTCAGAAGTATCTGTTTCAATTAATGCCAATGAAAAAAATGCATTTAAATGACTCATAAATTGTTTGAATGTATTATGTATTTCTGATCTATGTTTCTTGTATTGGTCATAATTTTCAACAGAAAAATCATGATAGATTGAAGACATTGTCATATCAATTGTTTCTACAGAAAAGTGTTTTGATAAATTGTTTAGTTCATTAATTAATAGTTCATTACTCATATTTTTATCCTTTCGTTTTTTACTGAATTTCTCATAACGTTCTTGCCGTTCACGTCACCTCAGTGATGGGAACGGCATGTTATGTGATGGACGTTAATTTCACTTTAAATTTTACGAGTATCATGTAAATTTGAAAATACTTCTCTCAAGATTGGTTTATCCTTACATTTTTCAATTCCAAAATCTAAATATTTGTCAGCTTTGTCAAAATCCCTAATATGCGTAAAAATACGAGCTAACACTAAAGCAAATCTTGTTTCAGTTGATACTCCAAGTTGTTCTTTTATATTATTAAAACTTGATAAATCTATTTCATCAAATATTTTTGGAAACTCTCGAAATTGATCAAAGTATTGTTCGCCTTCTTGACAAATCAACATGAAAACTTCTTCTAAAGTTTTGTCGGCTTCATTGAGGTTTTCACCGTATTCCCACCAAAGATCAGGTAGTTTAGACGAGAGACGTTTTCTAAATTCACAGTCATAAACTGTAAATTTATTATTTGGCTTATACACATTTAATGAATTGGGCATAAAATCAAAATGGACACCTATTTCCACGGTGAATTTCTCACCATATTGACTTTTTTGAACTACAATGCAATTCAGAGTTCCATTTTCTATTCTACGATAATTTCCATTGGAACCCTTAAAACCTAATTTTCTAAGTTTAGGTGATAATGATATTTTAATTCTCTCATTAAACTCTTTTAGGTTTATCATACTGTTTGACTCCTTTTGTTTTATCAGTCTTTCACATAACGTTCTACCGTTCTAGCCGCCTCAGTGGCTAGAATGGTGTGTTAGTTGACGTGTTTATAAAACTTTATTTTGAAACCAGGAGCCTTGAGTAACCGCCGACGAAAACTCGAGGCTTTCCTATGTAACTTTGTGCATCCGCTTTATCCGAAAGGTCCCCTTACGCTTCCATTAGAAGCGTTTACGTGAGACTTCTGAGATAAGAAAGGTTGATTTTATATAAAACGATTCGTTGTGAACCAGTCTTGAACCCTAATTAAACTCTGCAGAGTTTTCACGAGGTGGTTTTCGGAATGACCCTTTCAACGTAATCTGGCGATCCTAAATCTACAAAATCCTTTTAACAAAAAAAACTGATGCACCAAACGCTTTTCAACCTGAATGCGATAAAGTCACGATAGTTGCGAGATGCTTCGGGAATATTCTATTGCTCACATCTAATCTACATGTCATCTAACGTTCAGCCGTTCCCGTCACCTTAGTGATGGGAATGGCGTGTTATATGATGCCTATCTAATTTTATATACCAAAATGAATCATATGCTTCTTATTGTTTATTGCAGATTGAATTAAATTTACAAATAATTGATACTGATCTTCCTCAAATTTATTTTCATTCTTTTTAATAATATCTAGAAATAGAATCAATGAACTCGGTGGAAGAATTGTTACTCCAAAATATGCAAGGCCAAAATTTTTATTTTCAATCTTATGAAAATATGTATTTAGTTTCTCAAATTCGTCTACTAAATCGTATATAATCTCATCATCAATTGATATACATGAATATTTCTCAGGTTCATAAATATTATATTCTTTTTCATTATTAAGTTTATCTATAATTCCAAATTCATGTTTAGGCATTTATTCCTCTATCTTTTATATTTTTATTAGGTTTCATATAACGTTCAGCCGTTCCCGTCACCTCAGTGATGGGAATGGCGTGTTAGATGAAGTTCAATTTTTACAATTTGTTTTTCAATCTTTCAATATACGTATCTAATTTTGATTCATATTCATTTATGTACTCTACATACTTTTTATCTTTATCTAAATTTCTAACTAATGGTAATTCATCTTTTACTTCATAACATTCTTCTAAAGTTGCCCCAATCATTCCATATAATATTCCAGATGGCCATTCATGTTGACTATAAGAAATAAAGTCAATTTTCATTTCTAAGTAAATTTCATTTATCTCAAAATTGCTTGGTTCTAATGCATAGCATTCTTTGATGATCTCAACAGGTGATTTATATTCGATTTCTTTATATAAGTCTTGTGCTGAAAATAGATTTTGTCTCGTTTTTACTATCCAATGCATTGCTTTTACTTCTCTTTTTCTAAATCCTTCTAACAGAACTGGGAATATTATCTTTTCATACAGCTCATGACGTATTCTAGAATGATGATTTGTTTCAACGCTTGGCAAGTAATCATATGTCCATTTTTCTTTTTCTTCAAAACTTGAAAATGAGCTTATGAACTCGTTTAATATTCGCTTTGCTTCTTTTTTTTGTCCTTTTTTATCTAATTCTATAAATTCATAGTATTTTTCGTTTTTCATATTTACTCCAAGTTTTGTTTTAAGCATTTTCGAATTTCATCTAACGTTCTACCGTTCTAGCCGCCTCAGTGGCTAGAACGGTGTGTTAGTTGACGTGTTTAATCAAACTATTTTGAAACAAGCAGCCATGAGTAACCGCCGACGAAAACTCGAGGCTTTCCAATGTAACTTTGTTCAACCGTCTTATCCGAAGGGTCCCCTTACGCTTCCATTAGAAGCGTTTACGTGAGACTTCTGAGATAAGAAAGGTTGATTCTATATAAAACGATTCGTTGTGAACCAGTCTTGAACCCTAATTAAACTCTGCAGAGTTTTCACGAGGTGGTTTTCGGAATGACCCTCTCAACGTAATCTGGCGATCCTAAATCTACAAAATCCTTTTAACCAAAAAAACTGATGCACCTAACGCTTTTCAACCTGAATGCGATAAAGTCTCGATTTTGCGAAATTCTTGGGAATATTCTGTTGCCCACATCTAATCTACATGTCATCTAACGTTCCTCCGTTCTAGCCGCCTCAGTGGCTAGAATGGTGTGTTAATCGACGTGTTTATAAAATTTATTTTGAAACCAGGAGCCTTGAGTAACCGCCGACGAAAACTCGAGGCTTTCCTATGTAACTTTGTGCATCCACCTTATCCGAAGTATCCCCTTACGCTTCAATTAGAAGCGTTTACGTGAGACTTCTGAGATAAGAAAGGTTTATTCTATCTAACACGATTCGTTGAGCTCAAGTCTTGAACCCTAATTAAACTCTGCAGAGTTTTCACGAGGTGGTTTTCGGAATGACCCTCTCAACGTAATCTGGCGATCCTAAATCTACAAAATCCTTTTAACCAAAAAAACTGATGCACCAAAAGCTATTCAACCTGAATGCGATAAAGTCTCGATAGTTGCGAAATGCTTCTGGAATATTCTGTTGCCCTCAGCTAATCTACATGTCGTTTAACGTCCTGCCGTTCTAGCCGTCTTTATGGCTAGAATGGTATGTTATAGGATGCTCTTATTCGAGCGTAGCTCGACTATTTATTTTATGAGTTTTTCAATTTTAGATATAACTTTATCCCAGTCAAATTTACCATTCCCTGAAACAACAAAAATCAATAAAATAGGAATTGCTATTAGCATAGATAATTGTCTAAATGACAATTTTTTCATCTTTATTACCTCTTTCATTTTATTTTGAGCGCCAGCTCAATTATCTTTTTCGAGCGATAGCTCGATTGCTTTTATCAAACCGCTAGATCTGGTCGCTTTGCATTTTCAATACATTTTCCATCTCTTCGATTTTACGTGTTCCAATATATAGATTCTTACCATTAATTGTTGTTATACGCATGATAGTATTTCCACCAAGATAGTAAAATGTTCCGCTTGAAGTATTCTTAATCTTTATCCCAAATATACCTAAACGACTTGGCTTTATAGTGTCAGTTTTTACTACTGAGTTAAGCATAACGACTCTATATGATTTATGGATCGGAAGCAACTTATACTCAGCTCTATCATCATAAACTTTGACATCTAATCTAAGCATAAAAAGTATTAAAGAAAAAACAAAGCAAATAATAGCTCCTAGAATAAAAACTTCATACTGATATACAGTAAATGACAAGAAAACAACAGATAAAATAGCTAATGATAAACTAATGCTTTTACTTACTTGTTGAGTTTCTTCAAATTTAACCATTTTCATGCTCCTTTTATTATCTTTTGTTTTTCTGAGTTTCCTATAACGTTCAGCCGTTCCCGTCACCTCAGTGATGGGAATGGCGTGTTATGCGAAGTTTTATCATTTTTTCTTGATTTTCAATAAATCTGGATTGATAATAATTTCTTGTTCTATTTGGTATGCAACTCCAGTTATTGTTGAAATACCGTAAGTCCCAAGGAGTTTTGGTGTATTCTCTATTTCCTCTCCATTTTCTTTAAAAAACTTCATTTTTCCAATACTATAGAAGCCATAATCAATACTTCTTTCTTCATCAGTGACAGTCTCTTTCCCAATTGTATAAAAAAAGCCTTGCTTCCAATAGGAGCTATCGACAATTACTGGTGATATCAAAAGGTTGTTATAGTCTTTAAAGTAATCTTCAAAGGTCAGTTCTGATGATGGAGTATTAAAAATAAAGACCAGCGATTTTGAATCAATAAAAGTATCATTTGACTTATGCTTGATGCAACCAACGAGGACTTTTCCAAAATAATAAATTCCTTCTCGAGGACTTAACACAAAAATATCTCCATCACTTGGTTCAATTCTCTTCCTTTTGATTAATTTCAGTTGATATTGTTTTGAATTCTTGTTATACAATTCGTCAAGCGCCATTTGTATTTCTTCAGGTTGGCTTGAATATCTTTCTTTCCATCTTTTTGACAAGGGATTATCATTAATATCTTTAAGATTCATTATGTCACTCCAAATCACTTATATTTCTATTCGATTTTTTCCCATTTCGCATAACGTCCTACCGTTCTAGCCGTCTTTATGGCTAGAATGGTATGTTATAGGATGCTCTTATTCGAGCGCAGCTCGTCTGTTTTCTTAAATCTTTTAAATATTAATTTTTTCAGTTTTTATCTTTTGTCTTTTTTTGAGCGTCAGCTCAATAATCTTTTTCGAGCGATAGCTCGATTGCTTTTATTAATCTTCTAAATGAATCAATATGTACTTCTATATCTATTTGCTTTTTTCACTCATTGTTTTTTCAAGATTCTCTAGCCTACTCTCAATTTTCTTAAGTAATCTAACTACAGAAATCATAAACCACGGGACACCAATTATCAGAGCTATAATTATTAGTGTATTTAGTAATAGCCAGAATGTTGTAAACATAATTTTGTTCTCCTCATTTTTTCTTCTATTTATCTTTTGCTTTTCTGAGTTTCCTATAACGTCCTTACCGTTCTAGCCACCTCAGTGGCTAGAATGGTGTGTTAGACGATGTTGAACACTTATTTTTTTATTTTCAAAATTCTCCTTAAAATGTATGATGCTAATACAAATATATCTAATGCATCATCCTCTGTCATTTCCCATTCAATTTTAGGGTTATGTGCAGTTGGATTCCTAAATGTGCCAAAAAGACCTTTCGCTAAATTTACAAAACCACTTTGCTCACTTTTTTTTGATTCTGAATCAAACGAATTAATTTTAAGAACAGGGTCTTTTCCTCCAAATACATCATCAATAAGCCTTGCACCATCTGAATCCAAACCTGTTATTTCCCTTATTTTTGATGCAATACTTTTGCACGCTTCTAAAACAGCATGAAAATAATTGTCATGTAACAATTCAGAGTTACAGTATGTCAAAATATATTCATGTACATTTCTTTCAATTAACTTTTCTCTAAATCTCATAACCTTTGCTTCAATTTCCGAAAGAGAACTCGCTTTTTCTACTGTATGAAATCTCCCATCATCACAAAACTTTATCCCTCTGAAGGCTAAAACTTTATTGATTTCTCTCAGTATGTTTATATAATTTTCCTTTTTACTAAAAAATCTTGATGGTTCAAGAGTTCTCACAATAAAATTAAGCACACATTTTCCTGTTTTACTTTTATATTGATGATTAGCAAAAGCATTGAATAGTCTTTTCCATTTTGTGTTCATTGGATCTATATCAATTATTTTACTGGCTTCAAGGTGGTGAGCAATCTCAGTTCCTGTTAAGCCATCATTTGTGTCTCCTAGAATTCTACATATTCTTTCAAGTTCTCCATCTTTAAAAGGTTTTTCAAATTCTTTCATGTTTATAATTTCCTTTCATTTTCAGTTTCGTCTAACGTCCAGCCGTTCCCGTCACCTCAGTGATGGGAATGGCGTGTTATGAGATGCCCGTCTCATCTTGAGCCTTAGCTCAAGATGCCTAAATCATCTTTTGATTTAGATTTTGATTTTTTGAGCGCAGCTCAATCATCTTTTGTTCATAGCCAACGCTTTTTTAAAAAGACACATTTGTTCATCGCATTTTTAACAAATCGCTTCTAAACAAATTCGCACTTTATCTTTTGATCTTTTCACGGGTTTCTCATAACGTTCCTCCGTTCTAGCCGCCTCAGTGGCTAGAATGGTGTGTTAATCGACGTGTTTATAAAATTTATTTTGAAATCAGGAGCCTTGAGTAACCGCCGACGAAAACTCGAGACTTTCCTATGTAACTTTGTGCTTACACCTTATCCGAAGGGTCCCCTTACGCTTCCATTAGAAGCGTTTACGTGAGACTTCTGAGATAAGAAAGGTTGACTCTATTTAACACGATTCGTTGAGCACAAGTCTTGAACCCTAATTAAACTCTGCAGAGTTTTCATGAGGTGGTTTTCGGAATGACCCTCTCAACGCAATCTGGCGATACTTAATCTACAAAATCTTTTTAACCAAAAAAAACTGATGCACCAAACGCTTTTCAACCTGAATGCTATAAAGTCTCGATAGTTGCGGAATGCTTCGGGAATATTCTGTTGCCAACAACTCATCTACATGTCGTTTAACGTTCTACCGTTCTAGCCGCCTCAGTGGCTAGAATGGTGTGTTAGTTGACGTGTTTATAAAACTTATTTTGAAACCAGGAGCCTTGAGTAACCGCCGACGAAAATTCGAGGTTTTCCTATGTAACTTTGTTCTTCTACCTTATCCGAAGGGTCCCCTTACGCTTCCATTAGAAGCGTTTACGTGAGACTTCTGAGATAAGAAAGGTTGATTCTATATAAAACGATTCGTTGTGAACCAGTCTTGAACCCTAATTAAACTCTACAGAGTTTTCACGAGGTGGTTTTCGGAATGACTCTTTCAACGTAATCTGGCGATCCTAAATCTACAAAATCCTTTTAACAAAAAAAACTGATGCACCAAACGCTTTTTAACCTGAATGAGATAAAGTCTCGATTTTGCGAAATGCTTGGGAATATTCTGTTTCCCACATCTAATCTACATGTCATCTAACGTCCAGCCGTTCCCGTCACCTCAGTGATGGGAATGGCGTGTTATGAGATGCCCGTCTCATCTTGAGCCTTAGCTCAAGATGCCTAAATCATCTTTTGATTTAGATTTTGATTTTTTGAGCGCAGCTCAATCATCTTTTGTTCATAGCCAACGCTTTTTTAAAAAGACACATTTGTTCATCGCATTTTTAACAAATCGCTTCTAAACAAATTCGCACTTTATCTTTTGATCTTTTCACGGGTTTCTCATAACGTTCTACCGTTCTAGCCGCCTCAGTGGCTAGAACGGTGTGTTAGTTGACGTGTTTAATCAAACTATTTTGAAACAAGCAGCCATGAGTAACCGCCGACGAAAACTCGAGGCTTTCCAATGTAACTTTGTTCAACCGTCTTATCCGAAGGGTCCCCTTACGCTTCCATTAGAAGCGTTTACGTGAGACTTCTGAGATAAGAAAGGTTGATTCTATATAAAACGATTCGTTGTGAACCAGTCTTGAACCCTAATTAAACTCTGCAGAGTTTTCACGAGGTGGTTTTCGAATGACCCTCCTCAACGTAATCTGGCGATCCTAAATCTACAAAATCCTTTTAACCAAAAAAACTGATGCACCTAACGCTTTTCAACCTGAATGCGATAAAGTCTCGATTTTGCGAAATTCTTGGGAATATTCTGTTGCCCACATCTAATCTACATGTCATCTAACGTTCTACCGTTCTAGCCGCCTCAGTGGCTAGAATGGTGTGTTAGTTGACGTGTTTATAAAACTTTATTTTGAAACCAGGAGCCTTGAGTAACCGCCGACGAAAACTCGAGGCTTTCCTATGTAACTTTGTGCATCCGCTTTATCCGAAAGGTCCCCTTACGCTTCCATTAGAAGCGTTTACGTGAGACTTCTGAGATAAGAAAGGTTGATTTTATATAAAACGATTCGTTGTGAACCAGTCTTGAACCCTAATTAAACTCTGCAGAGTTTTCACGAGGTGGTTTTCGGAATGACCCTTTCAACGTAATCTGGCGATCCTAAATCTACAAAATCCTTTTAACAAACAAAACTGATGCACCAAACGCTTTTCAACCTGAATGCGATAAAGTCACGATAGTTGCGAGATGCTTCGGGAATATTCTATTGCTCACATCTAATCTACATGTCATCTAACGTTCAGCCGTTCCCGTCACCTCAGTGATGGGAATGGCGTGTTATCTGATGAGCCACATTTCATTTTAGTTGTTTTGTTATTTTTGTTTAGAATTATTGTTTAATCATGTTCTATTATTTGGAGAAAAAGCTGCATCAATTTCCTTAATTAATCTTTTAATCTGAATAATATCTTCTTTATCTAAATTTGTCTCAATGCTAATAATTTTATTTAAGATTATTCTAAATTCACCCAAATATTCAGACGATGTTGTATAAAAAATATTTTCAAATGTCTTTACTTCGTTTGCCAAATCATAATGTTTACTAGCTTCTAATTTGCCAGTAATGTAGTTTGCAAAGATTTTAATATCTTGGTTTTTTTCGAATTGATGTTTCAATATTTTCTCCTTTTTAATTATTGGCTTTTCAGATAACGTTCAGCCGTTCCCGTCACCTCAGTGATGGGAATGGCGTGTTATCTGAAGTTCGTTACTTATTTCTGTTTTTGTACTACAGAATCTGCAAGTCTCCATTTCATGAATAGATTAATATCTTCAATAGCATCAATAATTCGCCATTTAAACTCCATATTCTCTCTTAATTCTCGCAAAATAATTGGCTTCACTATATGCTTTTCAAGTTTCCCTTTGGTTCTCGCAATATAGGACAGTCCAAGTATCGCATTAGCTCTGACTCTTGGACTTTCATGAAAAGTTAATGCTACACAGATATCTTGTGCAATTTTCCAATTTGGATGATTCATACCTACCGAAAATGGTAATGTTGCAATATCATCAATACTTCCACAGCTTAACACTTCACTAATTTCTACATCTGAAAGAACACTTAAAGGCTGGTATTTCATCATTCACCGCTTTCATACGTAAATAATAAATATCTCACTATCAATATTTACTTGTTTTATCATAAAATATTCTCAGTTTTTTTTTAACTAATACTATACTAAGTCACTCAAAGAAATTAATAACAATTATTCATCAGTGTATTAGAATAACATCATGAATTTCAGATAACGTTCTTGCCGTTCACGTCACCTCAGTGATGGGAACGGCATGTTATGTGATGGACGTTAATTTCACTTTAAATTTTACGAGTATCATGTAAATTTGAAAATACTTCTCTCAAGATTGGTTTATCCTTACATTTTTCAATTCCAAAATCTAAATATTTGTCAGCTTTGTCAAAATCCCTAATATGCGTAAAAATACGAGCTAACACTAAAGCAAATCTTGTTTCAGTTGATACTCCAAGTTGTTCTTTTATATTATTAAAACTTGATAAATCTATTTCATCAAATATTTTTGGAAACTCTCGAAATTGATCAAAGTATTGTTCGCCTTCTTGACAAATCAACATGAAAACTTCTTCTAAAGTTTTGTCGGCTTCATTGAGGTTTTCACCGTATTCCCACCAAAGATCAGGTAGTTTAGACGAGAGACGTTTTCTAAATTCACAGTCATAAACTGTAAATTTATTATTTGGCTTATACACATTTAATGAATTGGGCATAAAATCAAAATGGACACCTATTTCCACGGTGAATTTCTCACCATATTGACTTTTTTGAACTACAATGCAATTCAGAGTTCCATTTTCTATTCTACGATAATTTCCATTGGAACCCTTAAAACCTAATTTTCTAAGTTTAGGTGATAATGATATTTTAATTCTCTCATTAAACTCTTTTAGGTTTATCATACTGTTTGACTCCTTTTGTTTTATCAGTCTTTCACATAACGTTCTTACCGTTCTAGCCACCTCAGTGGCTAGAATGGTGTGTTATGTGATGGGCTTACTTATTTTCCTTTTATTACTTTTACTAATATAGCATCCATGTAGTCATCCAACTTTGAAATATCAATCCAACATCTTTCAATTTCACGATAAGTGTGTAACCTAATGACATGTTGTTTCCCATTAGAACTTAGTATTATGATGAACTGTTTATTTGGGTAAATATTTCTTAATTTTGCTTCCCATGTTTCTAGTAATAATTGTGCGAATCTAAATCCATCTTTATATCGACTTTGAAACTCAGGAATAATACTCTCAATGTGTATATGATTTTGAAATGCTTCTATTCCAGTATAATCACCATATACTTTTTTCATCCATTCTAAATTTATATCATGAAAGCTTTCACCAAAATCTAAAAAAATACACTCTCCAACTTCTATGAAATCTGGCCAAAGATATTTAACAATTGTATTCAATTCACACTGTTTTTTGGTTTGTAATCTTTTCTTTGTTTTTAAATCATTAAGCATTTTTTTCATTTTTATATTTGTTTTAATCATTTTTGCTTCTCCGTTTTTTTTAAGCCTTTCACATAACGTTCAGCCGTTCCCGTCACCTCAGTGATGGGAATGGCGTGTTAGATGAAGGTCAGTTTAATTTTATTAATATGACAATATTTCAAATGCATTATGCACTTTTTCAAGTTTTCTAGTTAAACGCTCACTTTCTGCTATAATTCCTTGATACTTCTGAATATATTCACCATCATCAACGTATCGAATAAATCTTATCTTCTTCTCGTTTGGGTTTCCATACATTCCATATTCAAAAGTAACACAATCAGCTTTATGAACTAAAAAGGATTTAACTTGTACTTCTATCATTTTAGGGTTACAAATCTTTATTTCATAAGTATCAGCAAACTTTATAGATAGTATGTCATTGAAATAAGTAAGTTCTTTAGCTACATGACAGTTATCATATGGTCTACCAAACCAGTCACCATAAAATCTTAAAGTTCCTAAAGGCATATATTTATTTGATATTGCAAATTTTATAAATTCAGCAGTATTTTCAAAAATCATAGTCTTACATTTCCTTTTAAATTTTTTTTTGTTCTTTGACTTTCATCTAACGTTCAGCCGTTCCCGTCACCTCAGTGATGGGAATGGCGTGTTAGACGTAGTTTGTTTATATTTTTTTGATATCTATCTGCTTTTTATTCATAATATGTCCCTTTTGATAGTACTCTATTTCAATGACTCCTTCAGTCAAATTTATCTCATAATAAACACCTAGACAGTACCTACATACATGTTCTGGTAAAGTTGTTCCATCAAATGACCATACATCATCATAACTATCTTTTGTGAGGGCCATTAATCTATATCTATCTGAATCTTTTCCAACTTGAGGTCTATTTGATTTTTTCATTTCTATTGCTATTAAGTTGTCTAGTTGAATATTATTACCTCTACTATGTACAATTAGATCGCAATTTATCCTAATTACTTCTTCCCTTAATCCTTTAATCGTTTTTAAATGAGTTTTAACAGTTCCATTTCTATTTCTGTTATATTCTACATCAACATAATATGATGAAAATTCTGAGTTATTTATGACTCTTGCTAAGTGCTGACTAAGTGCTCCACATAGTGTCCTTTCAGATACTCTGGTTACTATTAAACCAATATCATTAGTTAAAAATTCACTATTTGATTTCTCAAAAATTTCAATCAGTCGTTTTGTCATTATTTTGCCTCTCTTGTTTTTTCTAATAACTTTAACATTCATAAAACCATATATCTTGTTCAGATGAACATTCTTCATCATTTGTTTTTTCGTGGTATCCCCGAAAATTTGTTGAATCGTCGAAAATATGCCAACGACTTTTCAATGCTTGACTTAACTCTATTGGAATCCACTTTTGGTATTTATCATTTCTTCTAAAAAACGAATCATAATACTCTTCATTAAAAAAAATAATAATCTGAGCATCCCATAAATACGAAAGTGGTAGATAACAAACAATTTTTGCAAAATGATCTTTTGGTTTTAATGTGTTTAAATGTTTAGATTGTTCAATCAGAAACCCAGCTAAATCTTGACTAAATTTATGCCGAACTTTTGGATAATCTAAAATAGAATTACTGCATGGCATATGCATGTGCCAATATGTACCTGTATTTTCTGGAAACACAGAACATATATCAGAAATTCTTTTTTTTAATGTTTTGTGTTTATGTTTTAATCCTCTAATTTTTTTTCTACCTATTCTATACATTTATCCCTCTTTATTATTTAATTATTTCGTCTAACGTTCTACCGTTCTAGCCGCCTTAGTGGCTAGAACGGTGTGTTATGTGACGTTTATTAATTCTTATTTAATCCATCTTTTAACCATTCAATAAAAGAAGTCCAATAATAATTTTTATCATGCTCAATGTCGTTTGAATTATGATCCCAAATAACAATAGAAAACTTATCATTTCTAATATCGAAACAGTAATAATCACCATTATCAACTTTAAAAGGTGATAAAAAATCTGGTGTTCCAATTTCTCTCGCATCTTTTACTATTTCATATAAATTCATATATGGTTCTAAATCATTATTTGCCCAACCAAAACCATCCCATGAAAAATCATCCATAGGAACTGAATCACCAAAATAAAGTTGAAATTCAATGAATTCCGAAGGATATTTACAATTAAACTCTGTACATATTTCTTCGATGGTTGACATCGATGTAGCTCCCCAATTTTGGGAATCATAAGCAGGTTTTAATTCTTTATAATCTTCTTTAATTTTATCGAATATTTCTTTCATCATTTAATCCTTTCTTAAATTGTTAAAAAGTATTTCCAAAATAATATGCGCTTGAACACTTCAGAAACAATATACCAATTGATTTTATATTTTTCTTTTTTTTACATGAACTTAGTTTGCGTGTTATGTGACGTTTAATTGGTTGTCATTTTATAATAAACTTCAAAATTTTCTGGGAAGTAATGTCCAACAGACTCCATAATGACTAGTTTAGAAGAAATGCCTAAAGATAGAAGCTTTGTATGTAATGCAACAACATTTTTATAAAAGTAATCTTGATCACCAATGATAAAGCTATAACTTATTTTGGGGTTTATATCAATTTCAGTAGTAATAATTGCCGGCATTATCCCAACAAAATCATATCCATTATCAATAGCATATTTTAACGCAATTCTTCCTCCTTGTGATGTCCCTGATATAGTATTTATTTTACCTTCAAAACCATCTAACTCTCTTTCAATGTCTTCACAAGCTCTTCCGTAGCTATTCCATGAATATCCCTTACTACTTTCAATCTCTGATGATTGAATGTATATTGCATTTGTATTACTTTTCTCATATATTTCGTCAAAATGCTTTCGATAATTATCAACTTTATCATTCTTCCAGTGAAGATTAATTACAAACTGATCCGTCAAATTGTTTTTAACAATAACATGATAACTCGAAATATTATTGATTGTTTTTGACTGTAAAATTTGCATTTTTTTGTTTACTTCTATAAAAAAAGAGCTATTTCTAACATTATCAAAATCCGACTCTTTGTTGATAATATCAGTTGACCACCAAATGCCTTTTGAAATTGCTTTGTCAAAACATTCAATGACCTTATTTAAGTCTCCGTTTAATGAATAGAGGCAAGCTGACCAGTATAGCGAATCATCTAAATTTGAAGGATAATGTTCTACAATGTGCTGAACAATTTCAATAGCTGCAGGAATATTGCCAATTTTAACTTCCATTAGCATTTTATTAAAATGTCTTTCAATTTTTTCTTTTGACATGGTTCACCGTCCTTTTTTTAATGTCACATAACGTTCTACCGTTCTAGCCACCTCAGTGGCTAGAATGGTGTGTTAGACGATCGTAGTTTTAAATTTTCTTTATAATAATTGTTTGATCATCTCTTTTATCTTCTTGGCAGTTTTGGTTCACAATATCTAGTATTTTCTGAACACAAACTTTTGCATTTTTTTCTTCACTGACTACTTCTTTAATTTGCTTTTCACTTATCCAATCACTAATACCATCTGTACACATGACCAAGGTATCATTAATATGCAATTGTGTTTGGGTTTCAAATAAATCTAAAATAATCATTGGTAAAAAGTAATCATAAACTGACCACAACTCTGGTGGAAGGTTACTAATAGCTTCTATTATCGCGGACTCTTCAAGAATTCCTAACTCCACAAGTACAGAATAACGTTTTCTTGGATGAGTTATCTTTTTTATTTCGTTTTCATGGATTAAGTATGTAACTGAGTCGCCTATCGAACTTGTATATAAAACATTATCTCTTATGGTGTTCATCATCATAGTTCCAAAATGTAGTCCCTGATCCATTTGTGATTGGACTATTAATTTATTATTTGCTTTTTCGATACAAGTCTTATTAAATAATTTTGGCTCTAAGCTAATCAATTTTTTCAATTCTTCTTGAACTGAATCTGTGCAAATTTTCCCAGCCAAAACCTTATTCTTAGCACCTGATGCTCCATCAGCAATAACATATACTTGATTTTCTTCACTCGTAAAATATGAATCTGCGTTAATTCCTGATTTGCCTGTTAATGATTCTACATGCGTGTTCATTCGTTGTCTCCTTACTATGTCGTCTAACGTTCTACCGTTCTAGCCGACTTAGTGGCTAGAATGGTGTGTTATAGGATGCTCATATGCGAGCGTAGCTCGCCTCTTTATCTTATGGATTTTTCAATTTTAGATATAACTTTATCCCAGTCAAATTTACCATTCCCTGAAACAACAAAAATTAATAAAATAGGAATAGCAATTAGCTTAGACAATTGTCTAAATGACAGTTTTTTCATCTTTATTACCTCTTTTATTTTATTTTTGAGCGTCAGCTCAACTATCTTTTTCGAGCGAAAGCTCGATTGCTTTTTATCAGCCCTTAAAATTAATCATTATGTACTTCTACATCTGGTCGCTTATCATTCATTGATTTTTCAAGACTCTCTAATCTACTTTCAATTTTAGTAAGTAATCTAACTACTGTAATCATGAACCATGGAATTCCAATTAGTAATCCTATGAATATCAGAAAATTAAAAATTTGTATAAATGTCATCATATTGCACTCTCCACATTGTATCTTTTATTATCTTTTGTTTTCCTGAGTTTCCTATAACGTTCAGCCGTTCCCGTCACCTCAGTGATGGGAATGGCGTGTTAGATGATGCCACATTTTTATATCATTTTATAATTGCCGCTTTTATTAATGATTGGTATTTCTATATTTCAATAACGTTTTTCGTCAGAATTATGTTCAACGCTTCTTTCAAGTCAATATTTTCACCATAATATGAAGTTAGTGGAGAAATTTCTACTGTCTTTCCACTTAGTACTTCAGAATCACACCCACGTGAAATTAACCATTGCCTATGCAAGTCCAACATCATTTTTTTTGCAGTTTCAGGGCTATCCAGTCCATTCCTGTTCTTCACTGGTGCAAATTCTTCCTCTCGTTTCACGTTTAGAACTGCCATGTCATTCAAATTAGTGAATGTATCAAATAAAAAACTTTCAAATTTATATCCATTTAATTTTTCAGGTATGATTTCAACTCCATGCTCATTAATATATGGGATTTTTTTATGAGCTTTATGAAATGGAAGTTTCGTTAGTAGGCTATCTGTTATGAAATCTACATGGAAAATATGGTTGATTATATTTGCATTATTAAAAATCAACTCACCATTAATGTTTTTTTTCTGTACCATTTCACTAGATAATTCAGTATATTCAACTATAGCTGGATGTCCATTCTTATAACATAATACACCAACCTTTTCATCCGGACTCAATTTAGAAACCACTTTACTCGCCGCTAATTGATCAGATTTTATAGTAAAACCCATAAAATATGGATCTGCTACTCTTACCAGTGAATTGTCTATTCCATATAGAAACATCCACTCAATGCCCCTTTTATAAATATCATCCAACATACCAGAATCTCTAAGTGAATTGAAACAACTACCATTTCCACTTGGACCTGTGCTAACTTGACTCTTGCTTGAGAGCAATATTTTACCGTCTTCATCTAATAATGGAATAACACCTTGTTTAAAAAAGTTTATGTATTCCTCTTTATATCCGAAATAATTATTGTTCTTAAAAAATGCTATTGTCTCCATATGGTTTTCAGGGCTGGTCATTATATACCAAGGTATAAAACGACCAGCATTTAAGGATAAATTTATAAGTCTCTCACATTGGAGTTGAAACAAAGATTTATTTGATGGCAAACCTATACTGAATGTTCCTTTTGGACCAATATGCCCCAAACGAGTTCCTTGGCCGCCAGCTACAAGCAATACTCCAACTTTACCTTTTTTGATTGCTTCCATTCCTAAGTTATAGTAAAGTTCTTTTTCTTCTCTAGAACAATCCTCGAACATAAATGGTTTAAGAGGTGAAAAATTATCATTTTTCATTTGATTCTTCTTATTTAAAACTAACTCGATATACAACGACGAAACAAATTCAAAATCAATACTTAATATCTGATCTAACAGTCTATTTTGTTCTGCATTTGTGAGTTCATTGTAATATTTTAGTAAATGTTCTTGTCCGTATTTATTGACAACATTTTGAGCTTCTTCAATTCTTCTCATTTTATCCTCTACATTGTTTATTTGTCTTTTTTGTGGTTTCATCTAACGTTCTTCCGTTCCAGCCGCCTCAGTGGCTGGAATGGCGTGTTATATGTCGTTTAATTTTCTTTTAATTAGAGAACCAACCTATCCACCGTCGAAAACTTGAGACGTCGTTACGCTGCTCTCACGTTGTATACCAATTATCGACTGCAATATGACGCTTCCTATGAAGCGTCGTTTCGTGAGACTTCTGAGACAAGAAAGACTTCGTTAAAGTAAAACGATTCGCTATGAATTTCGGAACCGACTATGCCATTAACTTTCACGACAATGCCTTAAAAGTTTTCAGAGGTGGAAGACTCAGAATAAACTTGAGGTACACAAGCAATTTTCGCAAACCACTAAAAGGTCTTTTGATCTCTTCTTAAATATATGAATAGCTTCTACTATCATAACATTTTTTCTAACTCTAATCGTTATGTACATACTGACCACTTTGTTTTTTTTAATGACATATAACGTTCAGCCGTTCCCGTCACCTCAGTGGTGGGAATGGCGTGTTAGGTGAAGTACCAAATTTGATTTATTCATATTCGTATTTAATTGAGGTTGTAAAAATCAAATCTGAATCAATATAATCGAAATTTATGTCTGAAAACATTGTATAGCATAAGTGTTTTTCATCCGGATTAGTCATAACAGAGCTTGGAAAAGCAATCCCTTCTAACCCCTTTTGTTTACAATACTCAGCAAAATATTGATATGGTAAATAATCAATTTCTTTATTACTGTCTGAAATTGGTTTTGAAAACCCAATTACTAAATATAACATAAAAAGTAAAACATCTTTTGAATCAAGTTTTTTGTATATTGAACCACTTATACCAGTTGAACCACCAATGTTTATAATTTTGACATCTTGACTATTTACAAATTTTCCAATAGTAACTTGTTGTGTTATTGATGGTTTTACTTCAGCTAAAGCAGTTATTTTATCTGACGCCAAATAAAAATAGTTAATCCCACGAGGATTTGCCCTACCATGTGAACTAGTTATAGATTTATCAGGCATACCGATTTCATTCTTTCCATAAGGTATGTTTACTCGATTATTCATATCATGTTTTCTAGCTCTAAAAAATTCATTACCTTTATCAACAATAGTTGTTGACTCTTCAATTATTCGATCAAAAAAGTCATGATAAATTTTATCAACAAAAAACCTATTTTTTGATTTTAATGAAGTTTCGTATTCGATGTAAAAATCATATATCTGTTCTACGGTCAATATTTTCACCTTCTTTGTTTTTCTGTATTTCACCTAACGTTCTACCGTTCTAGCCGCCTCAGTGGCTAGAATGGTGTGTTAGTTGACGTGTTTATAAAACTTATTTTGAAACCAGGAGCCTTGAGTAACCGCCGACGAAAATTCGAGGTTTTCCTATGTAACTTTGTTCTTCTACCTTATCCGAAGGGTCCCCTTACGCTTCCATTAGAAGCGTTTACGTGAGACTTCTGAGATAAGAAAGGTTGATTCTATATAAAACGATTCGTTGTGAACCAGTCTTGAACCCTAATTAAACTCTACAGAGTTTTCACGAGGTGGTTTTCGGAATGACTCTTTCAACGTAATCTGGCGATCCTAAATCTACAAAATCCTTTTAACAAAAAAAACTGATGCACCAAACGCTTTTTAACCTGAATGAGATAAAGTCTCGATTTTGCGAAATGCTTGGGAATATTCTGTTTCCCACATCTAATCTACATGTCATCTAACTCCTATTTTCACGAACCAATTCAAAAATAAAGCAAAATCAGTAGGATTTGCGTAGAATGTCGAGAAAATATACTTTATCTGAAACTAGAGAAGATTGAGTTGTAACCCTTGGATAAGAATTTCAAATAGAACTTAAATAATTCTAAGTATCTATAATAATTAATTGATAATTTAAAAAAACATAATAAAAAAAGAAAAAGACAAATAGCTTAGACAATTAATAATGTGTTGGTTTGTTAAGTGAATAAGATTTCCCAAAAGTTCCGATTACCTAGTGTGAATATAATAAAATCAATTAAAACCAATTTAGTAGAGCATCTATGGAAAGCCAGTGGTAAACACAAGAATGGTGTTTATCATATTTCTCATATAAACAGTTTTACAAAACTCTTGAAAAAGGGTTAGAATTATATGAAATACAAGTAGTTAAATACATCTAATTTAATTAGATAAAAGAGGATGGATAATATGTCAACTAAACCCAAAATTAAAATTGTAGATGATTCTATCTTAAGAGAAGAAATAGATAATTTATATGAAACTACAAACCAAGTCCTTTTAGCAAAGTGGTCGTTATCAATCGCAAAACATATTCTTGTCCTCGTTGGTATGAATTATGAATCTGAAGATGTAATCCTAGAAGGATTTGAAGTTAACGAAATGTGGCAATCTGGAAATGCTCGAATGCATGATGTAAGACAATCTGGATTCAAAATTCATAAACTTGCAAGAGAGACTGAAAATGAAGTACAACAAACCGCTTTAAGAGTTGTAGGACAAGCGGTAGGAAGTGGGCATATGCGTGAACATTCAATGGTTGCTTCAGATTATGCAATAAAAGTTATAGGTTTATTGTCTGCAAATGATATAGGTTCAATTACCAAGGAGAGAATTTGGCAACTTGAAGAACTCAAGACAATAATTAAAAGTAATGAATTAACTTCCAAATTATGATTCGTCAAATTTAGGATCACTTCTTTTTTCTTCAACCATTTTTATAACTTTTACTTTTTTAAATGGCATGTGCTGCCTCCGAATTTTTCTATCCAAAGCGAAATCTGCCCACCCTCAACATTCTAACCTATTCACACCAAGCAAAAATGCTAATATATCAGTACCCGTCTACTTATCTTGCTTCCCCTCAACCACCAACATAACTGAATATCCCACAATCAGGGCAAGAGATAGATACACGGCTTCATGATAAAGCCTCTCAAACAGTCGTAGACTCCACCCTTCATCACCTACAATCAAATAGGTAAACACTCCGTGCAGCCCAATCCCATCGTTGATTGAAGGGATGCTTGCCCCTAAATAATTCACAGCCATATCAACTGTAATCAGCAGCCATAACAATAAAAGTGGCAATAAACTCTTTGATATCCAATACTTTGTGCTATGTCTTTTAAGAATAGTGGCATAGACCATCCAAATTGCAACAACGATTAACCATGTCTTTATCATATTCCCACCCCAAGACAGACTTTTTCATTTCATTCTACCATGTTACGTTATGTAAGTGACCCCGTATGAATGCGGGGTTCAGTGCTTTACTCCAGTCGATCCAGCGGATTGACGATGTTTAGAAGGGCCTTTTTCGAAACGTGTGTGTAGATCTCCGTCGTTTTGCTATTGGCATGGCCGAGAAGCTCTTGAATGTACCTTAGGTCGACACCCGCTTCCAGCAGATGGGTCGCAAATGAATGCCTGAGGCTATGAAAGGATAGCGTCTTCGTGATGCCCGCTTTTTCGCAGGAAAATGTGAAGACTTTCTGTAGCGTGCGTTCAGTGATTGGGCCATTGCGCATGGGATTTTCAAAGAGGTACTCCACAGGAAAATACAAGTCTCGATAGATTTGAAGCTGCTTTGTCAAACGGTCTGATAGCGATGAGATGCGGTCTTTTCTACCCTTGCCCTGCCTTATGATGACCATTCCCCTTGCATAATCGATATCGCTAACCTTGAGCGTCGCCACTTCACTGACGCGCATGCCACACGAATAGGCCACCATGAGAACGGTTTTATGCTTAACGTTATCTGTTACGTCAAAAAGCTTCTTCACCTCATCTTGATCCATGACTTTCGGTAGTTTGCGCTGCCGTTTAGGCCGTAGAATCTCAATAATTTCATGTTCATGATGTACACCCTGGCAGATCAGATGCTGCTTGATGGCATTTACCGTCTGATTGACGTAAGAATGGCTGCATGCCTTCTCTTCCAATAAATACAGAATATATTTGTTGATATGTTCAACGTCCCAGTTGAGCTCTGAAAAATACAGAAAACGGGTAAGTTGCTCTGAATAACTTTTGATCGTCTTCGGACTGTATCCCTTTTGAGCGAGCCGTTTGGTTAACATTGTGATAACTTCTTTCACTTGATCCGTCAGTTCCGGTTTAACATACTCGGTCTTACCCTTTGGCACGTAGTTCGCATCTGCCACATTGGGGATCCGAGCCGTGTATTTCAGATGCGCATAGGGCTCCGAATAATACTTGGGAAGCGCATCCTGAAGGTCGCGAAGTGCCCCAAGCTTTGTGGGAGGAAATAGCCAAGCCTTCAACTCCGGGTTCCATCTGCCGCCACCGATTTTTTTCATGGCATCAATAATTCTTGGATGATAACCAACAGTTACAAGAACACCGTATTCCAACGTTTGTATTACCATAAATATTCTCCTTTCATTATATCATTTTTTTCCAGTTATGCGCGCCGAGATTGTTATTTTTCGAACAATTCTGACAACGGTTCGGTGCAGTTAGAAACGATGAAAGACAATTGGAATTATTTGCCATCGTTTCGATATGTTCATTATACATAAAATCCGACCTATTTTACATAATTTTACAATTAATGTTCAAAGTTCATTTTATTTTCTGTTTTTTGATGATATAATGAATCTAACTAACCAAGTTAAAGAGGTGATATCATGATAGTCAAAATAACAGCTATAATCCAAAAAGAAGACGATTGGTACGTTGCAAAATGTGTCGAGAATAACGTCGCTTCACAGGGAAAAACTATAGAAGAAGCTATTTCAAATCTGACTGAAGCAGTCCAACTTTATTATGAGGATGACAGTTCAATCATAGAAAATCATCAAACTCTTATTACGACTTTGGAGGTTGCTATCTAATGAGTTCAAAGTATCCGATATTGCCACCAAAAGATATTATTCGAGTCCTAGAGAAAGTTGGATTTCAGAAAGTATCACAAAAATGTAGTCACGCAAAATATAAAAATCAATCTCATCCCTTTCGTGTCGTTATAATTCCAATACACTCAGAAATTGCTAAGGGTACATTAAAAAGCATCCTAGATCAAGCAGATCTTTCTTTAGATGATTTTCTAAAACTTTTATGATAGTGTCTTGGTGTGAGACACTTCAAAACATTTATTAAATATAAACGGACATCAACAAATCGTTCTGATTTGCCGATGCCCGTTTTATTTTTATCTCAATTCCTATTCAACCCACTTGACACATTCCTTATTGTTTCTTATAATTACCTTAAAAGAATCAATAAGGAGCAAAAACATGATAGAAGACTACTATACCGTGGAGCAAATCTCGACTATGTTGAAAATTCATCCCAAAACTGTGCAGCGATATATTCGAGAAGGTAAACTGAGGGCCACGAAGATTGGCAAGGGCTGGCGTGTCGCTGGTCACGATCTGAGTGCTTTCACAGAAAGTGAGACTTTTGAGACGCCAAAATTGGAAAATCAGATAGAAAGACGTGTAACCGCGTCGGCTGTCATTGATATCATTACGCATGGCAAAGAAGATGCGATTCGTATTATCAATACGTTGACGGCATCTTTGAACGCTAAACCACCTGGATTTGGGCAGTCAAGTATGCATTCTCAATACATTGAGCGCGAAAATATGGTTCGTGTCACGCAGTGGGGCGATATCCGGTTCATGGCTATTATGATGGATACGGTGACGGCACTTACTGAGCCAGACCAAGACCAAGACCTAGATCAATACCAAGATCAATATCTAAACGAAGAACATGAGGAGTGAGGATTTGACGATCAAAAAAATTGAAGCAAACGGAACAAGCATATCAGTCGTTAAAAGTGATGCGGTGTGTATTTCAGATGGGCAGACGGCACTTGATTTTTTCATGTCTATGTATTATGAGACTGGGGATCACTACATTGTCATAAATAAAGAAGCTTTGGCAGAGGACTTTTTTGTTTTAAGTACTAAGGTGGCTGGTGATGTCCTTCAAAAGATGATCAATTACAGATTTAAACTCACGGTTGTTGGTGACTTTACGGGATATGCGAGTAAGCCACTTAAAGATTTTATGTATGAAAGCAATAAGGGCAAGGATATATTCTTTGTTTCCACTGTGGATGATGCAGTTGAGCGGTTGAGTAAGGTGTAATGAAATAAGGCTGTCCATACAATTGGACAGCCTTTACTTTGCAGTTGATTATGCTATTTTTGAACGCAAATAATAGTGTTCGCCTTCGTTTGCTTTGCCTTCACTGAAAGCATTTTTTAATAATGCATGCCGTCTTTCAACAGCTTGAGGTATTGCTTTAGTTGCGATTATATCAACTTCAAACAAATCAAAAAAGTGCGCGTTGCATACATCAAATATTTCGCTTAAATGATCATTCGTTTCGTATTCAGAAGAAACATCGACACGGAGTATGCCTGTTTTGTTTTTATATTTACCGACATAACCAAACATTTCTACGGTTCCGATAGCTTGAGATAGTGATTTATCTATAATGGCAAAACGTATAAATTCTTGTTGAGAATAGGCATACCGCCATGCTTTAATGCATTGAAGCATATCCTCTTTTTTGTAAATACAGAAATCACCCGTACACCGATCAGAATTGAAAAATTGTTGTGCCTTGATATCAGAATAACATTTAAGTAGACCTTCGTAATCCTCTTCCGAAACGAGTCTTAAAATAAAATTGTCTGTTTCAAAAGTGGGGCATATCTCGTATGGGTTCTTCATAAAATACTCCTTATCACCAATGCGTTTCAGTTGTAGAATTTCTCACCGTTTTCAAGCATATGAATAAAATCTTGAATTTTCTTTAGACGATTATCTGGCTTTGAGACTTTGTTAAGCCTGAAAAGTATGGCGTAACGGTTTGTCGCATCCAGTGTTTGAAAGAACGCGTTCGCCTTATCGTTTTTGTCGAGCGCCTGTTGAAAATCATCAGGCACGGTCATGTTCTTTTGGCCCTCATAGGCCTTGTCCCATTGACCATTGCGCTTTGCCTCCTCCACTGTTTCAAGGCCTTGCGGCGTCATTATGCCCTGCTCTATAAATCGCTCAACTTTTTCCTTGTTGATTTTGGACCAGATGCTCTTTTTCTTTCGAGGCGTAAATATTTGTAGCCATGATAGCTCATCATAGGCGTTTTTCCGACTGTCAATCCAGCCGTGACATAAGGCGACATCAAGCGCTTCAGCGTATGTTATCGAGCGTACGCCTGATTGCTTCTTGTAAAGTCTAAGTCTGACACCCTTTGAAGTGGATGCATTTTGAATCAGCCAATTGCTCCAGTCTTCTATTCTTTCACAAAACAAAATTGGTAATTCGTCTGATAGGTTCATTATAGTTACTAAGCTCCTTTATATGAGTGGATATGAGTGGATATGACTGGCACTTTGACTCAATCTTATGAGTGGATATGACTGGCACTTTGACTCAATCTTACGAGTGGATCTACCTGGCACCATGACTCATGAGTCGATCTACCTGTCACTTCGACTCGCTCTTTGACTCATTTTCTAAATTTGACTGAGAGCGCAAATTGCCCCTGCTGGGTACTCAATGACTGCGAAACTGCCACAAGACGTTCCCGCTGGCTCTCTCAGCACCTTGCCACCAAGTCTTCTTACGGCCTCTAAGCTTTTTTCGAGGTCTTCCACCTGAAAATAGACCATCCAAACCTTCGGTAAACCCGCATTTGGTCCTGCCTGATGACACACACCAGCAACCGGTACACCTTCTTTTGTTTGCATCAAATAGTCGCTATAACCGCCCATTTCAATATCCACGTGTTCCCAACCGATCACCTGCTCATAAAAATCACGCACGTCATCCGCTTGGTCGATGGTCAAATCTGCAGAAATAATTGTACCAACTTTGCTTTTTTTATCTTCCAATATTAGATCATTGATAACTTCTTCTTTCAAAATTTCATCTTCCATAATTTCAATTTCCATAATATATTCTCCCTTGTTCTGTATATCGGTAAATACCTTATGTTCAACAATGACACATAATACATGGTTTATATTTACCCAAGGGAGACAGCATCACACAATTTACGAATCGATCACAAATAACAGTCGATCACGTCATGCAATCAACCACATCACAGTCGATCACGTCTCACAAACTCTGATTTTACTTTAATCGCTTCAAAAGTGTCGGCAACAGCGACAAACTCAGGAACGACGACAATACCATCGACACCCACATCAGCGCAGACACGTAGAAATGGACTTTCAGTGGCGACAGCAAAAGGACGCTTAGGCCGATGGAGAATCCGAGGGCATTGGCGATGATCGGGCGACTTGAGAATCCATATGCTTTTTCAACCGCTTCAGCGCTGCTGAGACCTTCGATATGATACGTTTTGTAGATGGAGGTGAAATGGATGGCATAGTCGATGCCGACACCTATAGTGATGCTGAAGAGCGTTGTGGTGAAGAGGTTCAGCGAGATGCCCGTCATGCCGAGGAACGCAAAGAGGAAGACTGTGGTGACGAGGATCGGTACCATGGCGATGAGACTCGGTAAAAAGCGTTTGAGGCTGATCAGCAGTGACAAGAATACCAATGCAAATGCGATCATCAAGCTGTTCTTCTGACCTTTGACCATGTTTTGGTTGAGCTCATACATCGTCAGCTGGGTGCCAGCAAGTTCAATGCCGTCATAGCCGTCAGCGATGTTTATGATGCTCTCAATGGTGTCGTTGTTAAGGTCCTTTGGAAAGATGATCAATTTGACGTAGTTATCGCTGACCATTTCTTTATAGATATCTAGGTTTTTCAGTAGGTCTGGGTTAAATGGCGCACCTGCTGGGAGTTTTGTTTTAACAATGTCCACGATCTCATAAAGCGAAATAACTTTTGAGATGTGCGGATTGTCTGTAAGTTCATTTGAAAAGGCTGCAACCTCTTCGGCAACAGTAGGATCGAATGGGTTTCCGTCGTGCCCCACTAGCGCAAAGATTGGTATCGCACCACCATTGACTTCGACGATTTTTTCGAAGCTCTTGGACACTTCCGTGTAGTCCTTATACATCATGAGTTGGTTGAACTCCGTGTTGATGAGCGGGATTGTGAAGATGGAAACGGCTAAAAGCATGATGGTGATCACATAGGACGGGATGCCCCACGTCTTCTTAAAGTTGATATCCAGTGACAACTTGCCCTTTTTCTTGCGGATGTCCAGGTGTTCGAAGCTGTTGAGGAGAGGCACAATAAACCACGTCGCAAAGCCTGCTAGCGCGATACCTATCGACGCATAGATGGCGAGGTCGTAGATGGCTTTTGTATTCATGAAAATGAGTGATGCGAATCCGACAACCGAAGTTACGGTGGTAATGATCATTGGAACGCCAACCATATTCAGAGATTTCTCAAGGCTGACACGCATGTTATGCCCATCTTCCAGATGCTCTTGAACGTGTGAAATGAAATGAAGGCCATCCGCACTACCGATGATAATGGTGAAGATCGGTGCCAATACAGTCAGTATTGAAATGTCCTTTCCAAATAGTCCAGCGAACCCGAGTGTCCACAGCGCTGCAATACCTGCTGGCAGTACAGAAAGTATGGTGCCTTTGATGGATTTCATTTGAATTCTAAAGATGTTGAAAAGAATAAACATCGCCGATGGCGGTATCAAAATCAAGATGAACAGGAGGTAGTCGAAAATCTTATTTTGCATGTACTGGTCGCCGCCGATATAATACGTGAGCGATGCGTCCTCAAGGTACGACTCTATGGTCTTGAGGTCGCTGAAGCCAAAGCCTTCCGCTGGGAAGATGGTGATGATGCCGTATGTCTTGCCATCTATGGTTTTGACAGCTGAAAGCTCTTCGATATCTAAGTCGATGTTCATGGGCAGATTGTTTCCAGGCTGACTGTTGCTTTCAGTCTGACTGCTGTTTCCAGGCTGACTGGTGTTTCCGGACAGATCGAGTTTTGTATCAATGCCCTTAAAGTATTTGACGCTTGGCAATGTGCCTAAAAATGCTTCAAAATCGGCAACTTTTTCTGGCTGCTTGTCCACGTCCTCAATCATGACGAGCATCTGATCCGATGTCGGAAACTCATTTGCAAGCGTATCGAGATGCTCTTGAAAGACGCTGCCTTCTATTTTGAAAATGTCGAAATTCGTCTCGATTTTCAGATTGAAAACGCCGACGATGGCGGTGATATTTAACAGAACAAACAATACCATGAGTGGCTTTTGAAATTTATAGATAAAGTCGATATAGCGCTTCATTTTGCAGCTCCTTCGGGGCGTAAGCCCTCTAAAAATTGGTCGATCATCATTTCTGTCCATGCGTCAAAATCGATGGACTTGTATCGGTCTGTTATGACGAACACCCACACAACATCGGCGAGGATGATCTTGAGCATTTTGTTGATGAGCACTTCGTTTGGTACATCTCTCAACTGTCCTTTAGCCTTGAATTGGTCAAAGTAGTCGTAAAACAGCTGCACGATGTCATCAAAGTGACCCGTCATCAGATTTTGCCTGAGCGAATCGTTATAGATCAGCTCCTTGACGAAGATTCTCAAAATATCTTGATTGGCTACGACAAAGTCGATTCTGTTCTTGATGAAATACCTTATAAAATCATCCACCGACTCAAACGCCTGCGCGCCGAGCTTCTTGGCGATATCCTTTTTCATAACGGGAATCAAGACTTTGATGAATTTAAGTAGTATATTCAACAATAGATTGTCCTTCGTCTTATAGTGCTTGAATATCGTCCCCTCTGCGACATTGGCTTTGGCGGCGATCTCCTTCGTACTGGTATTGGCAAAGCCCTTTTCAGAAAAAAGCGATATAGCTGCATCGTCGATCTGCGTGAGCTTATCGGTCTGCTTGTTCGTTTGCCGCGTTTCTTCGAGTAGTTGATCGAGCAATGATTGTTTCATGAGACCTCCCTTTGGGATGTTTTGTGATAATTTGTGATAATTTGTGATAATTTGTGATAATTTGTGATAATTTGTGATATGTGAATGAGCTGAATTAAGTTGTATGCCACTAAAACGATAAAAAGTGAGTGTTTACTCACTTTTATAAGTATACGCTCTTTTTTTCAATTATCAAGTACTCATTTTAATATTTTAAAAAAAAGTATGTAGCAAAATATATGTATTTACTCAAAAACGTAAAAAAATGACCAAGGGATGTTCTACCTTGGCCACTCTGCGTCTCACTGTTATAATACTGTTATAATACTTTTCTAATGCGTTCGATGACGTCCATTTCATCCGGATACTTCATCTGCTCTTTTTTGTTGTGGAAAATCTCTTTGCCGTCCACTTCCACAAGAAAGATGCCGGCTCTGCCTTCGACGAGTTCAATATTTTGTACATTGAGTTCTTCCTTAATCCTAGCCTCTAAACTAGAGGCTCTCTCTAAGTACCCTCAAGAACTGCAATACGTGATCAGAATTTTCTTATCCATGTGATCCTCCTATGAGTTATTGGTGCCAGGCATTTCGACTCATTTGGCGTAAAGGGCCTGGCTTATCGACTCATATATACCCCTTGCGGTTGTGGGTTAACCACTGAGTGAGCGAGTGCGTGAGTTGGTGGTGCCAGGCATTTTGACTCATTGGATGAGTCGAATTGCCTGGCACCACCGACTCAAATCCGCTAATTTGCTCACTTATACACGATTTTGCGTACTGTTTCAAACGCCAAGTTGTACTCTTCCGCCAAAGCCTCAAGATCGTGGCTCTCGGCAAATTTGCGCCTGATCTCATCGTTACGCAGCTCGTAGTAGCTTCTTGCACCTGAGCCCTCGCCCCACTTTTTGCGTGTTTCGGCCATGGGTATGTAGAGGGCTTCGCCCCGTGCATATTTTTGGACCTCTCGCAAAAGTTTGTCGGGCAGTATATCTGCCGCATTTAGATACTTCATCGTATCAGCCCCTTTATGAGCGCTGCGCCGCCAAAAAGGCGTCAAGGCTGTCATATTCGCGAAGTGTCACACCGCGCTTCTCAATTTCGCCTCTGATCGACGCGTCGATAGCCTTTGCACGAGCCGCAAACGCATCCAAGTTTTCAGGATCGAACACGCCCATCAAATCCATCGGCTCAAGGCCGAATTCTTCTTCGATAGCGTCGAACTCGCGCTGGAAATGATACCCCCAAGCAAAAGCATTGAAGACGTCTTTTTGCGCGGCATAATAATAAATCCTTCTAAAGGTATAAACACCTTCCTCGTACCAGCATGCGAGATCTTCATAGTTGTATTCTTGGGGACTCTGCTTTTTTTCTGGCATAATCGCTTCGAAAAACGCACGCGTCGTCTCAATCATCTGATAGCAAAGCGTCTTGATGGTCTCAAGGGATTTTGCCGCAATCAGCGATTCGAACAACATCATGAAGTTCTCTGGCACTTGATCCATCTCAGCCAAATGGCTAATTTGATTTTCTGGGCCTCTTTTAAAATAGACGCCGTTTACCGTAGCCACTGCTTGCGATAAATAGTCGGCGATGAAGCCACTGGCTTTGCGTCCACTTCCAAGTGAATTTTCAAACAACATCGTCTTATAGAGCTCCATTGCTGTGTTGATCTTCTCAAGCCCTTTTTTATAGGTGAAACTCGGATCTGCCAAGTTATCTTGAAGTTTATTCTGTAACTGGATAAAGCGTTCACGGTCCACATCACTCTTTGCGTAAAGGATCACGCCATCTGCGAGACACGTTGTGAGGCTCTCATTGATGTTTGCAAGGCCTTCCACGCGTTCCCATGACATTGGAAACAGGTCGTAGCCGATGCCGTCGATGATAAACGTCTGTGCGAGTTTATAGCCCGCCTTCGTTTCTGGGATGAAAAAGTTGAAAGCGACTTCATTGCCATCGGGCTTAATGTTCCAATGGCTATGACCGATGAGTAAACTCACGTCTTCCGAGTATTCAGTCTCTATTTTGTGGATTGCCCACTCTATTAATTCTTTGCTTATTTTTGTCATGTTGTTGCCCTCCTATTTGACAGGTTGCAGCTGCAGCTTATGAGTGAATTATATCAACCCTGCATGGGCATCACAATACCATAAATTTGTCTAAGCATTCTATACCAACTTTACGCCGTCACTAGAGGTCTTATGTTTCTTATCAGCACAATCAGCGCAAACACCGCAACCACATTAAACGTCGGGAACATCAACACTTCCACAAGACCAAGCGGCACGTTATGCATCGCCATACTGATAATCATGGCCGACAGCGCCGTCAGCATCGTAATCCCCTTAAGCAGGATCACCGATGACAATAAATAGCCCCAATTATTTCTGCGGATCAGCAAGATGCCCGACAGAAATGCACACGGCACGACAAAGGCAAGGTCCATCCCTTGAACCACCATAGACGTATAATGCTCGAGCCCCACCGGCACGCCACCCTTTTGAAAGCCGTCAGCGATTTTGCCGATCCAAAGCATGCCTATCGCAACCGCGACAAAGATCTGAAAGCCGCCAATCCATTTAACGGGGAGTTTTTCGCTAAAATGTGACTTCATCGACTGTATGTCAAACGACATCATCATGAGGACGAATGCGAAGAAACTGGCCGACATCAACACGACGTAGACGCTGAACATGGCGTTGTACATCCATAAAAACGTGTACGACATGTACGTGTAGAGGAAAAACGCAAGCGTGCCCGTCAACAAAAGTTTGCCTTTAAACGACCCTTTTACGGACAAGTAAAGCGAAGCCGCAAGCAATGGAATCCCCATCACCAGCACCATCATATCGTTAGCGATCCCTTGTGCCGCCAGCGATACAGAATCGAACTTGTAGATGCCTTTACCATAAAGCTCGATAGAATCACCGTGCACCGTTGTGGCATGTGTCAGAACACCTGGTTCATTAGTCAGGATGCCAACCCCTGAAGATATGGCGGAAAAAATAATAATGACGATAATCAGTCCAATAATTGCCTTTTGATTTTTCATAAGTCCCTCACTTTAAATATATAGTTGATTAAAATACATACAATTAAATAGTTTAACGATTTAATAGCGTAACGATTTAATAGCTTAACGATAATAATACTTAGTAAAAATTTAATAACTTGATTATGCTTAATTTATGTTATAACCCAAGAGCCATCTAACCTGTCTAATCAAGTGATCGATAAATGCCTGCTCGTCCGCCACTTGGTTACGTGCCGATAAATATTTGCAGAGCTCACCATGGAGATAGCCATGTCCGATGCTGAGTCTAATCGTACCTTCTTCAGCCGTGATTTTATGCCCACATGTCTCTAGGTATAGGTTCAAAAGTAAAAGTTCTGGCCTCGGTTGGTCCTTGAAAATCTGACCGAGATCCACTTCAAAATAGTCCATCCACAGAAAGCGGTACCAACCACGGTGGTCCAGCGCAAACCTCGCCACGCAGCCAATATAAGCAATCACTGGATTTTCATAAGTCCCATCTGCCACAAGCTGTCTCGACTGCGCCATAAGCTGCGTGCGCATGTTAAGCATGATGGCTTGCGCCGTCTCGTGCAGCAGCTCGCTGTAGCTTGGGAATAGGTTATAGATGCTCGTGTGTGCACACCCTAAAGCCCGTGCGATCTCTCTGAAATTGACGTTGCTGCTGCTGCCTTTCTCGTCTATGAGCGCCATCGTCGCTTCTATGATGCCCTCTCGAGTCAAGTTTTTTCTCGCCATGTCTACGTCTCGATTCTTCTGGATTTTCGCGGTAAACTACCACTGGTAGTTTTAAGATATCACATCGCCTTTCCGCCGTCAATAGAAAAAAAATGAGTGGGTGGTGCCAGGTAGATTGACTCAGAGTCAATCTACCTGGCACCACCCACTCATTCTCTTACTCAACACGCGATGATCTCCTTAATCATGAATTCCTTACCACCAAGTAGCAGAAAGCGTTCACTGCCACAAGCGGGGCATCGCATTTGTTGTTCATTGAAATGATACTCTAATTTGCAATCATTGCAAAGTGCTTTCCCGGGCAAAATCTCAATTTTGAGCTTTGTCCCCTCCAGAATCGTACCGTCCACCGCAGCAGGATAACACGCTTCGATATACCGTGGGATCATGGATGAGAGCTCGCCGATTTGCAGCACGATGGTGTCCACCTGCGTCAGGCTATTCGCTTTGACGATGCCTTCCACTTTCTTGATCACTTCAAACACAACGCCAAGTTCATGCATCGTTCACACCCCTTTCTTGAGTCGATGGTGCCAGGCATTTTGACTCATCGAATGAGTCGATCTACCTGGCACCATTAACTCATTAACTCATCGTCCCATAAACGCTTTCTTCACTTTATGCACAGCGATTCTGCCCTTGCGCTTAATCATGTTTTTGACGATGATCGGCTTGAGCTTTTCGAATTCCACACTTTCGGCGTCATAGGCTTTAACGAGCGATATGGCATCAAACTTACAGCGCGTCGTACAAGCGCCGCAACCAATACACATATATTCGTCCGTCGTCGTCGCGCCACAACCGAGGCAACGCGCCGTTTCGAGCTTTACCTGTTCCTCAGTGAACGTTGCACGCATATCGGCAAATGTGCCTTTAGCCACTTTTCCATCCACATGGTCCGTCTTTTGTCTCGGCGTTTGGTCGTACCCATCAAGCGTCAAATTGTCCTTATCAAGTACGAGGTACGCTCTATTATCACGGCCATTTACCAAACTTTGACCTGGCTGCACAAAGCGATGGATAGAGATTGCCGCCTCTTTACCCATTGCGATCGCATCGATTGCGAACTTCGGTCCTGTCATGGCATCGCCACCTGCGAAGACATCCGGTTCACCCGATTGGAGCGTGAACGCATCAACCAGAACCGTCTTATTTGGATTTAAAACGACTTTTGAATCCGATAACAATGCCCCCCAATCCATCGCCTGTCCCACCGAAATCAGCACATGACTCGCTTCCACGACTTTCACATCGGTCTCATCGAACACGGGACTGAATTTTCCAGCCGCATCGAGCACAGTCAGACACTTCTTAAACTCGACACCTGTAACTTTACCATTTTCTGTGAGTATGCGCGTCGGTCCCCAAGATGGGTTGATGCCGATCGATTCTGATAAAGCATCTTCGATCTCTTCTTCGAGGGCAGGCATTTGCGTACGGCTCTCAAGACAGAACAAGTTGACTTCTTCATCATCTGTTGCTGTATCTGCGGTATTTGCTATATCTTTATTATTTGCTGTCATCCTCGCAGCGGTTCGCGCCACGTCGATTGCCACGTTGCCACCGCCGATGACCACGACATTGCCAACGAGCTTTGTCTGGTTGCCGAGGTTCACTTCGCGAAGGAAATCCACGCCTGTCTGAACGCCTATTGCATCCTCACCTTCTACGCCAAGCTTTCGGCCAGCTTGTGCGCCGATGGCGAGGTAAAATGCCTCGAACCCTTTTTTCCTGAGCGCATCAAGTGTGATGTCTTTGCCCACTTCAACGCCCGTTTCAAATGTGACACCAAGCTCTCTTAGGACATCAATCTCTGCATTAATCACGTTTTTTTCAAGTCTATAAGATGGGATACCAAGCGTCAACATGCCGCCTAGTACTTCTTGCTTTTCAAACACGGTGACGTCATAACCATCGATCGCCAAATAGTATGCACATGATAGACCAGAAGGCCCCGCGCCGACGATGGCGATTTTCTTGCCGTAGTCGTGTCTCTTTTTAGGGACAAATCGGTAGTCCGATTTGAGATCTTGCTCCGCGATGAACTTTTTGATTTCATCGATGGATACCGCTTCGTCGACGTCGCCTCTCGTACAATCCGTTTCGCATTTTCTAGGGCAAATACGGCCACAGACCGCTGGAAATGGATTTTCATTTTTAATCAGTTCAAGCGCTTCTCTGTACTTGCCTTGTGACGCAAGCTTGATGTAGCCCTGCACCGATATATGCGCCGGACAGTTGGTTTTACAAGGACTCGTGCCCGTATCTACGACATTTTCGCGATTTGTGCGGTAGTCCGGATTGTATTTGTCAGCACCCCATTCTGTATTCGATGGGAAGTCGATGCGAACTGATTTGACGATTGGTTCATCCCCACAAAGCTTTTGGCCCAATTTCAATGCATTCGTCGGGCATACCGCCACACACTCACCACACGCGACGCATTTTTCCGTATCCACTTTAGAGACGTAGTTCGAGCGCACCATGTCGTTATTTAAGAACATGCCTGCGATTCTAAGCGCGAAACACGAGCAACCACAACAGTTGCAGATGGCATGCGTCTTGCCAGGTCCGTCGGTGTTTGGGATGCTGTGCATGAGGCCATTGTCTTCGGCTCTATGGATGATCTCAAACGCTTCATCACGCGTGATTTCGCGGCCTCTGCCCGTGCGGATGTAATACTCGGCCGCATGGCCCATTTGAATACACATGTCTTCCTTTAAATGGCCACACCCTTCGCCCATCGCCTCTCGCGACGTACGGCAAGAGCAGTCAGAGACTGAAAAGATTGAATTTTCGTTGAGGTATTTTGATACCTCTTCATAGGAAGCGCGTCTCGTTTCACCTTCTATAGATGTTTCGATAGGAATGACGCGCATTGGACCCGTGCCCACTGGAAACAATCCGGCTGCGGCAGGTCCCTTTTTCAGACCATAGTCGTTGAACGCCTTGGCAATCTGCGGGTATTTCGCGACGTTCTCTCTGTGGTTCGCCATCATTTCCATGTGCCCCGGCACCCAAATATCGTGCCAGTATTTATCCACGCCGTCTATTTCATTGACGAAGGCGGCGCCCGCCATAGCCACTTCCCAGAGGAGTTGCGCTGTTCTCTCTTCGGACTTTCCGCACTCTGCAGCAATCTCCGCTGCGCTCTTCGGCTTGCGCAGTTCCATACAAAGCGCCACTTCAGCCATTTCCTCAGTGATCACTGGCTCGAGAATCTTGTACTCTGGATGCTCCGCAGTTATTTCCCCTTTTGAACCCCGTTTCGTGCGGCTGATCTTGTTCGCCAGATCGAGCACGCGTTCATTTGCCATTGCCATTTGATTACCCCCCTCATTCAATTTAATATGAATTAAATCATCACGTTGCTATATGAATATAAATAATTTATTATTATAACTAGATGCCATTTTATTTACTTTGAAATAATATTAATATTAAATATTAATTCTTATATTATAATTATTTATTAAAAATATAAATTTTAACGTAATATATATTATTTAATTATTTTTACTTTAAAATAATTTACATTTTAAAATAATTAGTATTTAAAAATAACTAGTTCTAAAAACAATATTTTCTCAACTATAAAATTGAAATGTAAAATTATTTACTCTTGATCCTGATTCCAAGCCGAAACTTCTCCACGAAGCCAATTCGCCCACTCGTCGATGCCCTCGCCAGTTCTCGCTGAAATTGGAATCACTTTTGCACTAGGATTGAGATTTAGGATGCGCGTGCGCACGGCTTCAAAGTCGAAGTCAAAAACATGGCTCACATCAATTTTGTTGATCAGCACGACGTCGACGATGGAAAACATGAGCGGGTATTTGAGTGGTTTGTCATCGCCTTCTGGTACGCTTAGGATCATGGCATTTTTTGATGCGCCTGTGTCGAACTCTGCTGGGCATACCAGATTGCCTACATTTTCAAGAATCGCTAAGTCGATATCTTCCGTACCCATAGCCAGTAGCCCTTGCTTCGTCATGTCCGCATCGAGGTGGCACATGCCGCCCGTATGGAGTTGGATGACTTTTGTATTAGTTGAAGCAATGGTTTTTGCATCCACATCAGAATCGATATCCGCTTCCATTACGCCTATGCGCATCTCACCTTTAAGTGCTTCAATAGTTTTGACCAGCGTCGTCGTCTTTCCCGATCCTGGTGACGACATGAGATTCAGCAAAAAAGTCTTTTCCCCTTTGAGCGATGCTCTAAGCAGATTCGCTTGATGGTCGTTGTCTTCAAAGATGCTCTCTTTGATTGTCAGTATTTTAAATGGTTGCATCGTGCCCCTCCTACTTGTGACCTAATTTCATGGTACTTGTGAACGATTTATCAACATCAGTATAGTCACAATCCCTAAGCTTGTCAAAAAAGAAAAACCGTTGAAATTTCAACGGCATTCGGATTTATCTTTCAAGTTAGGTTTACACTTTGTTTTTATAACAGTGCATGTTGATTTTGACTATTTTCAGTATCTTGGTAACACTATGTGTAAAGATGACTTGAAAGTAAAAAAAACAAATAAAATCAAAAATATCGCTCAATAAAGTACTCTGTATGGCGCAGACAGTTTTCCATGGAAACCGTACTGATAATCTCACCAGCTAGGTACAGATTGTTTACGCCCTGCATCGCTTCCAATTTCTCATAAAAGCCGTTTTGGAGGGCTTTTGGTTCAACAAAGGGGCATTGCTGCCAGCGTTTCACGCAGTAGAGCTTTGGTTCGACAATCCCCAGCTTGATAAGATCCGCCTCAATCATTTCATACGAGGTTTCCCATGACTCGCCTGGATGATCATAGGCATAAACGGTGACAAGTGTTTCCACGTCACTTGGGTCCCATCTGGCGTTCCAGATTACGAGGTGCCCCCGCCTATCTGTCGACAAATTCTCTGTGATACAACCACATCCCTTTGGAACATTTTTAGCGGCAAAAAGGTACACGCTGTAGCTCTGATATTTGATCCCCTTCAGAAATAGCTGCATGTCACGATCAAATCGATACACGTTTGCGAATTGGTCGAGCGGTGCTGCGAGGATCACTTTGTCAAAGGGTTCTTTATCGAACTCAGTTTGCACAATGAGTGCTTTGTTATCGTTATTGATATCGTCATCGTCATTGTCAATATCATTCACATCCACATAGATATTGACGACCTTTTGTGATAGCCTGATGTCGCATATCTGTGCTTCTAGGCATTTGATCAATGATGAGACGCCATCTTTCCACGTACAGAACTCTGGAAGCTCCATAAATGCCATCAGTGTGTCGTAATTCATGATGCTAAGGACATAGATGGCTGGCAAAACTTCTATATCGCCAAGCCCATAGCTCGTGAAATAGTGCGCATAGACCGTTTTTAAGAAGACGAACTGGTTCATGTCACACCAAACTGAAAATGTCAGCGTCAAGGATGGCTCAAGCGCGATCAGGTTTGCATTGTTTAGGGATGGGTGCTTTGCTAAAACATCCTGAAGGCGATCTAGCTCTTGCAAAAATGTGCCAAGTGACCCTTTGGGAATCTGTGTGATATTTTGACCGTTGGCGTCGGAATAAACACGTGCCAGCCTTGGGCCATCCGCCTTGATACCATGTGACTTCATGAACGCCTTCATGCGCTTTTGTGCGGGCAGGCCAAAAACGGCGCCGAGTTCATAGGATTTGCCCCGATACCAGACTGTATGTAACTTGCCACCGAGGCGCTCGCTCGCTTCGAATACGGTGACATTTGAATAGCCCTTCTTTTGTAATCCCTCTGCTAGCAGCAGACCAGAAAATCCCCCGCCAACAATGGCAATCCTGTCTTTTTTATCGCTTGGTACCTGACGCGTTTTACTTTTCCTCATCGTTTGTCTCCTGTTTACGGATTAGACCATCCTGTATTACGCCTTCGTATGACACAACTTTATGCGACACACCTTCGTGCAACACATGCTCACGCGTTATGTGCCTTGGCGCATTGATCACCGCCATCAGCCAAAGAGGCAATGTGTCCAAATCAACATTGTTTGCCTTTGCGTATTCGAGTACCACTTCGGCTGGTGTTTTTCCGGTATTGTTGCCAGTTGAGATCGCATTTGAGAAATTGATATGCCTCACAAACTTATTCATCGCCCGCTCTACTTGAGCAAATGACTCATACTGTATTTCAGAGCCTATCTTCCCATAGAAATCCTTTAGAAGCATTCTATTGAAGGATTCCAAGGATTCCAAGGATTCAACGGCTTTTGACTTCTGCAGCGTTTCGTGTTCTTGCGATATAAATTGATGGTCGATTTTAAATGTCTCAAGAATATCTGGGTATTTGTCACCGCTCACGAAAAAAGGAATAAACGCCTTTGATTTTACTGTGAACAGTTTGTCGATGTTGAGGTTGAATATTTTCATGAGATAGACGAGCTTCACTTCAAAGAAGTCCCATACGTCGATATCTCTTTTCCTATTGTAAAGTTTGACGACCCCCCAGCGGGAGAACGTGTCGATGACGCTATACTGATAAATTTTGCCGATGCCATCAAAGGTTCCCATAAAGTCGATGCGCTGGATGACGCGATGTCCAGGAAAATCGCTGTTTAAGGGAAGCTTTTTATTGGACTTAAACATAGCTCGTGTTGATGCACCCTCATCATCTAAACATTGTTCACTTAGGTCATTTCGATCGCGCATATGTTCTTTTGAATAGGCGCTGCGACTTGATTTGGTCGTGAGCCCATTGCGCTTTAAAACGTTATATATCCCAGATTCTCCGAGTAAAAGTCCGTCTGATTTGAGCTCGTAGTAGATTCGCTTTGGCCCATCTGCTGGATACAGTATGACATATGAGAGAATGCGATGCTCTGTTTCGATGGACACTTTATTGGGCATCGTCGGCTTTTGTGGCTCTTTGAGTTCTAGCCCGCTGATGCCATACTTTGCATACGCTCTATTCCAATTGTAAAAAGTCGCTCTTGAGATACCGAATAATTGACAAGTTCGGGAGACGTTCTTTTCTTTCATGGCATGCTTGAGAATGCGATACTTGTAGTGGGCATTGAAAACTTCTGCCTTCATGAAAAGCCTCCCCTCTGGTCAAAAATTAGATTTCTGTGATAAATTTAACATTATTTTAGCATTAATACTGGCTATTTGCAAAGGGGCACAAAAATCCCGTATTTATGCGTGTTTTTTATTTGCCGTTTATGCTTTATAGTAGAAACACGGGATCCGTTTTATAGTACTTTTGTACTAGATGTCCTATTTACACAGTAGACGACTTATTCTATTCAACGGCAATTGTAGGAGGTGCATACGTTGAGTTATCGATTTGTGAGACGGTTGATGCTAAATCAATCTTGGATCCATAATAACGTTTATATCAAGCCCCTTCAATTTCCAGCCAGTGATGCGACGCGCACTTTTTATTTTACGGCAAAAGGGCCAACAGGCAATCACTATGGTCTTTTGGGTGAGCTCATGTTGTCTGAATCAGAATCTGAAGCTGAAGATGATGTCGCAATAAAAATTTTAGCATCAGTGAACACCTTTTTACACGAAGCAGTATGTGAAAATCTTGAAGATGTAAAAGTCTTTGAAGCACTATGCAAAAAGTTGGATGATACATATGATGCACTCTCAATAACTTTCCAACTTTGGACGCGGCAAATAGGTGCATCGAGTGTGACTGTCATCTCGATGGGCATGCAAATGGTCAGGTTTGTAACCAAGGACTACAAAGATGTGAAACTGCCAAACAATAGCAAATCTTATGAAAGTCGCAAAGCAAAAAAATATGTGCGCGACGAGGTGCGACTAGATCAGACGCAATTCATGATTCTGGCGACAAATGGTTTTTCTCAACCGAGTTACTTCAATCGACCCGATTCAATATTTGAGCTTACTAGACAACTCACTGATTTATTCGTTTATAAGGCGCATAAAAACCCAACTGAGTCAAAAGATGCCTGTGTCTTGCTCATGGATTTCTGTAAATTCAACCAGACCCATGAATTTGTGCGCTTTGGCTTCGCTGATTTGGACGCCGAGATCGACGAGATTTTAAAGGTCATCCCTAATAATCACGACCACTTTGCCGCAAAGCTCGTCCTATCTGAATTGCTGTTAAACGCATTCAGTAAAGGTAATGCAAGTGACGCCAACCTACCTGTCAAAATCATCGTAGGTGTCAATGACGTCGAACTGGTCATTGAAGTATTCAATATGACCCTCATGAATGGCACCATGACAGCCAAGTCTTCGCTAGATCACGAATACCTGCTTGGTGAATATGGGCGTGGCCTTTTCCTGGCCAATACATTTTCAAACGATGTCTACATTGACAACAACAGCATTGCTTCAAGAATCAAGTCCAAGTGATGTAAATTGAAGAAATGAATCGCATTCGAAAGTTGTGACAAGATTGATTTTTATTTAACAAAAATTAACTAAAATTTACTAGTATTCACATCATTAAAATGGTAAAATAAACGAATATTTGCAAAATTTTAATAGCGGGGGGAGGTATATTATTGGGCTATCGATTTATGCGAAAATTGATGCTTGACCAAACTTGGAATCATGAAAAAGGCTACATCAAACCCCTTCATTTTTCTTCAGGCAAATTATCAAATACGTTCTATTTTTCCGAAAAGAACCCATCTGATTTTCACTTTGGTATTTTAGGTAAAGTGATCCATGCACCAGGAGATATAACCGATGTGATTCACGCTATGGATAGGCACTTTCGCGAGGCAGCAAGCAACTTTGACGATATCCATAAGGTAGCAAAAGATTTTCATCACAAATTAAATGAAGGCTTTATAGGTATCGAGCTCTCATTTCAACTGTGGGCAATGCATGAGGCACTCGATCACATCCCTGTGATATCAATGGGTATGCCAGCCATGAATCTGATTACCAAAAATCTCGAAGAAGTCGTCATGACTTTTGATGCTGCATCACATCAGAGCAACAATTTCAAATGTGCCTCAGTACCCATCGCTCAGTCACAATACTTAATCTTCACCACCGATACATGTTGTCTACCAAAGCTTGACGCACTTGATGATACTTCAAAAGGCGCAAAGCTATCGTCAATCTTCAATCTATCTACGCATCTATATGAAACGATGAATCGCAACCGCGATGCTTCAAAGGATGAATTTTTCACAGTACTTATGGATCTGCACGATTATACCGTCACCAGCGAGTTGACATTCTATGGTCTTGAGCACTGTGAAACGCAGATAGACACCCTATTAAGCACGATTCCATCCACTTACGACCCATTCGCTGTAAAGCTGATACTCTCTGAACTGTTGATGAATGCCTACAAGCATGGCAACAATGAAGACCCGAATCTTCCTATCAAAGTGATCATCAGTATAAATGATGATGAACTCGTGGTGGAGGTATTGGATATGCATATCAGAATGGATGACATCCCAATCAAAACGGACATAAACCCAGACAATATACTCGACGAACATGGCCGTGGCTTATTTTTGGTCAATGCATTCTCGGATAAACTGACCATCGACAACAACAGCGTTGTCTCACGCATCAAAAACAAAAAAAAATGAATGCTAACCCCCTTAGGAGGAACCCATGTTCAAAAGTTTAAAGGCCAAATTATTGATTATCATGTTCTTTGTCATCATCACACCTCTTGCAATTTTGGGCATCACATCTCTAGTCAGATTCTCAAACACCATTGAAGAAGAAGTTTATTCCAAACTTGACGACCTCGTTAGTTTAAATGTCGAAGTCATTAAAGGCGAACTCGATGCCGCGCATCTAATTGGTTCCCTGTTAAGTCAAAACAATGAACTCGTAAATTTTGTCACGGGTGATAAGACTTTAAAGGAAAGCGTTTACACTTCATTGGTTGACAATCAAGCCAATCAAAGCGAGATTATCGAGATGATTATCGTCACCGATAGCAAGGGCGTCAGTTTAACCGCAAGCAATGATAAAAATTCTACCATCGACGTCAGTGACCGAGCCTATGTACAGGAAGCACTCGCAGGCAATCCAGGCCAAAGTGACGTCATCATCTCTCGTGCGACAAATGTGCCTGTCATCGCCATCGCCTATCCGATCAAACAGGGTTCAAGAGTCGTCGGTACGGTCATCAGCACAATCAAGTTCGAAAACCTTTCCAAGCACTCAAAGGCCATCAAAATATTCGAAGGTGGCTACTCGTTCATGTTCGACCAAACAGGCTTGCTTCTATCCTATCCAAAACCAGAAGATGAGTTTACGAAAAATCTCACTGAATTTGGTATCCCTGCTGTCGATAAAATGCTCGTCGATATCCAAAATGGAAAAGGTGGCGAACAATTTTACACATACAATGGCGTTGATAAATACGTCAGGTATGAAGTCATCGGCAAACTCGGATTTGCCATAACAGCCAATTATGACGATTATATGGCAACAACACTTCGCATCCGATTCTTACTGATCATCATCATGGCCGTCTCTCTAATTGTTGCATTGGCCATCAGCTATGTCTTCGTGACACGCAATGTGACGTCACCACTTGCTAAGCTTTCAAACCTTATGATTCAAGCTGGTGAAGGCGATTTGACCGTATCCTCTGACATCCGCACAAAAGATGAAATCCAGAAAATTGGAGACGCATTCAACCTCATGATTGCGCATCAAAGCGATATTGTCCATAAAGTTAAAAATGGTGCCTCTGAAGTGGCTAAATCGTCTGATGATATTGCGAGCTCTACAAATGACGTGAGCGAAACCTCTCAAAACGTCGCGAAGGCGATCCAAGAAGTTGCTGAAAACTCGTCGAAACAAAGTCATTCGATCATCGAAACCACTGAGACGATCTTGCAGCTCAGCAGCTTGATTCAAATGGCAAAACTCGATGCCATTACTTCCGATAAGAACACGGATATCACACTGAATATCGTCAGCGAAGGTAGAAAAAGCGTCGAAACGACCATTAGATCCATCAGCGATATCAAGTCCTTGACCGATAAAACTAGTAACGACCTCAAAGAGCTTGAGAGTTTATCGGTTGAAATAAAAGGCATCATCGGTACCATCAACGCCATTGCAACGCAAACGAACATGCTGGCACTCAACGCCTCTATTGAAGCGGCAAGAGCTGGTGAACACGGACGTGGCTTTGCAGTCGTCGCTGAAGAGGTCAGAAAATTGGCTGAGCAATCTGGCGTAGAATCTGATGGGATTACAAAAGTCGTCATCGAAATGGTACGCAAAATTGAAAATGCGGTTCAGTCCATGACAGAGAGCAAGCAAGCAGTAGAGTCAGGCGTCGTCAAAGCTGAAGACACCGACGTTGCATTCTTAAAGATTGCCGAATCTATCGGATTAGTCTCAAAGGACGTCAAGCGAATCGTCGAGATCACTGACGATGAAGTAAGCAGCTCCGAAGTCATTCTAAACCTCATCGATACAGTCTCTTCTCTATCGGAAAGCAACTCGGCAAATGCGCAGGAAGTTGCCGCTTCAGTCGAGGAACAAACCGCATTGCTTGAAAGCATCGCAGCGGGCAGCCAAGAACTGACTGCTATGGCCAACGACCTCAACCATCTCGTAGAAAAATTCAAAGTGAGGGACACATTATGAAGACAGAATTTATAACGATTGCAGAGAATTTCTCAGTAAATGAAGCTTCAAAGTTTCGCGAATTGACTTACAACATCTTAAAAGAAAATCAAGTCTCATTCGAGCTCGATTTCTCTAAGTGCCAATTTATCGACAGTACGGGCCTCGGCGTCTTAGTTGGCCTCTACAAAAAATGCGTCGAGTTTGGCGGCACCGTTGTCTTCACCCATCTCACGAGTAATGTAAATAGTGTCATCCGCATGACACGACTCGATCAAATTTTCACCATCAAGTAAGATCAGTAATAAATTTTACCACTAAAAAACGCGCACAGTCTATATGACTGTGCGCGTTTCGTCTTTGCTTATACTTATGACATTGATTTTGCATTAAATGTGAAACATGATTTCACTATCTACCGTATATTTACGTGTATTCTCTGCCAAATCAGCAAGTGTGATTGACTCAATAAAAACGTTGATGTTCTCATCGAGTTTATCCCAAATTGATTCGCGAATACACTGTTCTATTGGGTTTAGACCGCCTTCTTCGCTTTCGGTACGGTTACCTGCGATGGAGAGATTCCCCTCAAGTGCTTTCAGAATCGAGCCAACCGTTATCTTGGAAGCGTGCGTCGCAAGTGTGTAGCCGCCGTTGGCGCCTTTAACGCTTCTTACGAGTTCCGCTTTTCTAAGGATGGAAAAAACCTGCTCCAAATATTGCATCGAGATGTGTTGCCTGTCTGCAATCGCACTTAGTGCCAGGTGACCCTCTTCAGCGTTCAAAGCCAAATCCACCATAGCTCGTAGGCCATATCTTCCTTTTGTAGACAACTTCATAAAGCACCTCTTCATACAAGATTAAGTAGCGATTGATTCGCAATATACTTGCGATTGATTCGCAATTTACTTGCGATTGATTCGCAATTTACTTGCGATTCAAACGATCCTTAGCCCAACAATTTCTTTGTACGCGCAACGATGTTCTCAACTGTAAAGCCAAATTCTTGGAATAATCTATCTGCAGGTGCTGAATGACCAAAATCGTCATGACCGATCACGTCACATGCATATTTGTGCCATCCAAATGTGCTCGCTGCTTCAATCGCGATTTTTGGAACGCCTTTTGTAAGAACCTGAGATTTATAATCATCGCTTTGCGCATCGAATATTTCTTGACAAGGCATAGAGACAACTCTAGCATCGATGCCTTCTGCTTTTAGTGCTTTTTGTGCGTCTATAGCAAGTGACACTTCTGATCCTGTTGCGATCAAAACAACATCTACTTTGCTTTCTTCTTTGGAAATGACATAAGCGCCTTTTAGTGCTTCACGTGATGAACCTGGAAGCTCAGGAAGGTTTTGACGCGTTAAGATAAGCGCAACAGGTGCATCTTTTGAAGTCATAGCTATATACCAAGCTGCTGTCACTTCTCTTGCATCTGCTGGTCTGATGACCTTGAATTTTGGAATCGCTCTGAGCATTGCTAGTTGATCGATTGGTTGATGTGTTGGCCCATCTTCTCCGACGCCGATGCTATCATGTGTCAGGATATAAGTTACAGGCAAGTTCATAAGAGCCGCCAAACGCATCGCTGGTTTCATATAATCTGTAAATATGAAGAACGTCGCCGCGTAAGCTTTTAAGCCGCCATGTGCTTGCATGCCGTTGACGATAGCTGTCATCGCATGCTCCCTAACGCCGAAGTGAAGGTTTGAGCCTGCTGGATTAGATGCTTTAAACGATGTGCGTTTCTTCATATCTGAATTGTTTGATGGTGCAAGGTCAGCTGATCCGCCGATCAAGTTTGGCATGTGATCAGCAAGTGCATTGAGCACTTTACCTGAAGAGCTTCTTGAAGCTGTTGATTCAGAGTAGTTCCAGAATTCATCTGATTCAAGGAATGCCATCGGTGCATCACCTGAGAACCATTGTTTATATTCTGCAGCGAGCTCTGGGTATTCTTTTGAGTAAGCCTCAAAATTAGCCGTCCAGTCCGCTTCATTTTTTTCTAATGATTTAACCAAGTCAGTCATATGTGACTTGACATCAGAAGGCACTTCAAATGCTTTTCTATCTGTCATTTCTAGGAATGTTGACATTTCATCGATGCCGTCTTGACCAAGCGGTGCGCCGTGAACTTTGTGCGAGCCTTGTTTAGAAGGACAGCCGTATCCGATGATGGTTTTAATTTCTATAAATGAAGGCATCTCTGTTTCTGCTTTTGCTTTTTGGATAGCTGCTTGGATAGAATCTAAGTCATTGCCATCTTCAACTGTGATCACTTGCCAGTGCATCGCTTCGAAGCGCGCTCCGACGTTTTCAGTAAATGCAATCTCAGTGCTTCCTTCAATCGTGATTTTATTTGAATCATATAGGACGATGAGTTTTCCGAGTTTGAGTGTGCCTGCAAGAGATGCCGCTTCGTATGAAATACCTTCCATCATACAACCGTCGCCTGCAAGGGCATAGGTGTGGTGGTCAACTACTGGGAAACCTGGTTTGCTGAATTTAGCTTCCAAGTGTTTTTCAGCCATTGCAAAACCAACTGCATTTGCAATACCTTGTCCGAGTGGCCCTGTAGAGATTTCAACGCCAACCGTGTGACCGTATTCTGGATGGCCAGGTGTTTTGCTGCCAAATTGTCTAAAATTCTTGATTTCTTCTATAGACAAACCATATTCAAACAAATGGAGCAATGAATAGATCAGCATCGATCCGTGTCCTGCAGTTAAAACAAATCTGTCTCTGTTGTGCCAGAGTGGATTGTGTGGATTGTGCTTCATCTCTTTCGCCCATAACGTGTAAGCCATAGGTGCAGCGCCAAGAGGTAATCCAGGATGACCTGAGTTTGCTGCCTGAACTGCTTCTGCCGACAACATTCTAATCGTATTAATCGTTCTCAATTCCATCATTAAAAAAACCAACCTTTCTTATTTTAAGGCACTTCGGCCTTCTATACCATTCTACCCTTAACATTATATAGGGAATAGCCGCTAATAACAACCTTGAAACCGAATTTTATTGGGGTAAATGTTGACATAATTGTGACACTTTTATGAACATTTTTGCGCTTTGCCCAATTCAAAAAAGACAAAAACCCCAGCGAATGCTGAGGCGTCATAACTCTCTATTCACTAAGATTGAAAGTTCACAGTCTTAGATGGAATAATCGTAGAAATTGCATGCTTGTAAATCATTTGTTGCTTGCCTTCACTATCCAACACGATGGTATAGCTGTCGAAGCCTTTAACTAAGCCTCTGATTTGGTAACCGCTGATCAAGAAAATAGTTATTGGTGTTTGATCCTTGCGGCATTGGTTTAAAAACAAGTCTTGTAAATTGATTGCACTTTTCACGGATTCCCCTCCTTCTCTCTTTTTTTATATTATGGACAGAATTTCTCTTAAAGCCTCTTCAGTGGATACTTCCTGTAAATCGATGAAATGAATGCCTTCGTATCGCTTGAACCACGTCATCTGACGCTTGGCATAATTGCGACTGCCCTGGCGAACTGCTTCAACCATTTCGTCATAAGATATGTGTCCATCCAAATAGGATAGAACTTCCTTGTAACCTATACCCTGCATAGACTGAAAACTATCATCCAATCCCGAATTTTTCAAATTTTTTACTTCGTCGATGAGTCCGGCTTCAATCATGAGACCAACGCGCTCGTTGATGCGGTCATATAATACGTCCCTAGGTCTCGTCAACCCGATGAGCACGACCTCATAATCTTTCGTTAGTGTCGGCTCTGAGGCAAAATCAGCAAAGGGTTTTCCCGTGATGTGATTCACCTCAAGGGCTCTGATCACTCTTTTTAAGTTGTTTGGATGAATGCGTGCTGCAGCGACTGGATCCACACGGTTTAAACGGTCATGAACAGCTAAGTTGCCTTCTGTTTTAGCAAGGTCTTCCATTTGTAATCTGAACGTTTCATCTGCACAGCTTGCACCAAAATTCATATCGTACATGAGCGCATTGACATATAAACCCGTACCACCAACGACGATAGGAATTTTTCCCTTATCAAAGAGCCTGCTTATTTCTGCTTTAGCTAATGCCGCATATTCACTCACCGAAAAAGTCTCCGTGGCTGCCACACAATCGATCAAATGATGCGGTATGCCCCCCATCTCTTCCAGCGTTGGCTTTGCAGAACCGATATCCAGATTCTTATAAATCTGCACAGAATCCGCCGAGATGATCTCGGTTTGTAGTTTTTCCGCCAGTGCTAGTGAAAGCGCTGTCTTGCCGACAGCCGTTGGCCCGACTATGATAATGATCTTTTGCATCATACACCTAATATATCGATTCTATCAATATATCTTTCATCATATAATTTTAATGGCAATACTTCAATAAATTGTCTAAAAAAGTAATATTATTGTAATTATGCATTTTCCTTTGTCAAACAATTCTTTTAAACTTTTTCTCTATCTCATGTAATGAAAAGCTGATAATAATCGGCCTGCCATGTGGACACGTATATGGCGATTTCAGAGTTTTGAGTTGCTCTATGAGTGCAATCTGTTCGCCTTCATGCACGTCATCATGCGCTTTGATTGCAGCTTTACACGCCTTTTCAGCGATTTCGTGGTATAGATGTGCATCGATCTCATACTTGACATTTTCAAACAGCGACTGAACCATACGCCTAGCGACGGCAAAATCGAACATGACGGGAATTTCTCTTAGAACGATGCTGTTGTCGCCAAAAGGTTCGGTTGTAAAGCCCATCTGCAAGAGCACTTTATTGACATCGTCAAAACGAGACATCTCGACAATACCTAGATGAATGACTTCCGGAATGAGCAAGAGCTGCGAGTGAATTGCCTGTTTTTCAAAGGCATCCATGAACGCCTCAAACAGGATTTTCTCGTGTGCAGCATGCTGATCGACGAGATATAGATGCGTAGCTTTCTCATATAATAAATACGTTTTATTATAGACGCCGATGTAATTCAAATCATCATAGATGGATGCTTCTCGTTCAAAGTCAATCGGTGTTGTCTCTGCCACGATCGCATCAGCAAATCCACTCAACATGGAAAAATCCACTTGGCCAAAATCGATCTTCTCTTGTGGCCTCTCAAAGGCATTTTGAACCTTGTAGCGTTGTGGGTTGGTGCTTGAAGCTTGTCCAGAATCTAAGGAAATATCTGTAGATATAGCAGCCGCACCATCAGTAATACTATCTGAGGCAATATCCGCGGCTTTATCTGTGACTCTATCTGTGACTCTATCTGTGACTCTATCTGTGACTCTATCTGTGACTCTATCCGCGGCTCTATCTGTGGCATTATCTTGTGATTGTTTAACGTATGCAGTTGTCACACTTTGCGACTCAAGCATCTTCGCCTTTTCTTCTGGTGCGGGTGCCGTTTTCATGCTGAATACGTCACGCTCTGTGAAGACTACTTTTGGCACTTGGTCGTATAGGTTAAACGCTTTTTTCAAAGCACTAAAGACAAACTGCTTGATGAGGCCATCGTCATGGAATTTTATCTCCGTCTTTGCTGGATGAATATTGACATCAATTTCATTTTGAGGAATCTCAATAAACAAGATGCAAACAGGGTGGCGTCCGTTCATCATATAAGGCTTATATGCGAGCTGTATGACGTCTTTTATCAAATCGCTCTTCACGTACCTGCCGTTGACAAATGTGAGCTGATAGCTCTTTGTGCCCTTTGTATAGTCAAATCTGGAAATGAATCCGCGAATCTTTAATTTTTCATGTGCTTCATCGATTTCATACAACCCTTTTAGCAGTGTCGGATCAAATACTGAGAAGATGGCATTCGCAAGATTGCCTTTGCCTTGCGTGTGAAACACGAGCTTTTCGTCTGAAGTGTATTTGAAGCCCACTTCTGGGTGAGAGAGTGCCAAGTAGCCCATGAGCTCAGTGATTGCACGGCCTTCAACTTGATCCGCTTTTAGAAACTTCAGCCTAGCAGGGGTGTTAAAGAACAGATCTCTAACGATGATCGTCGTGCCTTGAATCGTGCCTACTTCAGATATTTTGTGAATCGTGCCACCTGCTGCAGTGACTTTCATGCCAAATTTCTCATTTGCTCTCATGGTGATGAGCTCGACGTTCGATACGGCACATATGCTTGCAAGTGCTTCGCCTCTAAAGCCAAGCGTCTGCGTTTTATATAGGTCTTCAATACTGCGAATTTTACTAGTGGCATGGCGCTCAAAGACGAGCTTTAAATCGTCATAATGAATGCCCGAACCATTGTCAGTCACTTTGATCAGGGCTTTCCCACCCTTTGCGATATCGACGATAATCTCCGTTGCCCCTGCATCGATGGCGTTCTCAACAAGCTCTTTGATGACCATCGCAGGGCGTTCCACTACCTCACCTGCAGCAATCTTACCGGCAGTTCGCTCATCGAGTCGTAAAATTCTATTTTGCTCCATGGGTTCCCCCTATTTTTTTTCTGAGTTGAAGGTGCTGACGATGTTAAACAGTGCGTTCATAGCTTCTATAGGCGTCATTGACTCAACTTCAAGCGATTTAAGGTACTGATAAAGGCCCTCGGAGACACTATAATCTGAGACCGTACCATTTTTCATATGCGCAACTTGCTTGCCTGCTGCATGCGTTTCCGCACCTGACTCATTTGCCATATCGACTAAATCACCCAGTTGCGCGTCATCGATGCGCTGAAGATTTTGTATGTTGTTGTTGATGTCGTTGATCTCAAGTTTGGATAAAATCACTTTTGCCCGATCTATGACGCCTTCTGGTACGCCAGCAAGCTTAGCGACCTGAATACCGAAGCTTTGATTGGCACCACCACGTTCGATCATTCTGAGGAAAATGATGTCGTCCTTCGTTTCTTTCACGGCAATTCTAAAGTTGCAGACGCCGTCGATCTTGCCTTCAAGTTCCGTGAGTTCGTGATAATGCGTCGCAAATAATGTTTTCGCATTGATGCCCGAGTTTTGGCTGAGGTATTCCACGACGCTCCATGCGATACTCAGACCATCGTAAGTACTTGTGCCCCGACCGATTTCATCGAGTATGATGAGCGATTTGTGCGTCGCATTGTTGAGAATGTTGGCGAGCTCATTCATCTCGACCATAAACGTACTCTGCCCCTGTGATAAGTCGTCGGAAGCGCCAACGCGCGTGAAGATGCGGTCGACGATGCCGATTTCAGCCTTATCGGCTGGTACAAAGCAGCCAATTTGTGCGATGAGCGTGATCAGTGCCACCTGTCTAAGATATGTGGATTTACCCGCCATATTTGGACCTGTGATGATATAGAATTTATGCGCCTTTTGATCGAGCAATGTGTCGTTCGGCACAAATGGCGTTTCGTTGAAAATGCGCTCAATCACTGGATGGCGGCCATTTTTGATCTGTATGATTTCTTTATTCGAAATTTTAGGCTTTGTGTAGCCATAGCGATAGCTGCATTCCGCAAACGACAACAGCGCATCGAGTGAAGCGATGGCGTGAGCCGTGCTTTGAATGCGGTCGACATGCACCATGATCGCCTGCTTGAGTTCTGAAAACAGCTCTTGCTCGAGGCGAATGCTCTTCTCCTCTGCGCCAAGCACCGTTTCTTCCAGTTGCTTCAGCTCAGGGGTGATATAGCGCTCAGCATTGGCCAGCGTCTGCTTTCTGATATATTCTTCTGGGGCATTTTTAACGCTGCCCTTGGAAATTTCGATGTAATAGCCAAAGACTTTGTTGAAGCCAATCTTCAGCGTTTTAATGCCCGTGCGCTCGCGCTCGTTCTGTTCGATACCTAGAATCCAGCCTTTGCCGTTTCCCACTGCATCGCGAAGCGTCGCCAGCTCAGGGTGCTTTTCTGTTTTGATGACGCCGCCGTCTTTCACGGACATTGGGGGTTCATCGACTATGCTCTCATCGATCATCTGATAGATATCATACAGCGCGTCAATATCTGCGTTGATGGTGCTAAATGCGCCTTCTTCCAAAGTTTCGATGCACGCCTTAATCTCAGGTAGTACGAAAATCGACTGCTTGAGAGCAATCAAGTCCCTCGGATTGATGCTGCCGTACACGAGTTTGGACGTCAAACGCTCAAGGTCATAGATTTGCTTGAGGTGCGTACGGAGGTCACTACGAAGTAACAAATCGTCCACGAGCACTTCCACCGTGTTGAGGCGTTTTGTGATGGCATCAGGATCGAGCAGTGGCTCTTCCACCCAAGCTTTGAGGCGTCTTGCGCCCATGGCGGTACACGTCTTGTCGAGTACCCATAACAGGCTGCCCTTTTTATCTTTGTTGCGCATGGTTTCCACAAGTTCGAGATTGCGTCTCGTGAACTTGTCGAGCACCATGTATTTTGAATGGTTGTAGAGCTCCACTTTATTAAAATGGTTGAGCGGTACTTTCGCAGTATCCTCGACATAGGCAAGCAGCGCACCCGTGGCACATAACGTCCCCGCTTCGCTGTCAAATCCCAAGCTTTCCACCGAAAACACATTTAAGATGCGTTCGATGATTTTTTTACCCGCATGTGGCTGAAACGCATGATCCAAATACGGCGTCGTCGTCAGCCCCATCTCTTCGATGAGTTTGAGTATGGGTTGTGGCAATCTGAGTTTCTCGGAAACAATCAACTCACTCGGTTCAATTTTAATGAGTTCGTCGATGACTTTTTCCACCGATTCGAGCTCAGTCGTCTTAAGCATCCCCGTCGTGATATCGCAATAAGCGATGGCAAAGCTGGTCTCCATTTGCGCCAGCGCCGCCACATAGTTGTAGTTGCCCGCATCCAGCATATCAGGATCCGTGATGGTACCCGGCGTGATGATGCGCACGACTTCGCGTTTGACGAGGCCCTTTGCCAGCGCGGGGTCTTCCATTTGCTCACAGATGGCGATTTTAATGCCCTTGTCCACCAGTTTCTTGATATAACCGTCCACGGCATGATAAGGCACACCACAAAGTGGCGCTTTCTCTTCAAGGCCGCAGTTTCTAGCTGTCAGCGTGATTTCAAGCTCTCGCGACGCTTTGATGGCGTCGTCAAAAAACATCTCATAAAAGTCACCGAGACGATAAAGCAAGATATAATCCATATATTGTTCTTTGATTTCAAAGTATTGACGCATCATGGGGGTTAAACTGGATTTATCGATATTGATCATAGTGACCTTCCATTCGCATTTTAGAGTTTGATTCTATTTCTTTTTTTATCCTATATCGTTTTATCGCATTATTTTTTTATCGATTTATCTTTTAACCGATTGTCTACCTAACCACCCTTACAACTTCCCCATGCAGCGAGAAGTTCTTTGGACGCGTGACTTTCACTTCCACGAGTTTACCGATCAGCTCAGCCGGCGCTTCAAATGTTACCGTCAAGTTATTGCGCGTACGACCCATGAGGACGTCTCTCGAGCTCTTAGAATAGTCTTCCGCGAGCACTTCGACAACTTGGTCCTGCATCGACTGCATTCTGACGGTGATGCTCGGATTGAGCACCTCTAAAAGGCGTCTGATTCGGTCGTGCTTTTCGTCCTCTGTAACTTGATTTTCAAAGGTTGCGGCAGGTGTCCCCGTACGGATTGAATAGAGATACGTAAATGCCGCATCATATCCCACAGTCTCAATGAGGTTCAGCGTGTCCTGGAAGTCTTCTTCTGTCTCGCCTGGGAAACCTAAGATGATGTCCGTAGAGATGCCAAGGTTTGGCATGAGCACTTTCGCGCGATCGATAATGTCTAGATATTGCTCTCTCGTGTATTTGCGGTTCATTTTTTTCAGGATGTCGTTGCTGCCTGCCTGAACGGGCAAATGCAGATACTCACAGACGTGCTCGCACTTCGCCATCGTTTCAATCAGCTTCTGAGAGAGGTCCTTTGGGTGCGACGTCATGAAACGGATGCGTTCGATGCCCTCGATTTCATTGACCATGGCCAAAAGGTCCGCAAAATCGACGTTTTGGTCTGTACCCACATCATCTTTTCTACCATAGGAATTCACGTTTTGACCGAGGAGCATGACCTCTTTCGTGCCTGCAGCAGCCAGCATGCGGATTTCTTCGAGAATATCCTCTGGCTTTCGGCTGCGCTCGCGACCTCTTGTGTAAGGCACGATGCAATATGCGCAAAAGTTGTCGCAGCCGTACATGATGTTGACGTATGCTTTGATCTCTTTCTTACGCGTGATGGCGAGGCCTTCGATAACGTCGCCTTCGTTTTCCCATATTTCTACCACTTGGTGCTTTTTATCGGCTTTCAGTGTCTCCTCAAGGAGCGCTGGGAAGTTGTGCAAATTGTGTGTTCCGAAGACGAGATCGACGTATTTGTATTTTTTCTTAATCTGTGTCACGACGTGCGGTTGCTGCATCATACAGCCACAGACGGCAAGGATGAGATCCTTTTTCTTTTCTTTGAGCTTCTTGACGTGGCCGAGGTTGCCGTAGACTTTGAACTCGGCGTTTTCACGCACGCAGCACGTGTTGAAGATGATAAGGTCGGCTTCTTCAAATTTCTTTGTCGCATCATAACCCATATCTGTGAGCATGGCGTTCAGCTTTTCTGAGTCATGCTCGTTCATCTGGCATCCGTAAGTGATCGTAATCGCTTTTTTTCTATAATGAATTTCTGTGAAATGCGCATCGTTTATATCTTTAATCGCTCTGATGTGGTCGTCGTTTCGCGTGAGCAGTGTTTCCATTGATTCAATGTTGAACGTTTCTCTTTTTGACATTCTTATCTCCTAATTCATATCTGTTTACTGTTATTTTTTGCACTAAAAAAAAGGGGATACTTCCCCCTCTATGAAGGAAATTGCGTAATTATGCATTTTCCATAATTATAACAATTTTTACTTTGAAAACAAACACAAATCCACTTTATTTATAAAACTTAACAGCACCCGTGTCATTGAGATGCTTTAATAGCGATACTGTGATTGGAAGACCAAATAAGCCAAGGACGCCGAATAGATTGACGCCGATGAACATGCACATGAGCGTCACAACTGGGTGTAGTCCCAACTGGCTGCCGACGATCTTTGGCTCGAGGATGTTCCGAACCACCGTTACAAATACATAGACGATCAAAAGGCCAACACCGAGTTTAATATCACCCTGTATGAATGAAATGATGGTCCATGGAATCATGACACCACCTGTACCAAAGATAGGCATAATATCAAACAAGGCAATAATCAGTGCAATGAAAATGGCATTTGGTACATTGATGATGGACAACCCTATCGATAGCTCCACAAATGTAACTGACATGATAATCGCATAGGAGCGAATCACCACGAGTAATGTATCAACCAAATAATGTTTGATGCGAATCAACAAATCGTTGCCTTTTCCAGTGAATTGTCTTTGAACAAAATGCGACAAGGTTTCATAATCACTTGCAATAAAGAACGTCGAGATGACCATGATCAAAAGTCTTATGAGGAATCCAGGTAATGACGTCGCCACACCCGAAATTGCACCGACTACGGATAATGATATCCTGGAAATATTCTCACCAATCGAACTGACAAACTGATCAAAGCCCTGTGTGAGCGCTTCTACGATTGCTGGATCCAGTCTGAAAATCGCGGCTTCTATAGCATCAAAACGGCTTACCAAAAACGGTGCCAACTGCTCTTCGTACAATATAGGCAGACCCGAGATGATATCGGTTACTGTAGCGATGATTTTTATGCCAGCAAACGAGATGATGAAGCCAAGTGTGACGTAAAAGACCAGCACGAAGATGATGGCTACTAATTTTATAGGCAATCTAAGCCTTTGAGCGACAAACCGAGATGGTTTTTTAAGCAGTAAAGCGAAAATAAAGGCGAAAATAAACGGGCTCACTATGACAAGTGCATATTTGAAGAGGATATAGACCATCAAGATGATCATCACAATATAGGTTGTATTTACAATAAATCTCTTTTTTCTTTCATACTGGTGTTCCATAAAGCCTCCTGATTTACACGTTAGTCGATCTCCTCGATGAGTCCAAACACAAACTTCTTAATGCTGATTTTTCCACGCACCTTGGCACTCTTTTTAATATAATCCATCTCTTTTCGGACTTCCTTTAAATCGAAAAGCGTTGCGGCGAATTTTTCGAAGAGGTGGTGCTCATAATCGTGCAATCCCAGCTCCGCAATGTTCTCAAGCGCTTGGCCGATGGCACGACGCACACGTTGCTCAATCGTCTTATCACTGACAGATTCGCCTCTTTCTTTCTCGTACTTGTTGGATACGTAATCGTAGAGGTCACTTAACTTGTGATCAAAGATGTTGCATTTGTTCAGTTCATTTTGCTCGAAAACAAACTCCAGCATGTAGGAGATGTCCTTCGTCCCCGCCTCGCTGAGAATACCAAGTTGATTAAAAATTTGCCTAGCGGCGTCGAGTCTCGTGTTCACTTGTTTGCCGACTGTTGGTGCGTCACTACTTAGCGTCGTCATGTTTTGAAAGGCCGTCTGAAAGGAATCGATCACTTTTTTCATCTTTATTTTCTCATCGACGCGCTTGATGACGTTGACGACCTCGATGACGTTGATCGGTTTATTGATAAAGAGTTCTATGCCACAGTCATAAGCCTTGGATACCATATCTTTGGAGTACACTTCACTGATCATGATAAATGGAATATCTGGATAAATCGCTTTGATCATGGCCACAACTGTGATGCCGTCTTTTTTAGGCAACAGCAAATCCACCAATACGATATCAGGTTTTAGCCTGATAATCTCTTCTATGGCAAAATCGCCATCTGTCGCTTTTCCTATGACGTCACCTAAATTGTTGTTGAGTATGATCTTAGTAAGAATACTGATGACGCTCACATCGTCGTCTACCAGAAAGAAATTATAATTCATATTGCCTCCAAATATTATGCGTCACTAGAAACATCATTTTGTGAAAAGAGAATGTGCGTTGGAATTGCAATCGTAAAATGTGTCTGTTCATCTTTGCGCGAATGCACTTGAATGCTACCTTCCAAGTAATTCTCAACCAAATACTTTACATGTGTCAGACCGATACCCGAAGCCATAACGCCGTTATTTTCGTTGAATTTGGTCGAAAATCCCGCTTCAAATATGAGGGGAATGTCCTGCGCTTCAATACCATGCCCATCGTCATCTATCTTGAAAATCACGTTGTTTTCTTCGACAAATTGTTCGATAGTGACTTTCCCCTTGCCGTCAAATGCCTCTATGGCATTGGTCACGAGATTGTTTAAGATCGAAATGACGGCCAAATGGTCTGTCGTTTTGAAATCAAAGCCGATGTTATGATGAAACTTCACTTGAACGTCTCGACTCAAGGCGTACTTCTTGTTCGATGAAATGATGATTTCTATGATTTCTTTGATACCCATACTGTATACTGGAGACTCTTTAATGCTCTTTTCAAGACCAGAAATCACGCGTGCGTAATCCTTTTTAATCTCATGGATGTCCTTTGTAACCGAGAGAATCGACTCTTTAAGCGAAGCATTGTCAGCCTGTTCATAGATGAGAAAGCTCCGTCTCATCGTGTCTTCTATATCTTTTTTGGATTTTCTCAAAAAAAATAGTTCCGTTTTTAGATTTGAGATCATGAGAATCCGTTCAACGAAGATTTGATGGTTCTCTCTTTCTTTGGTTTTATGATAATAATATCTAGAGATGTACACGAGAATCGTCGTGATAACCGTTCTGAATACGCCTATTAGGATAATCGTAAAAATGATGTTTTCAAAATCACTGCTCTTCCACTCTTGTCTGACGAGCACTTCGATGACGTTAGGCAAACTGTCGCAAATCCAGATCGCCAAGAATAATGCCAATGGTGTTTTTACGAGATTGCGCACATCTAGAGCGTGAAAGAAAACGCTATAGAAAACATAGAAGAACAAAATTGGATAATATAAATCCATGGCGATGAGCAATCCGCCATTGTTGTTGACGACGTATAGAAGGCTCCTCACGACGAACATCATGAAACCCACTAGATTGATAGTAATCAAGGCATTTATGTCCTTAAAGGTCAGCATGAGCACGTTGAGCACGACGACGGCGAACGTCAATCGAAAGCCAGAGCCAAATGGCTGCATATAAATCTGCCCCATAAAGGTCGTAAAGATGGCAACGAGCAATATTTTTTCCAAATTCTGCTTTTCTGTGGTCATTTACAGCTCCTTGATTAAACTTTATGGTTGGTGTACATTTTATGATTATAGCCTTAATATAACACAAAATCGAGGGTTTAGACATAAAAAAAGGTGATTCTCCGCAGTTGGAAAATCACCTTTTAGCTATACTGTTTCACCGCTTTTTCTGTCAAAGCTATTTATTGCCAAGTGCTACAGAAATCGTGTAATCTTCTGAGGCCCTCCTCAATATTTTCCATGCTCGTCGCATATGAGAGTCTCACATAATCGTCTACGCCAAATGCAATACCAGGAATGACTGCGATGTTCGCTTTGTCGATCAGGACTGCAGCGAGATCCAATGAGCCTTCAATTTTTACGCCATCGATTGTCTTGCCTTTGAAATAAGAGATGTCTACCATAACGTAGAATGCACCCTTAGGCTCGACACATGAGATGTTTGGAATCGCTTGAATCGTTTTAACCATATAGTCTTTTCTCGCTTCGAACGCGATGCGCATTTCTTCGATAGGTGCTTGATCGCCGTTTAAAGCTTCGATGCCTGCATACTGTGCAATCGTGTTTGGGTTTGATGTCGCATGTGACTGAATATTGCTCATGACGTCTGCGATTTCCACTGAGCTTGCGGTGTATCCGATGCGCCATCCCGTCATGGCATACGCTTTACTTAAGCCATTGACAGTGATTGTACGGTCGTATATTTCTTGAGATAAGCTTGCAATACTGATATGTTTTTCGCCATAGACGAGTTTTTCATAAATTTCATCTGCGATGATGTAAAGGTCGTGCGCAACGGCAAAATCGCCAATCGCTTTAAGCTCTTCACGCGTGTACACAGCGCCTGTCGGATTGTTCGGGCTATTGATCAAAAGTGCTTTTGTCTTGTCCGTTAGCGCACTTTTTAGTTGGTCGATGGTCACTTTAAATAAATTCGATGCCTCTGCAAGGACGATCACTGGCTCTGCATCTGCCATCTTAGTGAGTTCGTAGTAGCTTACCCAATAAGGCGATGGGATGATCACTTCGTCTCCAGGGTTGCAAATCGCTTGAAGTGCATTGAAAAGGCTGTGCTTTGCACCAGATGAAATCACCACTTGTTTTGGCACATAGCTTAAGTCGTTATCAGTCTTGAGTTTGCTACACACCGCTTTTTTCAAATCAAGTAGTCCAGATGCTTCCGTGTAGCCGATGCCGCCTTTTTCTATTCTGGCAATCGCACAGTCTCTGATGTACTTAGGCGTATTGAAGTCGGGTTCGCCGGCTCCGAAGCTCACGATGTTGACGCCGCTGTCTTTGAGTTGTTTCGCTTTTGCTGTGATGGCAAGTGTCATGGATTCTTCTATGCCTAAATTTTTACGCGATAATGGTTTCATGTCAGTCCCTCCAAAAATATAAAAAAGAATGTTCATCGTCATAAGTATAACAAGACAAACATCCTTTTGTATATGCATTATTTCAAATTTTTGACGCTTTAACTTATCTTATTAAGGAAAATGTGCAAAATTATTTAATTCGATCAAAAGTCCCTTTTTTGTACTGATAATGATGCACCTGTGCATTGTGTGCCACGTTGTAGTTGACGAGTTCGCCAAGTGGGGCATTGTCAAAAATCAGCTGTGCGAGTTTCAAAGTGACACCATGTGTGACGATGAGGACGTTTGAAGCTTCTTTGTCTGGTTGTTCACGCTTTACTGCTTCGTGATCTGCCACGACATCATCGATGAAGGATTTGACGCGGCTATAGACTTCGGTAAACGTCTCAGCTTCTTCAAGGTTGAAGCTTTCAGGATCATCATAGAAAAGCTCCAGCTCCACGGGGTATTTGTCTTCGATTTGTGTGTGTGTCATACCTTGCCATGCGCCGAGCCTTATTTCCTTTAAACGGTCGTCCGTTCGATAATCACTTGTATTCTTTGATAAGATCAGCTCCAGTGTCTTATAGGCACGCGGGCTCGTCGATGCATAACACGCATCGAACTGGATATGCGACAATTGATCCCGTAGATCGGCGGCACATTTCACACCGTTTTCTGTAAGTGGTGAATCGAGCCATCCTTGAAAACGCCTCTCCACATTCCATTTTGTTTGACCGTGCCTAACTACGTAAAGATTGATCATTGTCGCCTCCTCAGTGCTTTTATTTGGGTACTATCGTCAGTTGGATGGGAATACCACCTTTTCTTTGTGCATCAAATTACGGGCAAATACGAGCAGTACAAGGGTGATTATGAGTGACGTCGCAAATGAGATCAAGACGTTCATGAAATTGCCATCACCGAGTAAAATTTGCTTCATATTGACCAGGTTGTTATAAATCGGAACAAAATAATAAATCTGTGACACATCGCTACTGCTGAACATGTTCATGAAAGCGGTGATCATGACAACCATGTATGCTGGTGTAATATAAGCACCCGCTTCTTTAAGCGAATTGGCAATCATCGAGAGTACGGATATAATCGTCACATACATACCCACGAGTCCGATCATGCAAAGGAAAAACATAAATAATTCTGGTCCGCCAAGGGCAAGCTCTGAAATGTCGAAGGATCCATTTGTAGACAGGAATCTCGCGCTAAACGGAATGGAGATCACGACGCCTATAAAAGAGGACGCCATCGAAATCAATGCGACTACGGATAGACTGAGCACCTTGCCACCGATGATGACGCCGCGGTCTACTGGTGTTAGAAGCATCGTCGCTATTGTACCGCGCTCTTTTTCACCTGCGATAGAATCCATACCGATACCCATTGCACCGGCAAAGATGAAGATAGATACGAGCATCGGAATCATATTGGCGATCCCGCGATCGATGCCTTTGCTTTCCTTTGGTATTTCGATTTCAGCCATGTTTACATTATACACCTGCAAATAAGATTCGCCACCAAGTCTTTTTGCTAAAACATTATTTTTATAGACTTCTAGCAGTCCGCCCATTTTATAGTTCGCTTCGATAGAGACATCGCTCTTTGGTGAATACAGACCTTCTATAATTGGAATGCTATTCGGCTCAAACGCCTCAATTTTACTGGCAAAGTCAGGCTCAAAATAAAGATAGTAATCATAGTCGCCATTTAATAGCAGTTCTGAGGCTTCAGCTTTCGTCTGAGTGCCCTCAGTGAGTTTCAAGGTTTCATCGTCAGCAATAATACCGACGACTTCAGCTGGAACGTTTACGCCTAGTACTTCAGTGATGTGTGTTTCGATATCTTCAGTTGTCTGATTGATCATAAAGCCCATAATTGAATAAATAATAGCGATACTTGCCATTGGAAGGATAAAATTCGTGATGACCAGGCGACGGTCAGTAAATACCCTTCTCATTTCTTTTTTCATGATAATCATAAGAGATTTAAACATTTTGAAGGCCTCCTGACAAGTCGTATAGTTTGAAGAAAGCGTCATCGAGGTTGTCTTTACCCGTCAAGGCATAAATTTCTTCAAGTGTGCCAATGGCTTTGATTTCACCATCCATGATAATTGCGATTCTGTCGCAAAGTTTTTCGGCGACATACATCATATGTGTAGAAATAATCACTGTTTTACCGCGTTCTTTAAGATGCTTAAGATACTCTGTGACTGCGCGCGCTGTGACGATATCGAGTCCATTGGTCGGTTCATCGAAGATGATAACTTGAGGGTCGTGAATCAAGCTCACGACGATCGAAAGTTTTTGCTTCATACCCGTTGATAAATCGGCAATTTTTGTAAATCTGAACGGCGTAACGCCGAAGTAATCAAACAAGTGATTCATGCGCGTCTCAATTTCATTTTCTGCCAGACCATGTAGACGTCCAAAGAACTGGGTCGTATACTCCGGGGTAAAGTGCGTATCAAGCTTGAGTTCATTCGTCAAGAAAGCCAACTCGCTTCTCACTTTCTCGCCTTGTGTCTTGCCGTCAAATCCGTTTACGTTAATCGATCCTTCTGTCGGCTCGATCAATGTTGCGAGACAGCGCATTGTCGTCGTCTTACCTGCACCGTTCGGGCCGAGTAAGCCAAATATTTCGTTGTCCCTCACTTCAAAATCGATGCCCTTGACAGCCACTTTGAATTTTTCTTTATTGCCATTGTCTTTCATCTGCTTTTTTGAAAGCAGGAAAGTCTTTTTAAGTCCGTTCACTTTTATCATGCACCCATCTCCTTTGATTCATTTGATTCCAAAATTGAGTCACTCTGCTTCCACAGTTTAACTTATGTTTCTGAAATGACGCTTATGAAATGATTATAATTTCATTAAAAATGATCCAAAAAAAATAAAATCTCCGAAACTTTCGGAGATTCATGTACTCTTGGAATTTGCGCAAATTGAAATTGTGTAACTTCCTTAATTTGAAACCATATGAAACCTAAAACGTCTCATGGATATACCACTTAGGATTGAGTGATAAGTCCAAATCAAAATAGAGTCTTTTGGATTTTTGATCCTTAGGTAAAAATACTCTGACAATCGGGCTTTCAGGATACAGCTTATTTTGATAGAGCACAATGCCTCGGTGCCCCGAGTTCAAAACGATGCCCGTGCCCGTCGGGTAAATGTTGATGTGTCTCGCGAAAGTTTCCATGATATGCGTATCGAAATGCTTATCGCCAAGGTGCGTGATTTCTCTAAACACTTTGTCTGGCGCTGAACGTTTTTGATATACCCGGTCATTTGACATGGCGTCATAGACGTCAGCAACAGCTACAATACGCGCAAATAATGGAATTTTCGTATTTCTGAGACCACGACTGTAACCCGTTCCATCAAACTTTTCGTGATGATGCAGTGCTATTCTTGCAGATTCTTCGGGGATCTCCGTCTGAAGCAGGATTTCATACCCGTACTCTGTATGTTTTTTTACTTCTACAAACTCTTCACTTGTCAGTTTAGACGGCTTTTTGATGATGGATTCGGGAATCATGATCTTTCCGATGTCATGCAAAATAGCGCCCATGCCAAGATGCTTGAGCTGATCCATATTAAGGTCTAAATCTATGCCTATAATCAAAGCGAGGACGCCGACGTTCACTGAATGCTGATAGGTATAATCATCAACGGAGCGCAACTGTGAAAGCGCGAAAACGAAATCTTTCTTATCCAGGAGTTGTTCAATCATATCTTCGACGATTGCACTGATTTTTTGAATATCAGTATTGCTCACAGATTTGAATTTCAACATCGTCTTCTTAATCTGGTTTTGAGCATGCGAACGTGTTTTCTCATGAATGACGTCTTGAATATTTAAAGATTTCCTGATGGTCATTATCGTTTCAGGTGTCATGGTTCCACTATCTTCGACGAAGATCTCTTGTACACCGGCATCAATAAAGCGAGGGATATACTGTTCACGGAACATACTCCCCTTTTTAATAAGCAGTACGCCGTCTGAACCAATTACATCCTGAGCAATTATAGAGCCGGGAATAACCCCACCTATAAAATGTTTTTGCATTATCCCACCATATAGTATATTTTTGGTACATATAATATATTTCGACACTATATATGCTTTACTTTATGCCAATTTGTGAAAAAATGCAACTTATTTCTTATTTTTTTATGCAAATGACAATAGTTGTTGTCTAATTATAATTTTATTTAAAAAACTAAACTTCAATTTTGTATGCGACATATAAATTGAACAGGGACAAACCCGCAGCCAAGAAGAAAATATATTGTGGTCCCCAAGCGACCCAAATGATACCACCCAAGTATGCACAAATAATCGATACAAAGTGGTCCATACTTTGTCCAAGCGTCAATGTTGGCGTGACGTCTGAAGGTTTTATGGCGATTTTACGCAGATAAAGCGTTCGTACGATGCCCATTTGCGTCGACATTCTATCGATGATGAAGATGGCATAAGCAAGTAACATGCCGATACCTGCCGTTTTGATCGAGCCGTTGACGTAACCCATGGCAAGCAGGCCATAGACTAAATACACGCCTATGAAGGATAATGCATCCACATACATGAGCTTCTTAACGCCATATGCATCTAGCCACCTGCCAATCGCCGGTATGAAGAAAATGCCAATGAAGGAGCCGATCACTGTCAAAATGGAGATCGTATCCGCTTTTTTGCTGAGTAGATCAATCAGAACCCATGGTCCGTACACCATCATGATCTGCTTTTGAACACCAAATAATATGACGAGTACATAATAGTATTTGTATTCTTTTCTGAAAACATACCCACTTTGTTTTACATGCGGGCGATCGATTCGAACGATGCGATCGAGCATGATGAGCAATACCATTACGCCAAAAAATAAGACACCGGCGATGATGAACGGTGTTTTTATAGATGATTCAAAACTCATAAAGCCCGCTTTAAATCCGATGAATACGAAAATGGAGGCCACCATTTGAACGCCTGTGAAGAACCCTTTAAACTGGCCAAGCCTCTTACCGATATTATCTTTTTCAGCGAGTTCCATACCGATGCTATCTTGTAGTGGAAAGAAGAGATGCATCCCCAATGAATTGATGAATATGTAGATGATCATGATATTAAAAGAAGGCGTATAAATACCTAGTGCAATGATGCCTATGACGCTTAAAACTTGTGAGATGATAGAGATCCGAATATCACTAAGAAAACTTAAAGCGGCGATAACAAAGACGCTGATCAGCCCTGGCAGCTCGCGTGGAAATTCCAGGAATCCCCTTTGATATGCAGTGACTTGGTAAGCGTCTTTAAAAAAATTTGAAATGACATTGTTGGTTAAACCCAAACCAAACGCAGTCAGTGCCAAAATGGCAAAATAGATTTTGATTTCCCTTTTCATTCATCCCTCCAGAACGTTATAATGGCCAAAAAAACAAGATTAGTGGTGTTCCGATGATTAAAAACATAATTGTTACAGGTAGTCCCATTCGCCAATAGTCTCCAAACCTGTAACCACCAGGGCCCATGATTAAGGTATTTGACTGATGCCCTATCGGTGTCATATAAGCGCACGAAGATGCAACGGCAACGGCCATCAACATCGGGTCCACAGACACGCCAAGGCCTACTGCTAAACTGACGCCAATCGGTGCCATGAGAACAGCAGCAGCTGCGTTGTTGATGAGATTTGTAAGAAGCATCGTCACAAGCATGAGTAACCCGACGATCATTGTTGGCGACAACATGCCGTTCATCCCTAAAATCAAATTTGCGATCGTATCGGCTGCCCCTGTGGTTTGTATTGCGTCACCTAGTGGCAACATTGCACCGAGCATGACAATAACAGGCCAATCAATACTCTCGTAAATCTCTTTAAGTGTAATGATCTTTGTGAGTACGAGGAGTACCGCAGCCATCGTAAATGATATTTGAACAGGTAGCATGCCAAACGTCGTCATGAGAATTGAAAAGCCAAATATGCCAAGACCTATTGTGCGGCGTCTCTTTTGGTCCGGTGTGCCGATTTCTATGCCACGACCTGCTAAAGGCAAGCCTTTTAATGACGAAAGCACTGTGTGTATGTTTTGATCCGCCACTTGAATCAACATGATGTCACCCGTTCTAAAGTGAATTTCACCCAAGCGCCCTCTCAAATAGACACCCTGTCTCGATATGGCGACCAAGTTGACGTTGTATTCATTTCTCAGTCTGATATCCTTTGCCGTATTGCCAATCAAAGGCGAATCATCGCGTAATACGATTTCTATCAATGAATGTTCACTGGCGGTAAGCAGCTTGCCACTCTCATCTGAGGTTAACTTTGCCCCTTTGAGCAGCATTCCCGTTTTGTCGATGAGCTTTGCAAGTTCGGACGGATCAATTCTAACGACAAGCAAATCGCCTGCCTCTAGGATTTCATGAGCATGTGGCGCAATGATGTTAACTTTATTTCTGACGATGTGCAAGATATTGACGTCAAAACTTTGGACACTCGATAAATCCCGAATGGATTTTCCTACAAATTTATTGCCTTCTGGAACCACGAGTTCAGAGAGATAGTCCTCAACTTTGAACAACATGTTCGGATCTGCCTTTGCCCGTCTATTTGGTATCAACTTATATCCGATAAGGCTTACAAATAGAATGCCAATAATGGTCAACACGAGCCCAACAGGTGCAAAATCAAGAAAATTGAATGGAGCAGAGACATACTGATCCCTGTACTTTGATATGATCAAATTGGGTGGCGTACCAATCTCAGTAATCAACCCGCCAAATAGAGAGGCATATGCAATCGGCATAAGTAAATAAGATGGTGAAAGCTTATTGTCTTTTCCAACCTTTATGGCAACGGGCATAACTAAAGCAAGTGCGCCTACATTGTTCATAAAGCTGGAAAAAAAAGCGGTGACGCCCATAAGAAGAAACAATTTTATCTCAATCCCGCCTTTGAGTTTGTTGACGAGATCCGTAATTGGATCCATAGCACCGACGTTAAGTAGCCCTCTGCTGACCACAAGCACTGCGGCAACAGTGATGATAGCAGGATGAGCAAAGCCACTAAAAGCACTTTCTGCTGGTGTGATGCCCGTTAAGGTAATCACCAAAAGGGCAAGCATGGCGACAATATCATATCGGAGTTTCGCTTGGACAAACAAAATCAGTGATACGACTATGACGCTAATCACGATCGCTTGTTCTATCATAAGGCACCTCCATCTATTTAACTATTTTATCATAATCACACAGATTTGTATCAAAAAAAGACCTTCTGAAGATGTATTCCATCCTCAGAAGGTTGTTTGTGGCTCTATGCGTTTCGTTTATAATCCTGTGAAAACGTGGATTGCATCACATAAAAACTGTGCCGCGCCAGGTCTGTGTTGATCATAATATACTGTAAAGCGTTCATCCGCTACGTACATTTCACCAAGTCCAACATGGGCTTCTTTTGAATATTCTGGCCAGTAAAACATAAGCCATTCTTTGTGTTTTTTTGCAGCTTCTTGTGCATCCGCGCCAGATGCATCACCTGAATCCATCCCTTTTAACAAGCTTTCTATGATCTCTCCAGCCAACTGACTTGAACGTTCAAAATCAGCTTCTGATAGATTGGCAAATTTGGCGTTCGATTTTGCAACTGTCTCTTCGCCATATTTTTCTCGGATCTCTGCCCCGTATTTTGCTTCGTTCTCCTGTAACATGTTTTTCTTCAAACCTTCGAATTTCTCACGATCTGACATCATTATTCTCCCTTCAGATTCCAGTATTGTCTTTTCAACATTTGCAATAAGTCGTTCAAGTCTTTCGCGCTTTTCCAGCAGCTTTTCATGGTGCTCAGTAAGTGCTTTATTCGCATCGAAAGTGTCCGAGGTCATAATAGCCTTTATTTCATCTAAACTGACCTCGAGTTCTCTATAAAACAAAATTTGTTGCAGTAAATTGACTTCACGACGCCCATAAATTCTATACCCAGATGAGCTGATGCGGGCTGGTTTCAAGAGGCCAATTTCATCATAATACCTAAGTGTCCTCGTTGTAACGCCTGAAATCTCTGCAAGTTTGTTTACTGTATATTCCATTAGTACCTCCTTTAAAAACAGTATATACGTTTACGCTACGTTAACGTCAAGTGATTTAGTTAAAAAACTTTTTTTATACGTATAAAAATTTCAATACAAATCGTTCACATGAAATGATACACTATTAGGGTAACGAAATAACTTTTTGGAGGAAATAATGGATAATCAAGTTGGAAAAAGAATGCTTCGATCTGAAGTGCCTACCCCAATGACTTGGAATTTAAAAGATCTTTTTGAAAGCAGAGAAATTTGGAAAGAACGCCTACTTTTGAATGAAAAAGATTTTAACGCTTTGTCAGTCTATAAAGGGCGGTTATGTGATACGGCATCGGTTTTATACGAATGTCTGACAAAACTTGAAAAAGCATATATCAGCATGGTCCAACTAGGCACTTACGCCAACTTACGCCAATCGGAAGATGCCACAAATCCTCAATCTCAAGAAGACAGTTTATTTTATAGTGCTGTCGCAACGCGCTCACTATCGACGATCTCCTTTATCTCATCCGAAATAACACAGCTAGATCAAATCGAATATGATGCATTGTTTCATGATTATCCCGATTTGAAAGTATATAAAAATTATCTAGATGACGTCTATATGCAAAAACCACATAAGCTCTCACCGGATACGGAAGTTGCTCTTGCAAGTCTCGGCGAAGTGATGAGTGCCCCTTATCGCATTTATCAAGTGAGCAAAGCCGCTGATATGGTATTTGAAAATTTCAATACCGATTCTGAGGCATCGCTTGACAACTCATTTGCATTGTTTGAGTCAAAATATGAGTTTTCCCCAGATACACAGATCCGTAGACAAGCCTATGATTCATTTTCTAAGTCACTTTACCAATATAGAAATACCTATGCTTCCGTTTATGCGACTGAAGTCAAAAAACAAGTAGCCATGAGCAATCTTAGAAACTTTGGTTCAGTTACTGAGATGCTGTTAGAACCTCAAAAAGTATCGCTCGACATGTACAATCGCCAAATTGACATCATCTTTGAAAAGCTTGCACCACATATGCGCAAATTTGCGACGTTAAAAAAAGAGCAGCTCGGGCTTGATGCCCTACATTTTTGCGATTTAAAAGCCCCACTGGATTTTGATTTCAATCCGCCTGCAAATTACGAGAGCATCCAAAAAGTCATCATTGAAGCGCTCTGGATCTTAGGGGATGATTATACAAATATCATGAAGCGCGCTTTTGCTGAACGTTGGATTGATTACTCTGACAATGTCGGTAAATCAACAGGTGCTTTTTGTGCATCGCCCTATGATGCGCACTCGTACATTTTGATCAGCTATCAAGAATCGATGCGGTCTGCATTTACATTGGCACACGAACTGGGACACGCAGGACACTTTACACTTGCGAACAAAGCACAGCGCATATTTGATACAAGGCCGTCCACTTATTTTGTGGAAGCACCTTCTACGATGAATGAAATTCTGCTGGCAAACCACCTCATGAAACAAGATGACAACCCGCGTATGAAGCGTTGGGTCATCCTTCAAATACTTGGCACATACTACCACAATTTCGTGACGCACCTTCTAGAGGCCGAATTTCAAAGACGCGTGTACGCACATGCAGAAAAAGGCGGTTCACTGACAGCCAATGTCTTGTGTACGTTCAAGAAAGACGTTCTTACGACATTTTGGGGCGACTCTGTAATCATCGATGACTACGCTGGGTTGACATGGATGCGCCAACCTCATTACTACATGGGCCTCTACCCATACACTTACTCAGCAGGTTTAACGGCTGCAACAGCTATGGCCGCTAAAATAGAAGAAGAAGGACAACCTGCCATTGATCGTTGGCTTTCTGTCCTTAACGCTGGCGGGACGCTAACACCCGAAGGACTACTAGAACTTGCAGGTCTTGATATGTCAACGCCGGAGCCAATAGAGACTGCAGTAGAGTACGTTGGTGCACTGATCGATGAACTCATATCGCTGTTCTAACAAGCCATACTAAAGGGCATAAAAACAACATCAAAAAAACTATAAAAGAAAGAGCTGATAATCAAGTTATCAGCTCTATTTTTGTGTCTATCGTTTACTGTATCAAAATTTACATTAGCGCTTGTAATAAAAGAACGTCTTGCTCGACTCAAAGTTATATCGCTGTGGCTGAATAATCTGCTCTGTGCTGCCAACGAAAAAGTAACCATCATTTACGAGTGACCCATAGAACTTTTTATACATTTCGTCTTTGGCTTCTTCTGTAAAATAGATCATGACATTTCTACATACGACAAGGTCAAAGCCTTTTGGATACTCATCAAGTAGAAGATTCATCTTCTTGAACTCGACGCAATTTTTAATTTCGTCTTTAATGCGGAAGCCCTTACCTATCGGCTCGAAATATTTACTCACATAAGCAGGCGGCACGTTCTTAATGCTCTTGTCCGTGTACATACCAATTTTCGCCTTATTGAGCGCTTCATCATCAAAGTCTACAGCTAATATTTTGATGTCTTTAAGTGGCACAAATTCGCTTAGGCACATGACCAATGAATAAGGCTCTTCACCAGTAGAACATGCAGCAGACCATATTTTAGGTCTTTTGGTACGCTTTAAAAGCGCAGGGATGATATCTTCACGAAGTGCATCCCATTGTGTTGGATTACGGTAAAATTCTGAAACGTTAATCGTCAAATAATTGATAAATTCATCAAACACTACTTTATTTGTATCAAGGAGTTTGTAATAAGATTCAAAATCGCTTAGACCATGACGCGTTATCAGTGATTCGATACGTCGTTTCATCTGGCGTTCTTTATAAAGTGTCAAATCTAATTTTGTCTTTCTAAATACTTTCTCCTTAAACTTTTCATATCCTTCCATAAGCACTCCCACTCAAACAGATTCAAATTCGACCATTTTATATAGTAAAAAAGCCGATGTCTCATCGGCTTAATACACTATTTATTACTTATTTTGCAGTTTAAATTATGCTTCTTCAGTTGGTTCTACTTTAGCTTCTACCGCTTCAGTCGTAACTGCTTCAGCAACTGGCTCATGAACCGCTTTCATAGACAATTTAACTTTTTTCTCTTCAGCGACATACTCAAGAATTCTTACTTCAACGCTTTGATTTACTTTCAAAACATCAGCAGGTTTTTCAATATGCTCTTTAGCGATGTGTGAAACGTGTACAAGGCCTTCAATGCCTGGCTCAAGTTCAACAAATGCGCCGAAATCAGTTAAGTTAACCACTTTGCCTGTGTAGATGCCATTGACTTCATATTTTTCGTTGAAGTTAGCCCATGGCTCTTGTGACAATTGTTTGATACTAAGTGAAATTTTGTTTTCGTCTTTGTTGGCATCGATGATTTTAACGTCAACCAATTGACCCACTTTTACGAATTCTGATGCAGGTTTGATTCTGCCCCAGCTCATTTCAGTAACGTGAACAAGACCATCCATACCGCCGATATCAACAAATGCGCCGAAGTTCGTGATGCGTTTTACTTCACCTTTAACCACTTGGCCAACCTGGATGTTTGTCCAGAAATTGTCTTTAGCAGCTTGTTTTTCGATCATAGCGAATTCTTTATGAGAGAATACCGCTCTTCTTTTGAGTTTGTTGATCTCGATGACTTTTACTTTCAATTCTTGACCGATGTAAGGCTTTAAGTTCTTAACGAAACGATCAGATAATTGAGAAGCAGGTACAAAGCCTCTGATTTCTTTGTAAAATGCGATCAATCCGCCGTTTACTGATTCAGTGATTCTCACTAAAATTGGTTCATCTTTTTCGTGGATTGCTTCAAGTTCTTCCCAATCCTTGTCGACGTTTACTTTTCTAAGTGAAAGCAAAATGTTGCCTTCGCCGTTGTCGTGGCTCACAATAAATACTTCTAATTGATCGCCCTCTTTGAAATTCTTTTGTAAATCGAAGTTTGCATCTGCAGAAACTTCATTTCTTGGAATTACGCCGTCAGATTTATAGCCAATGTTAACGATTATAACATCAGCATTAACTTGAATTATGCTTCCTTTAACAATTGACCCTCTTCTTGGAATTTTCAATGATTCTTCGATTTGTTCCATCATGTCAGCCATTGAATTATGATTATCCATCAAAAAAATACCTCGCCTTCGTTTTCTATTTTAAGAATGACCGACTGGATTATCCAATCAGGTGTTGACGCACCGGCAGTAATGCCTACAACTTTTGTACCAATTAATTCAGCACCGTTTAAGTCATCCTTAGTTTCAATATGAATTGTTTTGACTAGCTTATTACATAACTCTGCTAGTTTAATGGTGTTTGAACTGTGTTTGCCACCTACGACGATCATGAGATCTACTTGGGTTGCGAGTTCTAAACACGCCTGTTGTCTTTGCTCAGTCGCGAGACAAATCGTGTTGAATATCACGACATCTGGAATGAGCGCTTTAAGTTTTTCAGAAATAATTGCCCATTGCTCAATACTATAAGTGGTTTGAGCAACGACACATGTCGGTTTATCAAATTCTTGAATGCGGTTCAGTTCTTGTGCTTCTTCAATAATGATTGCGCGATTATCACACCATCCATTGATTCCGATAACTTCCGGATGCTTCGCACTTCCTACAATGATTATATTATACCCTTTTGATGCATAAGTTGAAACCGTATTTTGAATTTTTTTTACATACGGGCATGTTGCGTCATATATTTTTAGTCCCAAAGCTGCCGCTTCATCATAAACATGCTTTGCAGCACCATGTGACCGAATGACCACACGCGCATGATTTTTCTCACTATCTATAATCTTACCCATTTCATCGACAACCAACACACCTTTTTCTGCATAATAATCCGTTACTTGCTGATTGTGTATGATGGGTCCCAATGTATAGACGGGTTCATCTGCCGGCAAAAGAGATTCGAGTATATTTATGGCGCGTTTTACGCCATAGCAATAGCCAGAATGTTCTGCTATAAGAATTTTCATATAAACCTCATAATTGTAACATAGTCTTAAGATATTGTCTAGCAACGAAGTATGAACATTTATACCTCGAATTAATTATGTTTATAGTACTTTAAGTCGCTGTAGATGTCGTCGATTATTTTTTGTGAAAGTGCCTCATAAGCATCTGCCTCGAGCTTTTGACCATAGTATGCATCTAAAAAAACTGGCTTGTGAAAAGCGACGCGAAGCGGCCCTCTGAATTTATAAAACGAATCAATGGTAATCGCTAGAACTGGCGTCTGCGTTTTTACGGCCAACATCGCTGTGCCCGCTTTGACTCTAAGTGGTTCAAAACCTTTATTTCTCGTCCCTTCTGGGAAAAGGCCTAAACTTTGCTTATCTTTCAAGATGGAAAGTGCCATCTTAATCGCCTTTAAATCATTTGCATCCCGATCAACTGGAAAAACGCCTATCTTTCTGATAAAAGCACCGACAATCGGATTTTTAAACAACTCTTTCTTGCCCATAAAACGTGTCGTAAAAGGTAAAAGGCCGCCTAATACAACAGGATCCTGCCAATTTAGGTGATTGGCGCAAACCACGTAGTTCTGTGACATATCAATGTGCTCAAGTCCTTCCACCTCTAATTTGAAAAAGAGTCGATAATAGAGATGAGATAAAAACCGGCACGTCCTATATAGTAAATTCATTTGATCACCTATCCTAGATCCTTTTCAACATACTCAATAATCGTTCGAACCACTTCTTCAATGCTCATAAACGTCGTGTCTATTTCGACAGCGTCTTCTGCGCACTTTAGTGGTGACACATCTCGCTCAGAATCCAGCTTATCTCTTGCAATGATCTCTGAAGTCAACGCTTCAATCGTCGTCTCAAAACCTTTAGCATCCAGTTCCAGTTTACGCCTTTTTGCACGTTCCACTGGATCTGCAATCAAGAAAAATTTGTAGGCTGCATCAGGTAATACAGTGGTGCCAATGTCTCTACCATCCATGATCACAGATTTGCCATGCGCAATTTTTTGTTGCAATGACACCATCTGTGTACGTACGTAAGCGTCCATTGAAACATAAGAAACGTTTCTAGTGACTTCTGGCGTGCGAATCGCATCGGTGACATCTTCTCCACCTACGAAGAGCTGTGACGGCGTGATATCAAGATCTATGGAGTCAACTATCGCTTTTAGCGCTTCAGAGCTACAAACATCCGCTTCGCTTCTTAATGCAAAAAGTGTGACAGCACGATACATGGCACCCGTATCAAGATATGTGATTTCAAGCCTTTTTGCGATTTCCTTCGCCACAGTACTCTTTCCTGATCCAGCAGGACCGTCGATTGCGATTTGTATGTTTAACATAAATTTCTCCTAAAGTTCATGAAAAATAAAAACCACCACAACAGTGGTGTCATTAAAATTATAGCTTATAATCAGAATTTAAGCAAATGTGAAATGGGCATGACGTATCATGCCCATTAGAATTACCCTATTCTGTGTTTATACTTAATCCATTACTTACTTTAAACTGTAGATGCCATATTCTTCCCAAATGCGCTCCAACTTCTCAAGATTCTTCTCTACGCCCTCTTTCTTGAGACTCACGCCAATAACAAGTGCATTGATGAGGCTCATAGGTGCGACGAAGGAATCGATGAAAGTGTTCATGCTGTATTTGGCAGTCAAACAATATTTGACCTTTTCAAAAAGTGGTGAGTTCAAGCCGTCTGTAATACCCAAAATCGTCGTGTTGTTTTTTATCGCATAGTCGACGCAATCGTACGTACGCTTTGAGTACCTTGGAAATGAAAAGACGATCATGACATCCTCTTCGGAAAGATTGAGCAATTGATCATACACATCTTGCGCCGTTTCATGGATCACGTGAATCTCAGGCAAGATGAAGTTCAGATAAAAACCTAAATAGTTCGCTAAAACGGATGAACTTCTAAGGCCTAAGATATAGACTTTTCTGGCTTTGATGATCTCTCTAATAAAATTGTTCAAAAGCTCTGAATCAAATTGATCCAGTGTTTGACGTATATTTTCGATATCATTGACCATTATTTTTGTCAAGTATTCAGATTCATTGTGATCTTTTGACATTTCAAAGCGTTGTACTGTCGTCAATTTAGTTTTGATTGTTTCTTGCAGTTCTTTCTGGAGTTCCGGATAACCGTCATATCCTACTGAACCTGCAAATCTGACGACTGTCGATTCGCTGATGTCTACGTTTTTTCCTAAAGCGGAAGCCGTCATAAATGCAACTTTGTCATAGTTTGACAAAATGTAGTCTGCAATTTTTTTATGGCTTTTGCTCAAAGTCAAATACTGTTGCCTGATGCGACCTAATAAATCAGCACTGCTCATAACCCTAGTCTCCAAAGTACAATCGTTTTATTTTTTATGAAGGAAACGCATATATTAGAGCGTTTTCGCGAGTTCATAGCCCTTTTGCAAAGCGAGTTTGTTCAAATCTTCAGTGCCTTTAGGAATTCTTGATAAAATAGCCGCTTCCAAGCTAGCTTCTGAAACGATACCAGTGAGGCCAACGATAAGACCGAGAGCAACGATGTTGGCAACGATCTCTTTACCGACTTCGTTGATGGCTGTTTTGATGATTGGCAATTTGTAGATGTGTTTAGCCTTGAGTCCTTCTGGTAACTGAATTGAATCGTCGACGATAATCGTACCATCTTCTGAGATGTCAGAAATATATTTATCTGCTGCGATTTGTGTAAGCGCAAGCGTCATGTTTGGAAGTGTTACCTTTGGAAAATCTATCGCCTCTTCACTGATGATGACTTCTGCCTTGCTGGCGCCACCTCTCGCTTCAGGACCATAGCTTTGTGTTTGAATGGCATTTTTTTGGTCTTTCAGAGCAGCTTCAGCAAGTATAATGCCCGCTGTAATCAAGCCTTGTCCACCTGAACCAGATAATCTTAACTCTAATTGTGTTTTCATCTCATTCACTCCTCGGCTTATTTTTTTAGCTGCTTGATGATTTTTTCATATTCATCCGTATATTCAGGCTCATTGACGTTTTTAAATTCGCCCATCAAGATTTTACCTTCTTTTTTCTCAGCAGGTAATTTTTCAGCAACTTTGTGGTCGATGAAGTTATCTTTAAGCCACATCATCATATCTACTGCAGTGCCTTTTTTGTTTTTACGGCCGTAATATGTCGGACAGATTGAAATCGCTTCAACCAGAGAAAACCCTTTGTGCGCGATGGCAGCTTCTATGAGCTTGTCCATCTGTGGGACGTGATACGCTGTTGTCTTTGCTGCATATGTTGCACCTGCACCAATAGCGAGTTGTGTGATATCGAAAGGTTTATCGATGTTGCCGTATGGCGCTGTCGTTCCTTTTTCATTTGTCGGTGTTGTTGGTGAATACTGACCACCTGTCATACCGTATATGTTGTTGTTGAAACAGATCGTCGTAAGTCCAATATTTCTACGCGCAGCATGAATCAAGTGATTGCCACCGATCGCAGATAAATCGCCATCACCAGCGATAACGATGACTTCGAGTTCCGGATTTGCAAGCTTTACGCCAGTTGCAAATGCAAGAGCTCTACCATGCGTTGTATGCAGTGTATTGTAATCCATGTAACCTGGTGCTCTTGACGAACAACCGATACCGGAGACGATACAAACTTTGTCTTTTTCTAGACCTAATTTTTCTATAGCGCGTGCAATGGAAGCCATGATGATACCATGACCGCAACCTGGACACCAGATGTGCGGGAATTTTTCCATACGAAATGCGCTTTCGACTAAAGGATGATTCATTATAATACCTCCTTAAATTTGGCTATTAGTTCTTCTGGAGTCAATACTTCGCCATTGGCTTTGCCACAGAATCTTACTGGTGCATGACCTTTGATGACGCGTTCGACTTCAAGTTTCATCTGACCATAATTTAATTCAGCCACGATAATGTCTTTCATCTTTTTACCGAGTTCAAATAATTGTTTTTCAGGGAAAGGCCAAACCGTAATCGGTCTGAATAAGCCTACTTTAATCCCTTCAGCTCTCAAAGTTTTGATCGCCGCTTTTGCCGTTCTAGCTGTGCCACCGTAAGATACGATCAAGTATTCCGCATCTGCCGTTTCAACTTCTTCCCACTGAATGATATCATCCAAGTTATCGGTAACTTTAGCCATCAAACGGTCCATCAACTTGCCAGCGTTTGTCGTGCTGTTGCTTGGGAATCCCGTCTCATCGTGCATAAGGCCTGTGACATGGTATCTGAAGCCTGAGCCAAAATCCGCCATTTTAGGGACGATGTCACCCTCTTCAACTTTATAAGCCTTGTATGCATCGCCTTGTTTAGGTTTTACTCTATTGATTATTTCGATTTCAGATAGCTCTGGAATCTCTATTTTTTCTCTCATATGGCCTGTGATTTCGTCAGTCAACAAAATGACAGGAGTTCTATATTTTTCAGCCAAGTTAAAAGCGCGGATGGTTAAGTCAAATGTATCTCTAACTGAATCCGGCGTCAAGCAGATCACTGGGTGATCGCCATGTGTGCCCCACATTGCTTGCATCAAGTCACCTTGACCAGGTGCAGTTGGTAAACCAGTACTTGGACCGCCACGTTGAACGTTGACGATAACAAGTGGAATTTCTGTAAGTGCCGCATAACCAATGTTTTCTTGTTTGAGTGAAAAGCCTGGACCCGAAGTCGCCGTCATCGCTTTTGCGCCAGTGAGTGATGCGCCTATAGCTGCTGCAATTCCTGCTATTTCGTCTTCCATTTGAATAAATTTGCCACCGATGCGCGGTAATTTTTCAGCCGACAATTCAGCAATTTCTGTCGATGGTGTGATAGGGTAACCCGAGTAGAATGTCATGCCTGCCATTAAAGCGCCTTCTACACACGCCTCATTGCCTTGAAGAAACTTGACTTTTCTATTCATTTTCCTTACCTCCTAAAAAAATTGCAAAATCGGGACATCTCATTTGACACATGCCACATTTGATACAATTGTCTCTGTCGAGCATGGTTACTTTGCCATTTTCATTGAAGCCTAAGACTTGTTTCGGACAAAATGCTATGCAAATACCACAACCTTTACACCACGATTCATTAATGTGTATGGTTAAATTCTCTTTTTGATCAGCCATTGGAAATCCTCCTTTACTCTCATAATAATCATACCATAGCATGATAGTTTTGCAAGGACAATTTCATTTTTATATGATAAGTTTATAAATTTGCAATTTTTCATTCAAATTGTATGGAAGACTATCGGTATCGCTGTATACAATCTAGTTTTTGAGCTGACCTTTGCACGGTTTTTTGAAGTAGTTCTCTATGGACTCAAGGTATGAAAACGTTTCATTTTGAAGTGGGTTTATCGCGCTGTGCACCTCTGCGGAAAGGCCTTCTCTATTGAGCGCAACAGGCGCCAATCCCTCGTGCGCATAGAAGTCGAGTTCCGTTTGAGTGCCTGATAAAATGACATGGCGGCCGCCATGTATTTCAATACTATTTAGTACTGACCTGAACAATCCGTCACCGAACTTGTTTTTTCGCTCTGTAGGTACAACATAGATTGCCATGATATGCGCAAGTTCAGGCGTAGCAAAAGCATAGGCGCAAAAACCGATAATTGCGTCCCCGTCGTCGATGACAAAAAAGCGATTATCAGCATGCATGAGTTGATCAATCATCGCGTGATCGATCTCAAAGGTTGTGAGCATCGCAAGTAACGACGCATCCGTCTTTTCTGTGTATGGTCTAAACTGAATCATAATTAGCCTCCTATTTACTATTCAATCTCGGTATCAGTTTCAGTTTCAACTTCAGTTTCAGTTTCAGTTTCAGTTTCAATAGCAGTTTCAATAGCAATTTCAATTTCAGTTTCAATTTCAGTTTCAGTTTCTACTTCTTGGCCTTCTACATCATCCTCATTATGCACAAACCCCTTAAACGCCTCAATCTGTGGCAAATCGCCAAGCGTCTTGAAGCCGAAACTTCTTAAGAAGACATCTGTGGTTCCGTATATTTGTGGGCGCCCGATTTTTTCGAGTTTGCCTTTAACTTCGACTAAGTCGCGCTCAATCAAACTTTGGAGCGGTCCTTCGGAATTGACACCCCTTATCTGCTCGATATCGAGCTTTGTAATTGGCTGTTTATAGGCGACGATCGCCAAGACCTCAAGTGCGGAATTGGATAATCCCTTGCTTTTAGAAGTGGCACATAATTGTTCCACAAAAGGGTAGTTTGCCTTGAGCGTACTGAACTGATAATGCTTGTTTGTTTCGATAATTTGAATGCCCCTTTGACTCTCCTTGTACTCTTTCATCATCTCTTCTATGAGCGTCTCAACAGCAACTGGTTTCAAGTCTAATATTTTTGCGATTTTATAGAGGCTTAGCGGCTCAGCCCAAGCAAACAGAATGGATTCAATAACGGATTTATAGTTAATTGGCATGAAAGTCTCCTTTAATATTAATGTTCATCTTGCGTATGATCATAATCGACAAGTTCGACATAGTCTCTCTTCTGGATGCAGATGTCGCCAAACAGCTTATCTTGAACGATGGTAATCTCTTTTAACTTCAAAAGCTCAAGCAGTGCGAGGAACGTCACGACGACTTCTTCCTTTGTGATGGTTTCACCAAACAACATGGTAAACTCAAACGCATCTTCTAGCAAAAGTCGACTACGCACTTTGGAGATTTTCTCTTCAACCGTATAGGTATCGCGTTTGATGCCTTTAAAATACTGTTGTCTGATATCGTCAAAACGGCTCATCTTAAGCATGAGCCGCTTTACGGCTTCAATGAGTAGCGTGCTGTCCATATCGATATTCAGCGATGAAACGGGTACGTTTTGCACGTACTGAGCAAGATCATCCTGATCTCTGAAGACCACTTCATCCAAGGTCCCTTCAGACTCTCTGAGCGCATTTGCAATATCTTTGAACTTCTTATATTCGACAAGGCGTTTAACGAGTTCTTGCCGTGGGTCTTCGGCTGAATAATCGTAAAGATCAACTTCCCCTTTATCAGGCAACAGCATTTTTGATTTAATCTCAAGAAGCGTTGCTGCCATCACGATAAATTCTGTCGCCACTTCAAGATCCATATCCTTTAAATCGCCAATCGCCTCAAGATACTGGGCCGTGATGCTGACGATCGGAATATCCGATATTTCGATTTCATCACGTGTGATGAGGTGTAGTAGAAGATCAAGCGGTCCTTCAAAGGCCTCAAGTTTTATATCAATACTCATATTGTTTACTCTCTATCCATTTAATTTCTTCTTCTTGCGTCATGGGACTTCCCGTATCGACTTTATGCGCCAAAAGAAGATTCAATAATAACCCTATTTTCTTACCGCTTTCAATACCAAGGTTTTTTAGTGTATTGCCATTGATGCTAAGTTTGATAAATTGCGTCTCTTCAAGATACGTGTGAAGCGCATGCTTCATGGTTTCAGAAATGGAAACCGCATCTTTCGCAAAAATCAATGAACAGGCGTCATAACGCTTGAACGTCTCGTACCCCCACCATCTGGATTGGCACTGTACAGGTGTCATAATAGACGCTGTTTCTTGAAGTGCGATACATGATTTTGCGATTTCAGAAATTTGACGATCAGCACCAAACCAAAACGCCAAATGATACTCGTATATTAACAGTAAGTATAGTATACCTCGATTCATAGTATGATCCTGTGCTGCTGCAGGTGCTGCTGTAGGCTCTTCGGCGAACAAGTCATAGTAAGCCTGGATGCGCTTCGTATTTGAAGGTTCTGAAACCTCAACTTGCAGTAAAAGCGACTGCTTATATATATTGGTAAGAATCTCTATCCCATGCTTGTGCTTTGCATAACCTAAGACAATTTGACGGTATCGATCTCTCGAATAATCGGTTATAAGACGCTTCTTTGAAGCCGTATTAAATAATGATTGCGTTGCATCATCCATTTTCAAATCATATAAGGTGCTATACTTCACCGCACGTAACATGCGTGATGGGTCTTCGATAAAAGAACGATCGTGAAGCACGCGTAAGACACCGTTTTCAATATCCGCGTGAAACTTTGGATGCGCAAATGCGATTTCGATATCAATCGCATCGTCAACATGTAACATTTTATCCAAATTATCATGACTGAGCAAGATATATCCCGTATTAATAGTAAAATCACGTCGAGACAAATCCGATTCAATATCCCCTGCAGCGATTTCAGGCAAGCCATTATTTGACGTATAGCGTTCACTTCTAAATGTTGCAAGGTCGACATGATATTTGCCAAATCTGACTTTTGCGGTCCCTAGAATTGAAGGTGTAAGCTCAAATATCCCCTTGTTTGCATCCTCGTTCGCACCCTCGTTCGCACCCCAATTGGTTTCCTTTAAGGCTTGAATCATCTGCTCTAAGTCACCATCAACGGCTATATCGTAATCATTGGTCACTTGTTTTAACAAACGATCTCTAACGCAACCACCGACAAAGTAACAACTGACATTCAACTTAGTCTGAACGTCCAAAAGTACTTTCAGAAATTGTTCGAGTTTTGTTTTATCATGATTTATTATCTCATCAGTCATAATAGGCTCCTAATCGTGTTTTCGCACAATTCATTATACCTTTCAAAAGCGACAATTACAATGTTTAGGCGTGCACTAGAAAAAGAGCCGATGATTATCGGCTCTTTGATTTTGATGCGGTTTGTGATGCGATTTTTGATGCAATTTGTTTTTGTGATTTGTGTTGTGGTTTGAACTATGTTACTACTCGATAATCTCGTAGATGTACTTGCTTGGTTCTGGTTTTTGACCACTGATGACAAAAGCTGATCTCACCATCTTTTCTGCCTCTACGATATCCTCTAAATTGGTGTGTAAGACACAAAGCACATCGCCAAGGTTGACATGTGTGCCAAGCTTCTTCTTAAGCGTAATACCTGCAGAGAAATCGATGTTATCTTCTTTCTTTCTGCGGCCCGCACCGAGCATCATCGCTGAGATGCCGATTTTTTCAGAATCAAAGCCTGCGACGTAACCCTCAAGATCGGATTTTACTTCGATGTGGTACTTCGCTTGTGGCAATTTTTCTGGGTGTGCGATGACATCTGAATTACCACCTTGAATTTCCACGAACTTCTTCAAGAGTTCTATCGCTTCACCAGATGCGATGATTTTTTCAAAATGCTTGCGAGCATCTTCTCTGTTTTCAAATGCGCCACCAAGTACAGCCATATACGATGCAATGGTGAGTGCCACTTCAGTCTCATCTTCAGCGCCATGGCCACTAAGTACTTCGATTGCTTCCCTGACTTCATTGGCATTGCCGATTTCATGTCCAAGTGGTTGATCCATGTTTGTGATGACTGCAACGGTTCTTCTACCAAGTGAATTACCAATCGCAACCATAGTTTTTGCAAGTTCCCTTGCATCTTCCAGCGATTTCATAAACGCACCTGAACCGACTTTTACGTCGAGTACGATGGCATCTGAACCTGCTGCGATTTTTTTGCTCATAATGGAACTTGCAATCAATGGGATGCTATCAATAGTGCCCGTAACATCTCTCAGTGCGTAGAGCTTCTTATCAGCAGGCGTCAAATTGCCTGATTGGCCGACAATCGCCATTTTGTGCGTATTGACATTGCTTATAAATTCTTCGTTTGAAAGTTCTACTTTAAAGCCCTCGATAGCCTCAAGCTTGTCGATGGTACCGCCGGTGTGACCGAGTCCTCGCCCTGACATTTTTGCCACAGGAACGCCTGTAGAGGCCACAAGTGGGATGACAATCAAGCTGATTTTATCGCCTACGCCGCCAGTTGAATGCTTGTCGACTTTGATGCCTTCAATTTTACTTAAATCTACTGTATCGCCTGAGCGCACCATTGCATCTGTCAGATCCGCGATTTCTCTATCTTCCATTCCTTTGAAATAGATTGCCATCAATAAAGCGGACACCTGATAATCTGGTAGCTCACCCTTTGTATAGCCAAATATGAAAAACTCGATTTCTTCTTTTGTCAGAGATTCTCCGTGTTTCTTCTTGTTGATTAAATCTACTATACGCATCTTTACACCGTCTTCCTTAGGCTATTTCTACGATTCTGTTGACCAATTTGATGAAAGTACTTTGAACGCGGTTCGCAACTTCTACGACTTCTTTGTGATTGAGTGCCGTTTTTTGGATGCCTGCCGCCATGTTCGTGATGCATGAGATGCCAGTGACTGTCATCCCCATATGTGTCGCTACGAGTGCCTCAGGTGCCGTCGACATACCAACAGCGTCTCCACCTAAAAGCTTCGCCAATTTAACTTCTGCTGGCGTCTCATACGCCGGACCAGTGAAGTAAAAGTATACACCTTGTTTCAAATCGATATCGAGCGACTTTGCCTCTTCGAGAACTTTTTGGTTGAACACTGGGCTGTATATGCTTGAAGCATCAGGGAATCTTGGACCAAGCGTTTGTTCATTTGGACCGATTAGTGGGCTAAGGCCCATGATGTTGATCTGATCGGTGATGAGCATGAGTGTGCCACCGCTGAATGATTCATTCAAGCCACCTGCAGCGTTTGTCAAAATCAAATGCGAGACGCCAACCGCTTTAAGCACTCTGATCGGAAACGTCACTTCTTGCATCGAGTAGCCTTCATAATAATGGAAGCGCCCTTGCATCGCGATGACTTGCTTTCCTTTCAATTTGCCGATGACAAACTGTCCTTCGTGGCCTTCTACTGTTGAAACGGGAAAATGCGGAATTTCGCTATACTTAATTTTGATTGGCGCTTCGATTTCATCGGCGAGCACGCCAAGTCCAGAACCGAGAATCAAACCAATTTCAGGTTTTTCAGTCAGTTTGCTTTCGATATATTTTTGTGCATCATTTATTTTTGTTAATAAATCGGTCATTGAATCCTCCATATGTGATAAACCATTGCATTATGTTATGCAATTTCTATGTTTTATTACTTCAATATTTCCCCTTTAAAACTCTCGCCATATGGCGTCGCAGAAATGTTCAAAACATCGGAAACGGTTGCAGCCACGTCAGCAAAAGTCTTTCTTGTGCCAATGTTGACGCCAGCTTTTATTTCTTCACCATAAATGAGGAGTGGAATATACTCGCGCGTATGATCTGAGCCTTTGTAAGCGGGATCATTGCCGTGGTCAGCAAGAATAATCAACATATCCGTCGGTTTCATAGCAGCCATCAGTTCTGGAATTCTTGCATCAACTTCTTCAAGCGCCCCACGATAACCTGGTATATCGCGTCTATGCCCAAATTTGGCATCGAAATCGACAAGGTTTGTAAACAGTATGCCTTGGAAATCCTCTTTTAAATAATTGAGCGTTTGATCGACGCCATCCATATTGTCTTTAGTATGCACATCGTCTGTGATGCCTTCGCCATCGTAGATGTCTACGATTTTACCAACTGCCTTGACCTTTAAACCGGCTTCCTTTGCATAATCGAGCACAGTCTTTTGATAAGGTTTGATGCTATAATCTCTTCTATTGGATGTTCTTTGGAAATTGCCTGGTTCTCCTATGAATGGTCTTGCGATAACTCTAGCAACCTGATCCTCGCCCATGAGCATGTCTCTTGCGATTTGACACATATTATATAATTCAGGAAGCGGAATGATATCTTCATGTGCAGCGATTTGGAACACGCTATCCGCTGAAGTATACACGATTGGACTGCCCGTTCTCATATGCTCTTCACCTAGTTCTTCTAAGACGACTGTCCCAGAAGCAGGTTTGTTGCAGAGAATTTTTTTGCCGATTTTCGATTCAAAAGCGTCGATGATATAATCTGGGAAGCCATCTGGATATGTTTTAAAAGGTTGTTCAATGTAAAGCCCAGCAATTTCCCAGTGACCTGTCGTCGTATCTTTGCCATTGGATGCTTCAAGAGAACGACCGAAAGCACCGATAGGGTTTTCATCCGCTTGGATGTAATCCACACCGTCGATATTTCCGATACCCATTTTCATAAGATTTGGGATCTTAAAATTATCTGTTGATTTTGCAATGTGACCAAGCGTGTTCACGCCGATATCGCCAAACTTCTCAGAATCCGGCAATGCCCCGATTCCAACGCTGTCAAGTACGAATAATATCACTCTTTTGATCATATGAACCTCCTTTTTTCTTTAAATACATTTTTATATACGCTGATGAAATCGCATAATTCAAAAAAAACAGAGCCTGATTAGGCTCTAGGATGTGTTTTTTCATAGATATCTCTTAGCTTGGAATTCGACATTTCAAGATAGATTTGAGTCGTCGCAACATCCGAATGACCCATCATTTCTTGAACGGCTTTTACATCTGCACCATTTTGAATTAAATGAAATGCGAAAGAATGTCTCAGTGTATGTGGTGTAATGGACTTGTGAATGCCCACTTCATCAGAATACCTTTTAACGACTTTCCAAAACCCTTGTCTCGTGAGTTTTTTTCCATAGTAATTTACAAATAATGCATCTTCATCACCATTGATCAAATACCCTCTGCCATCTTTAAGGTACAAATCAATCGCTTTGGAAGCCATCGTACCAAGTGGAATCACTCGGGTCTTTGAGCTGCCTTTGCATTTGATGTAACCCATTGACGTGTTGACGTCAGACAAAGATAGTGAAATGATCTCGGTAACGCGAATTCCAGTGGCATAGAGTAGCTCGATCATCGCTTTGTCCCTTTTGCCTATCGCAGTTCTTAAATCGGGCTTGGCCAACAACCTTTCAACTTCACTAAGCGTCAAGACATGCGGTAATTTACGGTCCATCTTTGGCGCTTCAAGTTCTGTTGAAGGATTTAGAGCAACATAACCCTTTTGGTGCAAAAACGAGTAAAAAGTACGGATGGAAGCAATATTTCTCGAAATCGTGGCATTTGCCTTCCCTTCCTTTTTTAAATGGATGATATAGGTCAACAAATCCACATGTGACACTGCTATAAAACTAGCAAGTGAGATGCTATCGAGATAGAGTCCGAAATACTTCAAATCTCTTCTATAAGATTGGAGCGTATTTTCAGATAATTTCTTATGTTCCTTCAAATAAACTTCATATTCGTTTATGTAACCACTCATATTTTCCATATATACCCCTATTTTATCTAAAACCAATGATTTTAAAAGCTATTTCCCCATCTTTTGTATAGAACTTACAATAAAGTTTCTTTAATTATCTTTTTCTGACCGTACATTTCTTCGTCCGCTTCATGTACAAAGTTGAGCAAACTCGTATGTTTCGAAGGATTAAACTGCGTAATGCCAGCACTTGCACTAATTTTGTAGGCGAAGTTCCCCTCTGCATTCACCTTTAAAAACTCTTCTGTAATTCTTCTCCAAACGCGCTGAGCTTGTCCCCTATTACATCTCGCAAACACAACTAAAAACTCATCGCCCCCTAATCTTGCCACTATGTCAAATTCTCTCAATTTGGACTGTACGATATCCGAGATAGTTCTAAGCAGTTTATCGCCTTCCTTATGTCCAAATCGATCATTGACGACTTTCAAATCGTTCACATCAATATAGGCGATCGTCAAATCGTGTTTAAATGCGATTGCACGTGACATCTCAGTCTTCAAATGCGTCAATCCCGCTTCACGACTGAGAACACCCGTCATTACATCAGTCTCAGCTTTTATTTTATACCGTTCTAGATTTTTATCAACAATAAATAAACGATTGATTAAGACGAACAATATCAAAGACATCGTTGTAACGAAACAATATGTCAACAAAAAATAGCCGTCAAAGCTAAGCGATTTCGGTGCGTTGATGATGCCACTGACAGAAAAATCCACCATGTTAAAAAAAGTGAGCTTTTGATATGCAAATACAAGTGTGAACATAAAGCCATTTGTAAAGATCATGACGATGTCAAATTTGAAATTTGTGCCGGCCACTTTCTTAAAAACTCTGACAATAATTTGGTAAAATTTAAGCAAACTATAGACAGAAAGAAAAAAAACGATATTGGCTTGCAAACTCCCCGATGCAAAAATTGCGCGATAATCAACGACTATCGCAAAGAGTAAAAGCGCAAGATTTGATGCTACCATAGAACCCAAAAGTGTAATCAAATAGATGATGAGTACTGACATCGAGGCCACAAAAGTCGTGTTGCGATAAAACAATTTGATGATCATGATGAGCGAAGCATAATAAACCAAAGTGTGCGTCAAACTCGCATAATCATAAAACGTTAAAAACAAACTCAAATAAAGCACTATGACACCGTGCTTCAATTTTGAATGTCTATTGAATTTTGGAATCAATTTGTGAAATATAAACAATGTCAACAGGGCACTAAAAAAACTAAATATGAATCTAGTCAAACCGTCCATGATGCTTCCTCAAAACGACTTTTTTTTCACTTCTGCGCTTAAGAGCATTTCTTTTGCGTGCTTCATTGTAGATTCGGTAACCGTAACGCCACCAACCAATCTACTGATTTCACCTTCAATGTCACTACCCTCTATTTTCTTTAGGAACGTTTCTGTGGATATGCCATCGCTTGTCTTTTCAATTGAAAAATGATGATCCGCATAGACTGCAATTTGTGGCAAATGGGTGATACATAATATCTGACAGTTTTGAGCGAGCTTTGCGAGCTTTTCGCCGACGATGTTCGCTGTGATGCCGCTGATACCAGCATCCACCTCATCAAAAACGAGCGTTGGCACTTCATCAAGTTTGCCGAGTACGATTTTGATACCAAGCATGATTCTGGACAGCTCACCACCTGATACGACTTTCTTGAGTGGTCTGAACGGCTGTCCAATGTTTGTGGAGATGACAAAATCAACTTCATCCATACCCGTTTGAAGCGCATTTTTTGATGCTTCAATCTCAATTTTAAAAGTCGTCGCTTTCATATTCAGCGCCTGCAACTCTGTTTCAAGTGCTTTTTCAAAATGTATAGCCGCTTCTTTTCTAAGTTTAGTGAGTTCTGCTGCTTTTGATTGATACGTTTGTCTCGCTTTTGATAACGCTTCATTTTTTTCTATAATCAAAGACTCAATGGCCTCATATTCATTTTGCTCTTCTTTTATTTTTGACAAATAGTCTAAAATATCCGAAATATGCTTACCGTATTTTGACTTCAAGTTGTTAATTTCATCAAGTCGTCTTTCTAACAGCGCAAACTTTTCAGGATCCATTTCAAGTTTTTCATTAAAACGGTCTAAATCCTTCGATAAGTCGTCCATTAAATAATAGAGCTCTTTCATACGACTGGATAATTCATCGAGATCCGTATTGAAACCCTCGAGCTTTTTGAACTGTCCCCCTAATTGAGACAGCATCCCTAAAGCACCTTCACCAAAATCACCAGAAAGCCAATTTGTGGCATGCGTAACCGATTCTTGTATATGTTCAAGATTAGAAAGATATTCAAATTCTTTTTCAAGCGCGATGTCCTCATCGACTTTCAGTTTGGCTTGTTCAATTTCCTGAATTTGAAAATTAAGAAAATCGAGTTGTTTCGTGCGTTCACTGCTTTTTTTATTTAATTTGGCAATGTCGCTTTCAAGAACTTGCATCTCAGCATAAAAAGTATGAACATCATCCTTAATTCTAAGAAGCGCCTCTCCACCAAATGCATCAAGTAAGTTCATCTGATGGTCGCGCTCTAATAGATTTTGATGCTCATTTTGTCCGTGTATGCTAAGCAGTTGGTCAGTCACGCTTTTAAGCTGATTTAACGTCACAATTTGACTGTTGATTCTCGAAAAGCTCTTGCCTTTACTGTTGATCTCCCTTGAAATGACCAAGACGTCTTCATCAGTGGCAATATCTTGTTCATTTAAAAGGGCATTGATTGATTCAGAACTGAGAAAACTCGCTCTAATGGAAGCTTTTTCAGCACCTAGTCTAATGCTGTCCTTATTTGCTTGACCGCCAAGTACCATATTAATTGCGCCGAGGACCATGGATTTACCTGCACCTGTTTCACCAGTGAGAATATTTAATCCTTGGTCGAACCCGATCTTAACATCGCGTATTAAAATAAAGTCTTTAATGCTCAGCTCAAAAATCATGGGACCTCCGATGGTTTAATTAGATAAAAGTTCTTTAAACTGTCTAATGATGTCTTGTACCATGTGTTCTTCCTTAACGACTAAAAAAATCGTATCATCCCCAGCAATGCTTCCAACGATGTGTTTCAAATTGAGCGCATCAATAGAAACCGCTGCTGCACTTGCAGAACCCACTAACGTCTTTACGACGATGATATTGCCTGCAAAATCCATAGAGGTTACTGAATTTCTAAATATTTTTAGAAAACGATCATTGACGACGCCTTCCTTTTCTCTAATGGAAGCGTATTTATACCTTCCATCTTTTGTCAAAACCTTAATGAGTCGCATCTCTTTGATATCGCGTGATACAGTCGCTTGTGTCACTTGAAAGCCAGCCGTTCTAAGTTCTGAGGCGAGCTCGTCTTGCGTTTCGATATCCTTGTTTTCGATTATTTCGAATATTTTTGAATGCCTAGAGTATTTCATAATCATTCCCCCAATAGAATTATTATATAACATTATTAATTTTGTGTAAAATAATAACTATGGAAATTGTAGTTACTATGCTCTATTTCTGATTCTTTACCAGATGACAATACTTATAAGGCCAAATCCAACAATATAATACAAAGGATGCTTTTGCGTCTTACGAATTAAGAGATATGATACCACCAACATAATAACAGCCTTAAGGTCGATACCCCTCCAGAACCTTATTAGCTCACCTGAATCATCCAAGTATAATGAAACCAGGGCCACTTGTATGATGGCTGTTGCAATAAGACCGATTACAGTGGCTTTAAGACCGACAAATGCCGCTGTGATGAGTGGGCTCTTACGATGTTTGCTCAGAAAATTCGACAAGACGATCGCCATTACAAAGGCTGGTGATATTAAAATAAGACATGCCGCTATTGCTCCTAAAACCCCAACTTCTCGGTATCCGATGAAAGCAGCCATATTTATGGCAATTGGACCTGGTGTCGTTTGGGATATGGCTATGAGATTTGCAAATTGAGAATCGGATAGCCATTGGTTATTTATCGCAATGTCTCTTAGCAATGGAATCATTGCAAGTCCACCGCCATATGTTACTGCGCCAATTTTGAAAAACTCAAATAAAAGGTTTAACAAACTCATGAATGTCATTGTTTCACCCGCTCTCTATAGATCACTATTCCCAGTATACCTCCTGATATAATGACGAGAACTGGATTTAAAAGACTAAAAAGAACTAGGATAAAGGCGAGACCAGCCAATATGAAAGTTTTCTTATCAAAAATGGCCATTTTAAAAAGTCGTGTAAATGAGTCGATAAGTAGCGCCAACACGACGATTCTTATGCCCTTAAATGCGTTCTGAACAGCTTCCAAATGCTCTATTCTTGTGAAAATCATGGCAATAATCAATATGATGATGATCGATGGTGTTATAACGCCAAGCGTACATGCGAGAGCGCCCTTCTTTTTATAGAGCTTATAGCCTATGAGCGCTGCAGCATTCGATGCGATGACACCTGGAAGTGCTTGGGATAATGTATAGCTTTCCGCAACTTCGTCCATCGTCGTCAGCTTTAAATCTTTCACGATTTCCCGTTCAATGATCGGAAGCATCGCGTAGCCTCCGCCAATTGTCAATAGCCCAACTTTAAAAAAGGCTATATACAACTGGAGAAGTCTCTTAAAAACAGTCATTTCATTCTCCCCTGGTTACTCAGTATCCAGTGACGCATGGGCTTCACCCACAACAGTTGCTGGATCTACAAATTTGGAAGGCTGATTAAAAGCATCATCCAAATCCTGTTTTTTGGCATATGCCAAAAATTCTATATTGCCTTTGGGCCCTTTGATTGGTGAATAGGTCAAATACTCAATCAAAAGACCAAAACCTTTTGCAAACTCGAGAACTGTCTCAACCACCTGAAGGTGTACTTTCGCATCTCGGATCACACCACTTTTTTTAACTTGCTCTCGTCCAGCTTCGAACTGAGGTTTTATCAAGAAAACCATCGACCCATCCTGTTTTAAAAGACTCACCGCAACCGGCAATACGAGTTTAAGTGATATAAATGAAACGTCAATGCTGAGGAAATCAAGGGGTTCCCCAATTTGTTCAGCCGTTACATATCTTATATTCGTACGTTCCATGTTGACGACACGTGCATCGTTTCTGAGCTTCCAATCCAATTGGCCATAGCCAACATCCACTGCAAAGACTTTACTTGCACCATTTTGCAACATGCAGTCCGTAAAGCCGCCCGTAGAAGCACCTATATCCATGCAGCATTTGTCTGTAAGATCAATGCCGAGTGTCTGTATCGCTTTTTCGAGCTTTAAGCCGCCACGGCTAACATATGGAATTGGATTGCCTTTCACGACAATCTCGGATTCAACATTGACTTTCGTTCCAGCTTTATCCACTCTTTCACCGTCGACGTACACAAGCCCGGCCATGATCGTCTTCTGTGCACGTTCTCTCGTCTCTATGAGCTGCTTTTCGACGAGTAACACATCTATTCTCTCTTTAGCCATTTAGCACCTCTAAAAGGGTCTTTGCGACACCTTGCGCGTCTAAATTAAGTGATTTAAGCAATGTATCCATGTCACCTTGTTCAACAAAAGTGTCGTCTATCCCAAGATGCTTGATGCGCTTAAAGACACCTTGCTTATGCATCATCCGAGTCACTGCTTCTCCCATGCCGCCTGCGATCATATGGTCTTCCAAAGTGACGATGGTATCATACGACTCTATGATTTGCATCAGCACCTCTTCATCTAGGGGTTTTATTTTTCGAAGATTAATAACGCCAATGGCATGATCTTTTATCAAGTCAGCCGCCTCAAGCGCTGTTTTCACTAATTTTCCAGTAGCAATCAAAAGAGTTTTGCTACCTGTTCTTAGCACTTCAGGTTCAAGAGACAATGGCTTCCCTATGTCGAGTCGTTCCGCATTGCCTCTTGGATATCTTATGGCAACTGGTCCTTCGTTGTAACCAGCTGCAAAAGTCAACATAAATTCTAACTCCGTAGCATCCTTTGGCGATAAAATCATGAGATTTGGTATATGTGTCAAATAGGATAAATCAAAGACACCATGATGTGTCTCCCCGTCATTACCCACCAATCCAGCGCGATCGATACATAAAACTACTGGAAGCTTTTGAATGCAGATATCATGCACCACTTGATCATATGCGCGTTGTAAAAAGGTCGAATATAGGGCTACAAACGGTTTAAGACCTTGTACCGCCATACCAGCAGCCATTGTTACCGCATGTTGTTCTGCGATGGCAACATCGAAGATACGATCCGGATGTTCACCTGCAAATACGCTTAATCCCGTTCCTTCGATCATCGCTGCGCTGATTGCGACAATATTTTTATCGTTTCTTGCCAATTTCGTCAAACAATCGCCAAAAACTTTCGAATAATCAACTTTTGTACTGTTTGGTAAAGGTAGCTCCGGATCAAACGTTCCGACGCCGTGGTATTTGTTTGGCTCAGCCTCAGCGTATTTATAGCCTTTTCCCTTTTGCGTGATGACGTGTAACACAACTGGCCCTTCAACTTGTTTCATAAGTTCCATATGCTTCGTCAAACTCTTGAGGTCATGACCGTTAATAGGGCCGATGTATGTCAAACCGATTTCCTCAAAGAAAACACCGCCGTCGACGACAAAATATTTGAATGAATCTTTCATCTTGCTGATGAGCTCGATCATTGGTTCGCCAAATGAAGGAAATTTAAGCAATCTATCTTTCGTTTTATCTTTTAATTTGTAGTATTTTTGATTCGTTCTAAGTTCACTCAGTGCTATGGAAACCCCGCCGACATTTTGTGAAATCGACATTTCATTGTCATTGAGGATGACTTTCATGTTTGTTTTAAAATGACCCAAGTAATTGAGCGCTTCAAAAGCCATGCCGCCCGTAAGTGCGCCATCACCGATGATGCTGATGACTTCATGTGATTCACCTTTTATATCTCTGGCGATCGCCATGCCCACACCTGCCGAAATGGACGTGCTGCTATGGCCCGTATCAAATTGATCGTGTTCGGATTCATGTCTTTTCGGAAATCCGCTTAAACCTTCAAACTGGCGTAATGTTTTGAAATCATCCATTCTTCCTGTGAGTAGCTTGTGGACATAAGCTTGGTGGCCAACGTCCCAGATGAATTTATCCGTAGGGCTATTAAAGACGGTATGCAGTGCCAAGGTCAGCTCGACAACACCTAAATTAGAGGCGAGATGCCCACCCGTCTTTGAGATTGATTCTATTAAAAATGTCCTAATTTCGTAGGCAAGCACCGTCAATTCTTCGTGATTTAAACACTTGATGTCTTTCGGTTCTCTTACCTCACTTAAAAATCTATACATAAATATTCCTTTCTTTCGTTAAGAAAGCTATAAGTGGTTTTTCTCATACGACCAAGTTGGCTATGACTATGCCAAGAATGGCGCCTACCACCACTTCTGTGGGTTTATGCCCAATAAGTTCTTTTAGTTTTTCTTCTTCAACGTGCTTGTGTTTATAGAAATCAAAGATGATGTCATTGAGCCATTTAGCCTGTTTTCCAACTGAGCGTCTTACGCCTGATGCATCATACATGACGATAAAAGCCATGATGAGTGATAGTGCATAGATCGAGGACGACCAGCCTTCCACGATGCCAATCGCTGTTGATGCGGATACGATCGTTGCGGTGTGGGCACTCGGCATGCCGCCAGATCCATGCATCCGTTCTATTCTAATTTCTTTTTCAACTAAAAATGTAAGCAATACTTTAAACGACTGTGCGACTAACCAAGAAATTGCAGCAGCCAAAAAAATTTTATTCGCGATAAACTCATTCAAAAAAGGTTCCATGACATGCCCTCCTTAGCGTCGTTTGTGTATTCTAATAATCTCTTTTCACCAAAAATTCTACCAAAGAGTTTAAAAACGACGACTCGATACTCAAAGCGTCAATCTTAGACTCTAATGACGTTTGAAGCCTTTGAATCGCAAGATAAGTACCTTCTAGTCCCAATAGGTTTGGATAGGTTTTCTTGTTGTTTTTCGTATCGATTTGCGTGCGCTTCCCTAGTTTTTCTGCATCACCTACGACATCTAAGACATCGTCGACGATTTGAAACAAAAGGCCAATATCGCGGCCGATTTCGCGGAGCAACGCGATTTCTTTTTCATCTGCACCGCCAATATAGGCGCCAGCAACGATCGATGCCGTTAACAATCGTCCCGTTTTATTAAAATTGATAAAATCAAGTGTCTCAACGTCAATATCTGATTCGTGATACTTTATATCGGCGACCTGTCCTAATATCATACCATTTGAACCAGAGGCTTTCAAGATTTCACGCATTGCATGCATATAATTAATATTTTCACAGTTTTTTATAACCGTCTCCAGCATAACTTCTGAAGCTAAATTGAGCAAACTGTCTCCTGCAAGAACCGCGATGTCCTCACCAAAAACGACATGACTCGTCGGTTTTCCACGTCTTAAATCATCATCGTCCATACATGGCAAATCGTCGTGAATCAGCGAATAGGTGTGAATCATCTCTATCGCTGCGGCAAATGCAATCGCACCATCATTTATATCACCATAAGCTTTTGCCATCTCGAGCACTAACATCGGTCGAATGCGTTTGCCACCAGCATTGAGGCTATAAAGCATGGCATCTGAAATCAGCGTCTTTGCGGATTTATCATATCCTGTAACAGCATTGAGTTCAACAAATTCAGTGACGATTTCAACAAATGTCGTCTCTATTTGTTTTAAAGCAGTTTCAGTTTGCGAACTCATGATCATTTTGACGCCTCCTCGGACAAGAGAATCGTTTGAATCTTTGATTCTGTCGTTTCAAGGATGGCGTTGCATTCTCTATACAGCTTTATGCCCTCTTCAAAAACTTTCAATAGTTCTTCAAGTGGCGCTTCACCGCGTTCTAATATGACTGAAAGTTCACCAAGTCGGTCCATTTTTTTTTCGAAATTTGATTTTACTGCCATTGTTCGCCTCCGAATTCATAATTTAAGAAACTTCTTAAAATTGGAATTATGCAATTTCTTCATTTAATAATCTGATTTAATTGGCACAACCGATTGGATGCTTGCATCTAACCTACCATCGGTTAATCTGATTTGAATGGTGTCATTTATAGCCACTTGATCAATGCGCGTTACAAGTAAATCTTCTTTTGTAATAATACCATAACCACGTCTCATGACGCCAAATGGACTCAGTGAATCGAGCTTTGCACCTGCGACGTTTAAACGTTCACGTGACATCTTGATTCTTTTATCGACTTTTTGTATGAATACTTCCTCTTGATGTGCCAATGAACGTGCATTTCTTTGAAGTGTGTTGCTGATTTTACTGGCAAGCTGATTCGGTTCATAACGCTGGATTTTTGATTTTTCAAGTTCAACCCTTCTTCTAATCTGTATGGATAGTCGCTGAATGGATTTGTTGAGTTCCAGCGTCAGTTCCGTTTTGGATTTGATAGCTATTTCCGCGGCTGCTGAAGGTGTTGCAGCACGCCTGTCTGCGACAAAATCGCTGATGGTCGTGTCCGTCTCATGTCCAATACCAGAAATAATTGGGATCTTTGAAGCATAAATCGCCTCTGCGACTACTTCTTCATTAAATGACCATAACTCTTCGATAGAACCGCCGCCACGTGCCAATATGATGAGGTCGATGTCATCTCGCTCGTTGAAATATGAGATCCCTTTGCAAATTTCATCCTTAGAAAACTCACCTTGTACGCGGACTGGATAGATCAAAAGTTCAGAAAAATTGAGCCTTCTATTTGCCACTGCTATGATATCTTGAATGGCTGCACCCGTTGGCGATGTGATAATACCGATCTTTTGAGGTAGCGTCGGCAATGCCTTTTTGTGCTGTGCATCGAAAAGACCACGTTTCTCCAGTTTCGCTTTCAGGGCTTCAAACTGTATATGTAGGGCTCCAAGTCCAATATTCTCAAGAGATACGACGCCCAGCTGATAACGTCCATCGCGTTCATAAATCGTAATTTGACCTTTCGCATGAACGCGGTCGCCATTTTTAGGGATGAAATTTAAAGTTTCCAAGTACTGCGAAAACATGACACATGCGAGTTTGCTCTGATCGTCTTTTAGTGTGAAATAAGCATGGCCACTTGAATGTCTCGTGAAGTTTGAGATCTCACCTTCTACGATGACCTGGTTTATGATTGGATCAGAGTTCAAAATGCGTTTGATATATCGCGTGATCTCCGTTACTGTAAAAGACTTCATTTTCAACATATCAAAGCTCCTTTTTCATCTTGCGCCTATAGAGTTCAGCGATGCCTAGTGCATTGTCTCTCGCATATTCTGGCTTTGCAAAATAGAGTGTCTTGTCTTTGAGCTTTCGCTCCAAGAGGCTGCAAATCAGTGAATTTGAAGCCACACCACCTGACAAAACAATAGGAAAATCGGATGGCAATGGTTTTATAAGCTGTATGAGTATATCGGCAATCGTATTAAAAATATGTGTACAGATATAGGAAGCAGAATGCGTTTCTATGAGCTGCACATATTTATTTTCAAGTCCAGACAGATTAAAGGTTAAATCTGTTTTAAGTTTCATCTTAAAGGCATCATCATGCGGTTCCAATTTGGCGAGCGCATCCATCTCTTTGCCACATGGAAAGGGCAAGCCGAGTTTAACACCAATTCTATCGATGAGCTGACCGAAATTAAGATCCAGTGTGCCTCCAACGAGCGTTTCTTCAAAACCGTCGTCAAGTGTCTTCACCTTCAATATTTCAGTCGTACCACCGGATAAATGCAAGCCATAAAACAACTCTGGGCACATACTGAGTCCAGAGGTTCTTATCGCCGCCATTAAATGCCCCTCTTGGTGGGAGTACATACCAAGTGGAACGCCTAGTGCGTTAGCAATGTTAGTACAAAACAAAAGACCAGCATGAAACACTGGCATATACGAGTTTTCAAGTGGTCTGGGGCGGCTAGAGACTGCTATCGCCCTAATTTTCTTAACGTCTACTGCTCGACTGAGTGCGTCAAATGACGCGGTGAGCTGGTGTACATGCTGAAAAAAGCCCTCAGATTGACGCAGACCGCGTTCCCCGGGCTTTACAGCGAGATTCTTATTCAGTTCAAACAAAATTTGACCGGAGTCATACGCAATGACGATCATCGAGGTCGTGTAACAACTTGTATCAACTGCAAGGATCATAAGATTTATTCCTTATCGGCAAAGTGGCTTAAAACACCGTTTATGAATTTGCCAGATTTCTCGTCGACATATTTCTTAGCGAGATTCACCGCTTCGTTTATGCTTACCTTGACTGGTATGCTTTCATCATAGAGAATTTCTGTGATACCCAATCTCAAAATCGACAAGTCGATCTTAGCGAGACGATCAAGTTTCCACCCTTGAAGGTGCTCAAGAATTTTTGCTTCGATTTCATCTTTATTGGCGATCCAAAGCTCTAATGTCTTTTTGATGTAAGCAGCATCCAAAATTTCGTCATAATGTGAAAGAAATTTTTGAATATCGTATTCTTTTTGGATCTCCATCTGATAGATGATCTCCATGGTTACTTCTCGGCTCCTAATGCGGTTCATGAACCCTCCCTAACATGAAAATGACTAACTTCAAAGAAGCCAGTCTTTTCTAACGTGCGTACTATTTTCCATCGACTTTGGTGTTGATGCCTTCAACGAATACATTGACAGCAGACACTTTAAATCCAGTCATCGACTCAATCGCAACTTTCACATTTTCCTGAACTTGCTTCGCAATTTCATGAATCTTCGTGCCATAATCGACGATCACACTGAGTTCGATTAAAATGACGTCATTTTCCATCTCTACTCTAACACCTTTATTAAAACTCTTTTTCCCCATGACAGACATGATTTCTTCGGAAAAAGTACCACTTAGCGATTTGACACCTTCTATTTCAGCAGCCGCAATCGATCCAATAACACCGATTACATCATCCGCAATATTTACTTTACCATGATTCGATGCGTTAATCGTCATATTTTCAGCCATATAGGGCCTCCTTAATTTAAAGCTATATTGATATTATAGCAAATATGCCTATTCAATACAAATAAAACGTGAAAAGCAAAACCCTATCACGGTTTCCCATGATAGGGTCAACAATTACTCTTTATTGCTTATTTCTCACAGTCGCAATCGCAACCTTCTTCATCACAGCAATCGCATTCATCTGAAAACTCGATGATGACGCCGCAATTCGGACACTCTATGTCTTCGCCCTTATCAATCAGCTTTCCATCTACAAAGATAGTTTCCCCACAATCAGGACACTCAACTTCTTCGAAATCGTCCTCATCTTCATCGTCAAAGTCTTCGTCTTCGTCATTTTCGTAAACGTCGTCTTCTAGATCAGCAAGGTCTTCATCAATTGTTTCGATATAGTCGTCAAGTTCTACTACTGCATCGTTGAGATCGTCGAGCTCATCGTAAACGGCGTCAACTTCATCTGCGAAGTCACCAAGTACGTCGATGATTTGAAGCAATAACTTACCCTCTTTCGAGTCGTTACTAATTTCCATGCCCTCAGCCAATCCTTGAAGATAAGCCACTTTTTCATGCATATAGCTCATGTGAATCCCTCCTTTAGTGGGTATTTTTTATATTAAATCGCCCTGCAAATGCACGGCAAATTTAAACAAATTAAGCTCTTGATAAATACTCGCCCGTACGCGTATCAATCTTGATTTTATCGCCTTCGTTTACGAAACCTGGCACTTGAATTTCTGCGCCTGTTTCTACGACAGCTTTTTTAGTTGAGTTTGTTGCGGTATCGCCTTTAACGCCTGGCTCTGACTCCGTAACAAGCAATATAACAAAGTTTGGTGGCTCTACAAGGAAGCATTTGCCTTTGTAGAATTTAAGTGTCGCATTATCATTTTCTTTGATGTAAAGAATTGCATCTTCTACTTGCTCAGCAGACAATGGAATTTGGTCATACGTTTCATTGTCCATGAAATAATACAAATCGCCTTCTTTGTACAAGTATTGCATCTCTTTAGTCTCAATATGAGCTCTTGGGAATTTTTCAGATGGGTTGAAAGCCTGATCTCTGATCGTTCCGTTGATTAAGCTTTTGTATTTTGTTCTTACGAACGCAGCACCTTTACCAGGTTTAACGTGTTGAAAATCAATAATAACAAAAGGCTCGTTGTTTATTTCAAATGTAACACCTTTTCTAAAATCACTTGCAGCTATCATTATAAAACCTCCAAAATATTAATTCAAACTCGGACCAATCCCTATTATAGCTTTAATCTTTATCGATTGTCAAGAAATCTCCATACTAAGATTCTAACAGATGTAACTCTTGAGTGCAATGTCTTTAGAGTCGTTGAATTTTTAATATTTCGGATGTGATTTCCTCAATAGTCTTACCGTCAATATCGATACAATAATGTGCCGCGTTTGTGTACAGTGACTCTCGAACTTTTAATAAAACAGCCAAAGTATGCGTTTTTAATAGCGGTCTATTGTCAGGTGTATCACTTAAATTTGCCTCAAGTTGCATCAAGGAAGCTTTTAAGTAAATCACCGTCCCCATTTCTTTTAGGCGCATCGTGTTGATGGGATTTAAGATGATGCCACCACCGGTTGAAACGACGACATTTGTAAGTTTTGATATTTTATCGATGACATTTTCTTCGAGTTCTCGAAACTTAGATTCGCCATGTGCATCAAAGATACGCGTGATTGATAAGCCTTGTGTCTCTTCTATAATATGATCTGTATCGATGAGCTTATATTGTAAACGCTCTGCCAACAGATTGCCCACAGAAGATTTACCAGACCCCATCATGCCTATCAAGATGATCGCGTTCATTGACTCTCACCTCGCATGCCGGTTTTCTCAAGGCGTTTTACGTATTCCGTGTCGAGGCAAAATTTGTATAGGGTTTCTTGCGTGATCTCACCTGCGCAATATTTGTCAAACAGATTGGCATCCATACTCATCATACCTTGCTTCTTGCCGACATTGAGCGTGTTGCGAAGTTCTGTAAACGTACCTGACAATATATGTGATCTTATGGCGGCATTTGGCAGTAACAACTCGTATACCAAGAGTCTTGCATCGTCGCGTTTACTTGGTACGAGCTGCTGTGCGATGATTGCAAGTAAATTGGAAGCCAGCTTGAGCTTTCTATTTTCTACACGAGTCGGTAGCGCCGACGCGATGATAGATTCTATCGAGGTTACGGCATTGATCGATGACAAACCTGCGATTACAAGTCTCCCCGATTCAGCAATCTGCAGTGCAAGTTCCATAACGGACTCATCTGAGATATCTGAAATCATGACGACATCTGGATCGTGGCGCATGATGCTCTTGACGCCTTCGTAGATCGAATCGCAATCAGTGCCAACATCGCGTTGTACGAGTAACGATTGATTGTGCTTGAACAAATATTCAATCGGCGATTCAACCGTAATGATGTTGAACTTTTGAGTTTCATTGAGATGTTGTAGGATTGCAGCCATGGTCGTTGAACGTCCTGAGCCTGATGCACCACAGACGATCATAAGGCCTCTGCTTTGCGAAGCCATTTCAAACAGAACGCTTGGCAAGCCAAGTGTTTCTTTAGATGGAATGAGCAACTTTAAAATTCTGATGGAAATACTATACGTTCCACGTTGTTTCACGATATTAACTCTAAAACGTCCATGGTCTGGAATCGAAAAGCTGAAGTTCAGTTCTCCAGTTCTGTTGAGCGACTCGAGTTGATTTGCATCGCAAAGGGTTTTAACCCCTACATTTACGTCTTCATGCGAAAGCACGTCACTGTCTTCAAACACTTGAAGCACACCATTGATACGCATCATCGGCTTAGCGTTTGGCGCGATGTGAATATCGGATGCGTTTAGTTCAATTGCTTCTTTAATAAAATAGTCGTGGCGCAAAGCCTCACCTCATTTATTATATATAATTTGAATAACGCCTAAATATCTCGTTTAAGGTAGCTGTCAAAGTTGATAATCGCCCGTGGATAACTTTGTGTCATGAAGGGACTTGTCAACAGGAAGTCAGCGGTAGAACGATTTGTCGCTATAGGAATGTTGTAAAGCGTTGCAATCCTGAGCAGTGCCTTTACATCTGGATCATGTGGATGAAGACTCATCGGATCCCAAAAGAATATCATAAAATCGATTTCGCCTTCTACGATTTTGCTACCTATCTGTTGGTCACCACCAAGCGGACCACTTTTGAGCGCTTTAATTGGCAATGAAAGAGATTCGGAAATCAACTTTGCCGTCGTGCCTGTACCAAATAGAAAATGCATGTTGAGTTGTTCTTTATGTGTCCTGCACCACTCAATCATATCACCTTTTCGCGAATCATGAGCTACCAAGGCGATGTGTTTCGTCGCGCCAATTTCTACTATTTGTTCATCAATTTGATAAGGCATAATGGCTCCTCTATTGTTTTTCTTTGATGATCGACATCACTTTAGTGGTCATGATGTCGATGGCGACTTTGTTGTAGCCACCTTCTGGTATGATGATATCCGCATATTTTTTTGTTGGTTCAATGAACTGCTCATGTGCGGGCTTGACCGTTGTCAAATACTGCTCGATGACCGATTCAAGCGTTCTACCTCTTTCATTGATATCACGTGTGATGCGTCTGATGATGCGCACATCGGCATCCGTATCCACAAATATTTTGATATCCATTAGATTTCTTAATCTGGCGTCCTCGAGTATCATGATGCCTTCAATGATGATAATCTCTTTCGGCTGGACGTTCACGGTTTTTTCTTCTCTATTATGAATCGAGAAATTGTAGATTGGCTTCTCAATGCATTTGTGTTCACATAATTGTTTTACATGCTCGATGAGCAAATCCGTATCGAACGCAAGAGGATGGTCATAATTCGTCTTGACACGTTCATCATAGGTTAAATTACTTTGATCCTTATAATAGGCATCTTGCTCGATGATCAAGATGTTCTCATCTGGCAATGATTTGAAAATAGCCTTTGCAACAGTACTTTTACCTGATCCTGTACCACCAGATACCCCAATAACCACAGGTTTGTTCATCATTGCCTCCTAGGTCCTCAGCGTCAAAACGCTTATGAGAAATATTTTTATTTAGACGCTGCTTCTATTCTTAAAATATAATATGGCTCAACAGGTTGATTAAGCGGTAATTTGACGGTCTGCTGCGCATGTGGCGCCACATCGATTGGGTCGCCCTTTTCGTCAAACATCGCCTCAATTGTATGTTCCGCATAAAAATAGTTTGGTCCAATGATTTCGATTTTATCGCCAATCTTGAAATGATTTCTTTGTTCGATCGTCGCAATGCCCGTCTCAGGATCATATGATTTGACAATGCCGATAAAATCGTACGTACGCACATAGGAACTCGTTGAATAGAGCTGGTCTTCGTGCGTTGGCTTATGGTCGTAAAACCCACTCGTGAACTCTCTATGTGATACTTTTTGTATTTCTTCGAACCACTCGGGATTATAGACATAGTTTTCCGGATCTTTATAAAATGTATCAATCGCCTCGCGATATGCACGAACGATGGATGCAACATAGTAGATCGTCTTCATTCGGCCTTCGATTTTAAGGCTGTCGAGTCCCGATTTGATGAGATCCGGAACCGACTGAATCATACAAAGGTCTTTTGAGTTAAAGAAAAAAGTACCATCTTCCGTTTCTTCAACTGGGAAGTATTCACCTGGTCTCGTCTTTTCGACGAGATTGTATTCCCACCTACAAGGCTGTGCGCACGCCCCACGGTTAGCATCTCTGCCAGCCATGTAATTGCTCATGAGACATCTGCCCGAATAAGAGATGCACATTGCACCATGTACAAAAGACTCCAGTTCCAAAGTTGGTGGCGTTTTCGCACGGATTTCTGAAATTTCATCAAATGAAAGCTCTCTTGCGAGAATCACGCGTTTGACACCTTGTGCATGCCAAAAGTTGGCGCTCATATAGTTTGTGTTGTTTGCTTGTGTGCTCAAATGAACTTCAAGCTCAGGAGCATATTGTTTAACGAACATAAACGTTCCTGGATCGGATAAAATAACCGCATCCAGTCCAAGATCTTTGATTTGTTCAATATATTGTTCCAAATAATGGATGTCTTCATTGTGAGGGATGATATTTAATACCAGAAATACTCTTTTACCGCGGGCATGCGCAAATTCGATGCCCTCTTTCATTTCTTCAAATGAAAAGTTCTTAGCAGCAGCGCGTAGTCCGAAAACTTGACCACCTATATACACCGCATCAGCACCATAAATAATAGCGTATTTGAGTTTTTCCAAATCGCCTGCTGGTGCTAACAATTCTACACGCTTCATGCGTTGCCTCCTTTTTTGTAACTAATTGCAAGACCATCACCCATAGGTAATACAGTCGTTTCAAGCTCTGGGTGATCACTGATGAATGCAAGGTACTTTCGCATGCGCTTCACGATCGTTATTTTACGCCTTACTAAATAGAGATTGGTTGCGATCATGCCCTTGTATAGTACGTTGTCAGATATAACGACCCCACCTTCATTTAACATAGGATAACATAAATCGAAAAATTCACGATAATGGCCCTTAGATGCGTCTATAAAAATGAGATCAAACTTTTTGTTCAATGTAGGTATGACGTCAGATGCACCACCTAAGTGTTGTGTTACTGTTACAGATGGCGCAACACGGCTTAAGGTATTGAATGTTTCCTTCGCTTTGGCAAACATGGCTTCATTTAGCTCAATCGTGTCGATTGTGCCACTTTCCATCTCTAGTGCCATTAAAGCGCCAGAATAGCCGATAGCCGTACCTATTTCAAGTACAGCTCTCGGCTTTGCTATTTTAAAGAAAACTTTCAAATATTGGGCAATCTCGGGTTGAACGATCGGGACGTTGAACTGAGTGGCATATGCTTCCAGCTCACCCAGTAAACCCTTTTCAATCGGCAGCAACGTCTTAATATACGTTTCAACATGAGGGTCGACGATTTTGCTTTCAATCATTTAGTTCCCCTTTTTGATGTCTCTATTATGCCCTTCAAGGGTTTCGTTGAAATAATGTGAGCCATCGTTCTTTTCTGTCGTTACAAAATAAAGGTAGTTCGTCTCAGCAGGATAAAGTGCCGACTTAATTGCAAGTTCACCTGGAGACGCTATCGGAGATGGCGTCAAACCAGGATAAATATAAGTGTTGTATGGTGAATCAATCTCAATATCAGCAAATAATAAGACTTCTTTGCGCTCCTTCAAAATAAATTGAACCGTTGCACAAGATTGAAGCAACATATCAATATCAATCCTGTTGTGGAAGACACTCGCAACGATTGGAAACTCTTCGTCAAGACGCGCTTCACGTTCGATGATAGAAGCCAGTGTAACCACTTCATCAACTGTCATGCCAAGCTCCTGCGCACGCGCATAGTATTCTTCGCTGAAAATTGCGTCAAAACGATCGAGCATCATCTTGATGATCGCTACTTCATCCGCACCCGCTTTTACTGTGTAAGTGTCAGGAAATAAATACCCTTCCAATAAGAACGTTCTATCGACACCCTCTAAGAATGGATAGTCAAATGGTGCATTTTGAAGAGCATCTAAAAATATGGCTCTATCAATCAGCCCTTCCGACTCTAAAGTGTCGACGATTTGTCTCACTTCATAGCCTTCAGGAATCGTAAACGTCGCCGTTTCAATATAGACATCGCCATCGACGAGCTTAGTGATGATTTCTTCCGTTGAAAGCGATTTAGACAACATGTAATCGCCCGCCTTCATCTGACCATCCACTTCAAGCTGTTTCGCTTTCGCTTTAAAAGCGTTGACGTTCTGAATGAGGTCGTTCTCTTTCAAAAGATTGGCTATGCTTGTCGTGGTCGCACCTGAAGGCACGGTGATCATTTGCGTCTCCGTGCTGTTAGGATCAACTGCAGCATTATATTCTTCTAGTAATCCGGCACAGCCCGTCGATAATACAAAGACTAAGGCGAGCAGTGCCAAAAGAGCAATTCTTTTCATTTTTCCCTCCTAGAGAGCGTCTAATCGATTGAAATTATCTAATTAGACTTCCATGAATACTGGTAAGATCATCGGTGAACGTTTCGTACTTTGATAAATATATTGGCTTAATGCATCTCGAACCGACGACTTGAGAGACGACCAATCCTTGATGTTTTTTGCATAGCATTTTTTAAGCTCTTCTTCAATGACCGTTTTTGCACCATCCATCAAGACTTCAGATTCCCTGACATACACGAAGCCTCTGGAAATGAGATCCGGACCGCTGATCAGTTCACCTGTAGCACTTGATATTGCTGCCACGATGATAATTAAACCATCCTCTGATAAATGCTTTCTATCTCTTAAGACGATATTGCCGACATCACCTACGCCAAGGCCATCAATAAATACGCGACCAGCTTGTACTGGCTTGCCGATTCTTGCGCCTTCTGCGTTGAATTCAAGTACGCTGCCGTTGTTCAAAAGGAATATGTTTTTATCATGCATCCCCATTGAAACTGCCAGTTGCTTGTGTTTGTCAAGCATGACGTACTCACCATGAACAGGTACAAAATACTTTGGTTTAGTTAAGGCTTGCATAAGCTTGAGCTCCTCTTGCTTAGCATGTCCTGAGACATGGACTTCAGCAATGGATTCGTAGATCATCTTTGCGCCCTTTTTCGTGAGCTGATTGATAATTTTATAAACTGACTTTTCATTACCAGGAATTGGCGACGACGATAAGATGACAAGATCGCCTTTCGTAATCTCCATATTTCTATGTTCAGAATTTGCCATTCTAGCAAGTGCACTCATCGGTTCACCTTGCGAACCTGTCGTAATGACGACGAGTTCATTTTCAGGGTATCTATCGATGTCTTTGATATCTATGATGATATCATTTGAAGGCAATTTCAAGTAGCCAAGTTCTATAGCCACGCCTGTGACATTGACCATACTTCTACCTGAAAAAGCAACTTTTCGATTATTTGAAAACGCTGCGTTGATGATCTGCTGTACACGATGCACATTTGATGCAAATGAAGCGACGATAATTCTAGATTCAGCGTGTCTGAAAATTTCTTCAAACGTCTCACCCACTGAACTTTCGGACATCGTATACCCTTCTCTAAGCACGTTTGTACTATCTGACAACAGTGCTAAAACGCCTTCTTCGCCCAATTTTGCCAATCGGTGAAGATCTGTTTGCTGGCCATCAATCGGTGTGAAGTCGATCTTAAAGTCGCCTGTTTGAACGACTTTTCCGTAAGGTGTAGAAATGGCAAACGCAACAGCATCAGCGATACTGTGACAAACTCTAATTGGCTCAACTTCAAACACGCCAAGCTTAAATGCGACGCCTGGTTGGATTGTGATCAACTTAGGGTTAATTCTATGTTCTTTCAATTTGTTTTCAACAAGGCCGAGTGTCAATCGCGTACCATAAACAGGCACGTTAAGTTCTCTCAGAAAATACGGAAGCCCACCAATGTGATCTTCATGACCGTGTGTTAATACAATCCCTTTTATTTTACTTGCATTTTTCTTAAGGTATGTGATATCAGGAATTACGACATCAATACCGAGTAATTCATCTTCAGGGAAAGCCATACCGCAATCGACGATAAAGATATCCTCTTCGTACTGATAGACAGTCATGTTTTTTCCGATTTCGTTCAAGCCACCTAATGGAATAATTTTGAGAAGTGGACCACCTGCGACATTGAGTTCAGGTGTCAAGATCTGTGGTTCTTCTACATTAAATTTTGGCTTGTTGCTGTTATTATTTCTCTTCTTGCCAGCACCGTTTTGATTTCTTCCGGGTTGCTTTTTCTCTTCCAGTTTCACTTCTTGTTTCACTTCTTGTTTCAATTCTTCATTTAAACCCAAATCAATACTCTGGTTTTGCTGTTTTTTTTGTGTTTGCTTTGCATTTGGATTTTGTTGCTTTTGTTGGTTTTCTTTTGCCTTTTGATTTTGCTGATTTTGCTGATTTTGCGGGTTTTGTCTTTTTTGTTGTTGATTCGGGTTTGAATCTTGATTTGCAATCACATCAACATTTTGTTTTTGATTGCTTGGCTTTTGACTGCTTGGCTTTTGACTGCTTGGTTTTTGATTATTTGGTTTTGTTGCTTGTTTTAATTCCGGTTCTGCGTTCAATACCGCACTTGTTTCTGGTGTTTCATTCTTTTTTGTCATATTATACCTCTTATCTGTATTCAGTCACTTTTCCGGTCAGACTGAAAATGTTGTAAATCGTATGACAAAGATGATTGTTTCTCATTTACGCAAAAGAAACCCTGTACTAAACAAGGTTTTTTGCATTTACTACATATACCATAGAATTTTAGTTTGTGATCAAGAATCTTGAAATCATGTTCTTTCTCAATTTTTTCTTCCAATTCTTCGAGCAGGTCGCCTTCAACTTCTATGACTGCGAAGCAGTTTGAGCATATTAAATGATGATGATTGTGGTGGCCATCATCACTATATAACTCATATCTTACGCAGCCGTCCTCAAGGTTTAATGAAGATACAACCTCCAACTCTTCTAGGAGCTGTAGTGTTCTATAAACGGTTGCCAATCCCATTTCTGGATTTCTTTGCCTTACGATATCGTAAATTTCTTCAGTATTTAGATGCTTTCCTTTATTCTCTTCGATGGCATTCAATATAGCTATTCTCTGTGGTGTTAATTTATAACCCGCTTCCTTTAACTTTTTCTTATACCCTTCATAAACTGAACTCATACTCGCACCTCGATACTTTCATATTCATTATATTGTTGACATCTGTGAATATTTCTACTTAATTTATTTTATTCTTTACTACTTTGATTCTTATTCTTCTTCCTCGTCTTCGTCTTCGCCCATTTCGTCTAAAAGCTCGTTGTAAGCGTCTACTACTGAGTTAAGTTCATCTTCATCTTCGATCGTTTCAAAGACAAATTCGTCGCCTTCTTCTGTTACTTTGAAGATCAATACGTCTTCCTCATCATCTACGTTTGATAAAATGGCATATTCCTGGCCATCTAACTCAAGGTTTGCAATGATGTTAAACAACGTCGCAACGCCATTTTCATCGAGTAACTCAACTGTATCTTCATGATCGTGGTCATTCACTACTTCAAATAATTCATTTTTTTTCATATTAATTCACCTCTTAAATTGTATTTAATCGCATATATATTGCTTATTTAAACCGTTCTATTCCTATCCAAGTATCCTTGCAAAATTAAAATGGCTGCGAGTTGGTCGACAACTTTTTTACGGTTTTCTCTGCGCACATCCGCTTCAATTAAAAAGCGATTGGCACTTAATGTCGTCATACGCTCATCCCAAAATTCAATTTCGATTTTGTCCTTGATTCGATCGGAATAAATCAATTTTTTCTCAAGTTTATCCATGAATTGCTGCGTCTTTTCACCTTGTGGTCCAATACTGCCATTCATGTTGTATGGCATCCCTGCCACAATTTTTGTTACTTCATATTCATTGATGAGTTCTACCAAGCGATCAATATCTTGCTTAAGTGATACTCTAAAGATCGTTTCTTTCCCTTGTGCTGTAATTAATAGTGAATCGCTTATCGCGACGCCAATCGTTCTATCCCCTACATCAAGTCCCATTATTCTCATTAAATCATATCCTCCATCATAACCCATTTCAATGGATTATACAATATTTAATACACTTTGATACAAAATTCAGGGCAAACGGAGGCACAATAGCCGCACAAAACACAGCGCGAGCGATCTACGACAGCCATTCCTTCTATGATTTTTAGTGCTTTGTGGTCACATTTTTTTACGCACGCGCCACAACCTATACACCAATCCGCAATTTGCAATTTTTTTTCGTTATTGGCGACTAGTGCACGTAGCTCATTTGAAATGGGCTCTTCGCCAACTCTTTTAACATTATAATCAATTTCAGCTTTTGACTGCATGCCAAATGCAATAGAATCAATGTCATTTTGTGCCAAGATATAATCGAAACAAGCATCCACAGAAGCTAGCAAATTTCCACCGCCAAATGGTTTCATACCTATGATGCCACCGCCTAAAGCTTTAAATGCTCTTAATGCACTTTCCATCTCAGTTCTCGTGCCATCTTGAATGCCCAATCCACCAACATTGGTAATCGGATGGACAATTTCAATCTCAGGGTATTTGCATGCCGCCTTAACACCGGCAATATAGTGTGTAGAAATGCCGAACGCTCTAATGCGTCCTTCTTGTTTCATCTTTAAAAAATACTCGATGGCTTCATAATGCCCTCGAATCGTATGGTCGCTCATTTGTTCATGCAACATAAAAATATCGATATAATCCGTATCGATTTCTCTTAACGCTTTCTCAAAGCTCAACTTGGCCGTTTCTTCAGAATACGCATAGCATTTGCTCGCGATGACAAACTCGTCTCTCGGAATCGTCTTTAACGCTTGTTTGATGTGCGCATAGGTTTCATAAAGTTCAGCGGTGTCAAGAAAATTGATGCCCTTTTCAAAGGCATACTCAATTAAAGAGGCCCCTTCAAAAGCGCTCAAATTGCGTTGAAGCGGCCCCATTGTCAAACTTCCAAAACAGATTTTAGATACTTTGATTCCTGTTTTGCCTAACGTGTTATAGATCATTTTTTATTGCTCTCAATATAGTGGTTAATAAGAACTTCGAGAATATCATCTCTTTCGATCTTCTTGATCATTGTTCTTGCGTCATTGTGTGTTGTTATATAGGTAGGATCACCAGAAATTAAATACCCAATGAGTTGATTAACGGGGTTGTAACCCTTTTCCTCAAGTGCATTGTAGACGTAAAGCAAGATGTCTTTGTGCTCGCCGTTTTCAAGATAGTCCTCTACGCTGAATTTCATCGTGTTTTTCATTGCAATCCCCCCTTTATCCGAGGTCTTACGACCTTTATGATGTCATTATACCCTTTTTAGACCAATAAAGCATAAACTTTTTGAAGCGCTTCATCAACTTTTTCAGGGTTCTTGCCACCAGCTTGTGCCATGTTCGGTTTACCACCGCCACCGCCGCCAGTGATTTTTGCCACTTCTCTGATGATATTGCCTGCATGTGCGCCCTTTTTAACGGCTGCATCCGATGCCATAGAGAGTAACTCCACTTTATCTTCGCTTATGTTAGCAAGTACGACAACGCTGTTTTCGAAACGATCTTTGATCTGATCGCCGAGATTTCTAAGTGTGTTCATATCGATGTCTTCAAATTTTGCCGTTACCACTTGGAAGCCATTCACTTCTTTCATTCCAGCAAGGATTTCAGAAAGTGCCCCTTTTGCAAGCTTGTTTTTGAGCATATCGTTTTCACGTTGAAGTGCTTTGATTTCTGAAAGCACTTGCTCAGCCTTTTGCGTGACATCGTGTACGCTAGTCTTAAGAATATCAGAAACAGTTTGCATTTTTTCATCGAGTTGTGTTAACAAATTATAAACATTTTCACCAGTAATGGCTTCAATTCTTCGTACACCTGCTGCAACGCCAGTCTCGCTGACAATTTTAAAAAGTCCAACTTCCGCAGTATTTTTAAGATGTGTACCGCCACAAAGCTCGATGCTATAATCGCCCATTGTAACAACGCGTACTTTGTCGCCATATTTTTCACCAAAGAGTGCCATAGCGCCTTTTTCTCTCGCTGCATCTATTGGCATTTCTTCCGTTTGTACTGTAAGTGCATTAAAGATTTGCTCATTGACGATCTTTTCGATTTTTTGAAGATCTGCATAAGATATCGCTTCAAAGTGTGAGAAGTCGAAGCGCAATCTCTCTGGATTCACCATGGAGCCAGCTTGCTCAACGTGTGTGCCAAGAACGGTTCTCAGTGCTTTGTGGAGCAAATGCGTCGCAGAGTGGTTTCTAGCAGTTGCCATGCGGCTGCTTACATTGACACTGGCCGTCACATCGCTGCCAACTTTAACTGTGCCTTTTAAAACGCGCACGTTGTGGCCGATGATTCTGCCAACGCTTTTTTTCGTTTCTATGACTTCAGCCATAAAAGTATCCGTGTAGATATGTCCGATATCCCCTACTTGACCGCCGCCTTCAGGATAAAATGGCGTTTCGTCAAGGACAAGAGTCACTTCCATGCCTTCAAACGCCTCGTCCACGATTTCTTCACCGACGACTGCGACGAGTTTACACACTTTTGTGAGGTTTTGGTAGCCTACAAATTGAGAAACGATGGTTTTAGGAAGCTGTGATACCGCTTCACTTGCCCATCCGAGCTCGTCTCCGCTGCCTCTAGCTGTTCTTGCGCGTTCCTTTTGTTCGATCATTTGTGCTTTAAACGCTTCTTCGTTGACGGTCATTTTCTTTTCAGCGAGGATTTCCATTGTGAGTTCAAGTGGGAATCCGTATGTGTCATATAATTTAAATGCCTTATCGCCACTGAGCTCAGTGATGCCCTCAGTCTGCATCGCTTCAATATAATCGCTTAAGATGCCAAGCCCTTGATCGATCGTCGACTGGAAGCGCTCTTCTTCGATAGAGATGATGCGTTTGATATAGTCTTTTCTCTCCACAAGGTTCGTGTAATTGTCACCATATGCGAGAATCACCGTATCGACGAGTTCTGTCAAAATGTTGCCGTTCATGCCGAGTTTCTTCGCATGTCTTGCAGCACGTCTGAGAAGGCGTCTGAGCACGTAGCCACGGCCTTCGTTGTTTGGCATGATGCCATCGCCTACCATGAAGGTTACAGCCTTGATATGGTCTGTTATGATGCGCGTGGAGATATCCGTTGGTCTATCTTTGCCATAGCCCAAACCAGAATGCTCAATAACGGCATCTCTTATGAGTTTGATGGTGTCAACTTCAAATATGGAATCGACTTCTTGCATGATACAAGCGATGCGCTCGAGTCCCATACCCGTGTCGATGTTCTTCTTTTCTAGTTCGTGGTAATTGCCTTGCTCGTCTCTATCATATTGTGTAAAGACGTGATTCCAAAATTCAAGGAATCTTTCACATTCGCAACCAGGTCTACAATTTGGATCGCCACAGCCGTAAGCTTCGCCGCGATCAAAGTATATTTCGGAACAAGGACCGCAAGGACCTGTTCCAATTTCCCAAAAGTTATCTGCTTTTCCAAGTCTCGTGATTTTGTGTTCTGGGATACCTATGACGTCGCGCCAGATATTGAACGCCTCATCGTCATCGAGGTATACTGATGGCCAAAGCATTTCAACTGGAAGTTCCAAAACCTCAGTGATAAATTCCCAACCGTACTTGATTGACCCCTCTTTAAAGTAGTCTCCAAATGAAAAATTGCCGAGCATTTCAAAAAATGTCGCATGTCTCGCAGTAACGCCAACGTTGTCGATATCACCCGTACGGATACATTTTTGACAAGTCGCCATCGTGCTTTTAGGTGGCACTTCCGTACCTGTAAAGTAATTCTTGATTGGTTGCATGCCCGCGTTGACGAGCAACAAACTTTTATCATTGAGTGGCACGAGTGGATAGCTCGATGTCACGTAATGTCCTTTTGATTCATAAAAATCTAAAAACGCTTTCCTAATCTCATTTAAGCCCATATTTTTCATCGTATAATCCTCCTACATCATCGCATTTCCCATAATTGTACAAAAAAACCTCCAAAGTTTTATAGGGACGACATAATCGCGGTACCACCCTATTTATTGGACAAGTCCAATCGCTTTGAAGGTCAAAATGCATCTTAACGTTTGCAAAACGCAAAATCCTACTACTATTTCGGATTTCGAGCTCAGAAGCTGCTTCAATCACTTGCATCTCTTTCACCGAACGGATGCTCTCTAAAGGTGTGATTTACTCCTCTTCATCATAGCCAATCATGTGCTATATTCATATTCTTATAACAGTTTAACATATTTGATTTAAAGGTGAAAGCGTTTTTTAGAATTCAATTTCCACAACATCATGATGATCGTGATCGTCGTTTGGATCAAACCCTTCAAGACCCGCATACGTTTTACCTGCTTTAGTCGCATAATCGTAAATCGCTGCTTTAAGTGCTTGTTCAGCAAGAACAGAGCAATGGATCTTAACTGCTGGTAGCCCGCCTAATGCTTCGACAACTTGCTTGTTAGTCACTTTAAGCGCTTCTTCAATTGTCATGCCTTTTATGAGGACAGTAGCCATCGATGACGCTGCAATCGCAGAACCACAACCAAATGTTTTGAATTTGATGTCGTCGATGACTTCATTTTCAACCTTGATATAGATTCTCATGATATCGCCACATTTGACGTTGCCTACTTCACCGATGCCATCGGCATTTTCGATCTCTCCGACATTTCTAGGATTCATGAAATGATCCATAACTATTTCTGTGTACATTATTTTTGTCCTCCTTGAATTCTATCGTAAAGCGGAGACCACTGTCTCAATTTTTCAACTACTTCTTTTAAAGCGACAATGGTGTAGTCCACGTCTTCTTCTGTGGTAAAATCGCCAATAGTCAATCTGAGCGATCCGTGTGCGATTTCGTGTGGCAATCCGATTGCGAGTAATACGTGTGACGGATCAAGCGATCCCGATGTACAAGCGGAGCCGCTTGAACCAGCGATGCCCTTTGCATTTAAACTTAAGAGCAACGCTTCGCCTTCGATGAATTCAAAACAAACATTGATATTTCCAGGATGACGTTGAGTTGGATGTCCATTATGCTTGACATAATCTATCGTTTCTAAGATGCCTTTTAAGAGGCGTTCTCTTAATATTGTTAATTTTTCTACATGTGCTTCCAAATTGTTAGTCGCAAGCTCTGCAGCTTTAGCGAATCCCATGATGCCAGGTAGATTTTCAGTGCCTGCGCGTCTTTTCTTTTCCTGTGCGCCGCCTTCGATGAGGTTTTCAAGGCGAACGCCTTTTTTTATATAAAGTGCGCCCACGCCTTTTGGTCCGTATATTTTATGACTTGAAACGCTCATAAGATCTATGCCAAGGGCATTGACGTCTATATCTACGTTGCCATAAGCTTGAACGGCATCTGTGTGAAATAGAACATTATGCTTGTGTGCAATTTTAGCTATTTCAGCAACAGGTTGCATCGTGCCAATCTCATTGTTGATAAACATGATAGACACGAGAACTGTGGTTGGTCTTATCGCTGCTTCCAGCGCTTCAAGACTGATAAGGCCCATATCGTCGACATCGAGATATGTCACTTCAAAGCCTTCCTTCTCAAGTGCTTCACAAGTGTGCAATATCGCATGATGCTCGATTTTACAGGTTATGATGTGGTTACCTCTTGCTTTGTTTGCACGCATAACCCCTTTTAAAGCCCAGTTGTCCGATTCAGAACCGCCACCGGTAAAATATATGGTATCAGGCGTCGTATGCATAGTTTTTGCAACTGTTGCTCTGGCTTGTTCCAATGATTTTTTTGCATCTTGACCAAAGCCGTGAATACTAGAGGCATTTCCAAATTTTTCAGTGAAATAAGGCAGCATTTCTTGGAGCACTTCTTCTTTAACTGGTGTCGTTGCGGAATAATCTAAATAAATTTTTCTCAACTTCTTCCCCTCCAAAACTTTATTTGCATTCACAGATGCTTTTGATGATCAAGCTGTCTTGATTGCTTCGATAATCGTCGATCATATGCTGCAATGTGATTGAATTTACTACACTCGTAATACTTTCATATATTTTTTCATAAATAACTTTCGTCACACAGTAATCTGAATGATCACAGATGTCATCATCGCCATCGACGACAACACAATCCGTTGGTGCCAATGGTCCTTCGAGTGTGGTCAAGATAACACCCACAGTAATCTCTTCAGGATTTTTAGCCAGCATATAACCGCCTTGCGCGCCGCGTACGCTTTCTACGAGGTTAGCTTTTCTAAGTGGTGATATCAACTGCTCCAAATAATTCACGGAAATCGCTTGACGCTCGGCAATACTAGTGAGTGAAATTGGCCCATCGCCATAATTAAGCGCAAGATCAAACATTGCTTTTAGCCCATAACGGCCTCGAGTAGATAACTTCAAAATGACACACTCCTTTTAATCCCTAGTTGTTTACTAAGAAATCATTTTCATTATAATATATCCGATTAAATGCGTCAACTTTAAAGAACGTATAACTTATAAAGAATTTGTTAACAAATTGTAGGTTTATGCCGATATGTCATAAGAATGCATCTATTATGTCACGAATATGGGAGTATCGAATGTCTGAAAGAACCAATGAGCTGTACATATTGACTCAAAAGGCACAAAAAATGGAGATGATCAATGAGGAAGTGGCGCTCAAAATCTATCTTGACATATTTGAAAATTATACGCCAAAAATCTCGAAGACATATGAAAGCGCGATAAGATTGCTTGAAAAAAGACAGCGCTTTTCTGAAGCGCTCAAGATATGTGATCAAGCTATAGAACTCATCAATAAAGATGAAGTTTCAGGGATCGTCGAAAAATTCGAGGCCACCAAAAAAAGACTGGAAAGAAAGATACAAGATCAAGGACCCGAAGAATCGGAAGTTGTGAAAAAAAAATTTGTGCTTAAAAAACACCATGTCATAATTACCATTGCTTTAATTGCACTTGTATACTTTCTAGTGCGTTTCACGACACCATATGGTGATCTCAACGTCGATCTGGAAGGCAAAGAAGCGTTGGAAGGTGGCGAAAATGTCTTTAATGAATCCACAGATCCAGAGACACAGAAATATGTCATAACGGAAGATATGATTGATGTCGCAACGCGTGAAATCAAAAAAAATATTGAAACTGTGGATGCGGGGATCATTCCGCAAGAAGATACATTAGGCATCGCCATTATCGTTTCTGGGGGAACTACCTCAGAAAGAGGTAAAGAACTTGCTGAAGCATACTTAAAAAGCTTAGCTGGAGCCGCCTCTGCAGCCTATAGCGAACTTGCTGGACCTAAGTCGAATTCTCTCGGTGAAATATACGACTATTATGAATTGGTGATCACGGTTGGTACCGGAGTAGAAGAAGACACTTACATCGCAGAAGGCACCAAAAACAAAGGTGCTGACGATATCATATGGCGGAAAAAAAACTAAGTAAAATTGCTTGATAACATAAAAAAGGAATGTCCAAATGAGTTGATCATTATGGCGCATTCCTTTTAATTTTGCATATTTATTTAGCAGATTCTGCATATTCTCAATGTGTATCGACTGATTCTTTCTGAACGAACATCATCGATGCTGCGAGTTGGTCACTTACTTTATGGCCTTTTAAAAATTCAACGATTTTTAAGGCAAATGCCATGGCAGCACCTGGACCTTTTCCAGTGATCAATGCCCCATCGTGGACGACTGGTCGATCATCGTGAACAAAGTCCTTAAGATCTGATTCAAATCCTGGATAACAAGTAGCCCGTCTACCCTTTAAGAGGTTGTGCTGTGAAAGTACAATCGGAGCAGCACAGATAGCTGCGATAGGTACTTCTGTTCGATACGCTTCAACGAGTAGATTTTTCAAAATAGTATCCTCAGACAAGTTTTTTGCACCTGGCATACCCCCTGGTAAAATCATCATCATTGTGTCCGATAATGAGGCAATAGATTTTATAGTATCATCCATCTGTACTGTGATACCGTGCGAGCCAGTGACGTGCATGCCTTTCAATCCTATCATGTGCGTTCTTATATCGGCGCGTCTCAATACATCGACGACCGTCAACGCTTCGATTTCTTCAAAACCTTCAGCAAAAAATACATATACCATGGCGCCCTCCATTAATATTCGTTGACCTTAGTATAATCCTTCACATTTTTAAACATTGTCAGTCCGGTTCTCGAACCTTTCCAAGTACTGTCTACCGTATTGTCTACGATAACCCATTTGCCATCTATAAATACTTCATTCCATGCATGGTAGCCATTGACGAATTTCGAATAGCCCTTGACGAGTTTCGTTGGAATGCCATGGCTTCGCTCAATGGAGGCAAAAAGTGCCGAATAATCATAACAGATCCCCTTGAGGTCTGCATAAGTTTGTTCAACGCTTGGAATGTAGTCTGCTGTCAATTTTGGAATTTTATCATAATCATAAGTTACATTTTTAACCATGTAACCATATAGTGTTGAAATGCGTTTGCTCGTTGTCGTATTGGATTTGAGTAGTGTTTTGCCAAACTCTATCGCCTTTTGATCTTCGCTCCAGTTGATATTCTGCACGGCATTTAAAAAAACGATGTTTGGATCTTTCAAATTGAGCTCTACAGATTTTTGTGCGACATAGACATATTTAGTGCCACTTACATTTTTAAGCAATCCTATTTTATAAGTGCCATTGCCTAATTGAAGTGGAAATGCCACCGACGTCCCATCAGAAGTAAAAGGATAAGTTATCTTCTGATCCCCTTTCGATATCAACACTTTGTATTTGAGCGTGTCTGTTGCTTTATACGCAATGTCGACGATACCCTTGCCTAGATTCGTTACGTCGATCGTCTCTGTCGTTGCGGCATAATCGAACGTACCAGTTAAACAGATGGCAATCAATAACATGATACTCATTGTGACCATTTGTTTTTTCATAATCTTTCCTCCTTTCCAAGAGAATAAATTGTTAGTCGTTTTCACCTAGATATCGTTTGATTGTATCATAATTTATACAATGGAGCAAAGCGTCCTCTTTTGTAATAAGACCCTCATTATACATATCGGCAAGACTTGCGTCCATGCTTACCATGCCCACACTTTTTCCTGAATGAATGGCCGCTTCTATCTGCGGAATCTTTCCATCTCGAATCATATTGCGTATGGCATGGTTCATGGTCATGATCTCAAAAGCAGGCACACGGCCGAGTGACTCGGATTGAATCAATTGTTGAGATATGACGCCTTGCAATACAGTAGATAGTTGAATTCTAACTTGTTGCTGCTGATTGGGTGGAAAAACATCGATGATGCGATCGATCGTCTTCGCTGCTCCGACAGTATGTAATGTCGAGAACACCAAGTGACCTGTTTCTGCAGCTGTGAGTGCGATGGATATGGTTTCATAATCTCTCATTTCACCAATCAAAATAACATCGGGCGCTTGTCTAAGGGCAGATCTTAGTCCATCGGCATAGCTTCGCGTATCAATGCCGATCTCTCGTTGATCGACAATGCTCTTATCGTGTTTGTGGATATACTCAATTGGATCCTCTAAAGTCAATATGTGACACGCACGCTCTTTGTTGATCAAATCGATGATACACGAAAGCGTTGTCGATTTGCCACTTCCAGTTGGTCCTGTGATGAGCACGAGACCCTTTGATTTTTTGCGTACATTCAGGATAGATTCAGGGATTCGAAGTTTACCTACATCAAGCTTGTCGAATTTGAGTACCCTTATCGCTGCTGCATGGGAACCTCGTTGCGTAAAAGCATCTACTCTAAAACGACCGACATTGCTCAATGAATATGAAAAATCCTTTTCGCCATTTGCTAAGAATTCAGCATAATGTGATTCCTTTTGTACGAGTTCTTTAACTAGTGACTCAGTATCTTCAGGCTTTAAAATCTTATCGCCAAGTTTAACGAAGTGTCCATGTACTTTAAGTGTCGGCGGTACACCAACTGTGATAAAAAGATCCGAAGCGTCTTGTTTTATAGCTTGTTCCAATAATTGCTCTAGTGTCAACATTTCAGTTGCCCTCCGGGTCTTCAAAGTCTAGTGTCTCATCATACTCAAATTCCGCTGGTATTTCACGCCATTCAACGATTTGAATTGAATTGTCCTGTACGTCTTTTTCACTTATGTCGATGGCGATTTTTACAAGTAACTCTCTCCCTGTCGAATCATCTTTAGAAACGAATGTTATCTCGGGTAGCCATCCCGATTCGAGCGTTTCATTTGATACATCGAAACTGAAATTGCTCGAGTAGTGCTTGTCAAAAAGTGGTGCTGTCATATAGCCGTCGTAGAGGTAATACAAAAACAACTTGTCTGTAGCCGCCACGTTTTCTGATAAGTTGGCTTTAATGCCTTCAGGCAAGTCTGTTAAGGTCGACGGATCAAGAATAGTGTCAACAAAATGCGCTTGTGTATCCTCTATAGCCCTCTCAAAGAGCTGTTCAAACGATTTGAGGTCCGATCCTGCAATACTCTCCAACTGGTAGTAGTCACTCGTCCATTGTGCATGTTTTCGAGCAATTTTCAAATTGGAATAGGACGACATCATGGCAAGGACGCCAAATGTGATTAAAAGAAGCATAATCATGATGACGAGAACAGAAGAACTGCCACGTTCACTAAATAACGGCTTTATTTTAATAGGTTTTTTCCATCTCAATTTCATAGATTTGCTCCACTTCCGAATTTTCTTCTTTCTGGATCATCACTTTATAGTCGACAACGCTGTATTCAAGAGCTTGAATTTCTTCGGCCGTAAACAATAGTGTGTAGAGATAAGTGTCATTCGATTGAACAGGATTCCAATTTTCATCCAAATAGAGCTTGCGACTCACGACATCACCGGATTCTATTGAATCGGCAAATTTGAAAAGCGGCGCGTTAAAAACGCTTTCGAGAGATCTATCCAGCTCAATCGTTTCAAAAATCGATTCGCTCAACAAGACGCTTTGATCTAATGTCTCAGCTTGACCATTAAGCTTTTGAGATAACAAAAACATTTGAATGACATAGACGCTTAATATGGAAAGCACGGCGATTGATAAAATGAGTTCAACCAGTGAAATGCCTTTTTTCTTATTTTTAAGTCGCATGATGCCTCCTTACTCTATCGTCTCAATTTCAGACTTGAGTGTTACCAATATATCTTTCAAATCTTTTTCGCCTTTTTCAATGCCAATGACAAGTGAATGGTCACTGCCCGACAACGTTAATCCGTCGATCTCAGCGATTTCAAAACTCAAATCATCACTAGGTGTAACGCCTTTTAAAACCGTGGCCTCTCTTAAATGCCCTTCAGAAACATATATCCAAGTTTCATAAACTTCGTCATTGATTGTTTCAAGCACAACTAAGGCGTCACGATCATCAAATGCATTTGAATCAATTTTGATACTATCCATTCTGTCATTTTGTCTGATTTTCGTGACGATATATGAGCTGGCGATTCGTATGGATTCATTATCAGCCTTGTTTTCAACCAGGGATTCATAGGTTGTGGTCGTAGCAGCCGCTAGCATAAATATGCCCAATCCAAATAAAACCAGTAACATCATCACAATGGACATCTCTATCAAGCTATAGCCTTGATGCGCATGTATCATTTCATTCGTTTTATGTCTCATAATGGCCTACCATTTCTTGTAGACGGCAATTACTGGCATTATGTTGGAAGCTATGAACTCATAATGATAGTAATAAGCAGATTCATTGATAACCAATCCGTAGTGGTCCACGAGATATTGAATGGGCGGATAACTCCCCTCGATGGCATAACACTGGACTGCCGCCTTTTGTATGGCTTCTTCAACGGTTTTTACGCGTTCAAAATCAGCAGTTCTCGTAAAACCATCTATTCCATTATTCGATTGCGCCAAAAAAGCAATCAGCAATATGATTACGATTAAGTAAGTGTGTTGAAATACCCATTTCATAAATACTCCTTATCCAATCGAGGACATGATGTTGATCAGTGGCAACATGACGAGCAATAAAATAGCGCCAACAATTAACGAAAGTATGATGACCAATGTTGGTTCAATTGAAACGGTCAATCGGTTTAGCGACCTGTTTAACTCTCTATCGTAGACATCGGCAATTTTTTCGAGCATGGTATCAAGCTCGCCTGTTTTATTGCCTAGGGCGATCATTCTGACAAACAATTCTGGGAACATTGACGTTTCCTTAAGCGTAACATCTAAAGGAATTCCTTTTTCAACTTTCTCATTGACACTTTCAAGTTGATTTTGAACATATTTGTTGTTCATGAGTGGGATAATCATATCTAGACTGGTCTGAATTGGCATGCCGCTCTTTGTCAAAATCGAGAGCGCACGCGCAAATTTCACGACTACAGACTTTCTATACAACCTTTTAACCACTGGGAAATGCATCAAAATGTGGTCCCTATGATCCGGGAAATTGTTGGTTTTAAATATTAATATAAAATAACCTAACACTAACACTGCCAATCCGATGAGTATCAGCATGCCGTTTTGCAACACTCTGCTGAAATTCAAAACAAACTGGGTTGCAACTGGTATACTGCCCCCAACAGATAAAAGAATCTCGTGGAAGATCGGCAATACTTTCAAGATCAATAATAAAATGACGGCCGTCATAAGTCCAATTAATACAAATGGATATGTTAAGGCATTTTTCACCTTTTGTTTCAACAAATCGTTTTGATCATAATAAACGGACAATTGCTCGAACACATCGCCAAGACGACCTGTTTCTTCGGCTATTTTCAACATGGATACTAAGTATTTCGGGAATACACCTCGATTTTCAATCGCTTCATAAAGCGGCTTACCTGAAGACACTTCATTTGATATCTCTGTAACCACAGATTTCAGTTTTGTATCAAATACATCGCCTGCCAACAACTGAAGGCCTTCAAGATATGGTAGACCCGCCTTGAAAACGATAGAAAATTGATAACAAAAAAGTGATAGTTCAGCTGGTTTCAAAATTTGTCCTTTAAATTTATTTTCCATAGTTTGACCACCTTAGTTTATTGATGCTGATTGATTCTTTTATACCCGCTAAGCACCCCTTTAAACGTGTTGACGTCATATTCATATCAGCATAAGCAAATACCTCAAAAGGATGTTTTATAGGTTCTTATAGACATAGTTTACACTATCGCTGTCTTAAAATCATCTATTATAAAACGATTCTAAAACGATTTGATTGTACCTCAGTTTAAATGGGTATAACGAAAAATATGGAGGGCATATTATGTCTAAAAAATCATCAATAAAAAATGAAGAAAATCAGCGTCTCGAACAATCTAGACGCAAGAAAAATCTGTTTTGCGGACTACTTCTAGGATTACTCGCTGGATTCTGCATCGGCTACTGTGTCCGTAAATGCACCTCAGGAGATGCACATAAGCGACTCGCTGAAAAGGCATTTTACCGCGATCGACTTGGCGAGATAAAAAACGCGCTGGGTCAGATTAAAGCGCACATTCATTTTAGCGGCCACGAAACTGATGTTAGCTATCATTGTGACGATCTTGAGAATAAAATAAATGCGGAATTGAATAAGTAACGGAAAGGAAAAAGGAGCTTAAGGCTCCTTTTCATTCTGGTGCATATTTTGTGCGTTTTAGATAAGCAGTGATGACGCCTTCATACCCAAGCTCAGTTGGCCTATAATAGCGTTTGTCTTTGATGGCATCAGGTAAATACTGTTGCTTGATATAGTGATCTTCGTAACTGTGCGGATAATCGTACTTTTTACTTTTTTCACCTGATATATATTTGCGTTCAAGCGCAAGAGATGTGCCATCTTTGAGATAATATGGGATACTGCCGGTTTGAATATTGTTGAGGTCTTCAAGCACTTCATCTATGCCCACATAGGCAGCATTCGATTTAGGCGCACACGCGACATAAGTCACAGCTTGTGCCAACAGGATACGCCCTTCTGGCATCCCGATGAAATCCACAGCCTGTGCCGCATTGTTTGAGACAACCAGAGCCATTGGATCGGCGTTGCCAACATCTTCAGCGGCACAAATGACGATGCGTCGTGCGATAAATCTTGGATCCTCACCGCCTGCAATCATCTTTCCGAGGTAGAATAGCGCAGCATCTGGGTCTGAACCCCGCATGCTTTTGATAAATGCCGATGTGATATCGTAATGGTTATCACCATTTTTATCATAGTCAACAGCTTTCATTTGAATGCAATCTTCAACGTCTTCCATCGAGATGACGATGCGATCTGACAAATCAGCTTTTGAAAGGACCGCGAGTTCAAGAATATTAAGTGCACGTCTCGCATCACCTGATGCGATATCGGCGATATAAGACACTGTATCATCAGCAATTTCTATCGGATACATGCCTAGACCACGTCTTTCATCTTTTAAAGCGTTTCTTAAAATCGTTATGATATCTTCCGTTGACAATTTGGTCAATCTAAATACAGAAGACCTTGAGATAAGCGCACTATTGACTTCAAAATATGGATTTTCAGTAGTCGCACCCACTAAGATGAACGTCCCATCTTCAACAAATGGGAGAAGTGCATCTTGTTGACTTTTATTAAATCTATGAATTTCATCGATGAATAAAACACTTCGTTTTTGGTACATCGACAATTGATTTTTCGCTTGTTCAACCGCCTCACGAATATCCTTAACCCCTGAGGTGACAGCATTCATGCTAATAAATTCAGCTTCCGTACGTTTAGCGATGACTTTTGCCAAAGAGGTTTTTCCACTCCCTGGAGGGCCATACAATATGATGGATGTCAAACGGTCTGTTCGAATGAGTTTCGTCAGCAGCTTATCGTCCCCCATGATGTTTTCTTGTCCAATAAAATCCTCTAGCGTTTCAGGTTTCATACGCTCCGCTAACGGGGCATTGGTCTCAAGTTGTTTTTTTGCCATTAAATCAAAAATATCCATTTATGCCTCCTGCGCCATGAGTCTAACGCGCATCAAAAAGTCGTCATAATGTGCTTTTATTGCCTCTTCACCCAAAGCATCGACAAAAGCCTCAAAGCTTGCAGTCAAATGTGCATCTGAACTTGTAGCGTTAAAATCGATTGCATGTCGAAAAGCTTCATGCGTCAATGAAATCATTCTATTCTTGAAACTGCCATTGCGATACAAGGCAATTTTTTCAGTGGTTTCAAAAAGAGCCTGCAACATCTCTATTGGCATACGTTCTGTCTTTGACAATAGCTCAGCGATTTTGATCTGAGCATCATAGGAAAGATGATTATAAGCAGCCAGTTCATCGAGGTCAAAATAGCGCATCGTGCGATGTATATCGATTATTTGCGCCGGTAAATCCAGAAAACCAAGTCCTGCCACATCCATCGAGTAACCTGGTGTTTGCGAGACAAAAGTGCCGATACCCCTTCTGACTTCAAGGATACTTTTACTGATCAATATTTTTATCGCTTCCCGTAGTGTTGCTCGAGAAACGCCTAACTCTTCTGAAAGCTGAAGCTCATTGGGCATCTGATCACCAACTGCGTAAAAGCCATTTTTTATCGCTGTGATGATGCTCTCAGCTACTTTTTCCGACAACAACGTCTTTTGATACATAGAAGCCATCCTTTCTGAAATACAATTAAAGACATACGGCAATTGCGCCGATAGTCATATAAGCAGGGATGCGTGTTTTATGCTTTATAACAATAGTATCATGATTTTATTCAAGGAGGAATACTTATGATTACCAATCCATCAAATCTCAATAAGATTGCTGCAGCTTACACGAATACCACAAAAGAACTTAAAAATGGCGTAGCTGAAGAACAGGGCAAAATCAACACGGCAAATGATAAAGCAAATGCCAATATGGATACACTAGAAATCGGAAATGGCGCAAATGAAGCGTTCGGTACCTATAAAATCGACAGACAAAAACTCAATAAAATCAAGCAAGATTTCGCTCAGAATACGGATTCTTTCAGAGAAATGGTTCGAGCAATGCTTGAGAAACAAGGCATCAAATACGAAAAAGTGATGAAGGCCTTTGAAAATGGTGAAGACCCACTCGTTGAGATTGACGGGGAAACCCGTGCGAAGGCAAAAGAGGCCATCTCAGAAAATGGTTATTGGGGTGTCGATAAAACGGCAGAAAGACTCCTCGACTTTGCTAAAACGATTTCTGGTGGTGATCCTTCAAAAATCGAGACGTTGAAAGCCGCTTTCGAGGAAGGCTTCGAACAAGCTAAAGAAGCTTTTAGCGGCACATTGCCTGATATTTCGCTACAAACCTATGACAAAGTTATGGAAGGTTTTGACGCTTGGCAGAACGGCGGTACAACTGAAGCATAATAGATAAGCGGTACAACTGAAGCATAATAGATAAATAGATGACTTGATGAAAAAAACCCCCACTGCAAGCTGCAATGGGGGTTTTTTAATGTCAACTATTGTCAATCGTTTTCCGCTTGATCGGAAGAATCAACTCAAAACGAATCGATTCATCCATCTCGATTTCATAGAACCTGCCTCCGACGATTTTCACCACCGCTTCGACAAATTTATTTTTGTGTCCAAAGACTACTTTGAGTTTCTCACTCGATAGACTTTCCATAATGACATGTAGAAATTGATTCTCATCTATCACTTTGGACCGAAGTTCCACCCGTGTAAGCCCACCACCGTTGAACTGTAACGTTTCAATAATGTCTATTGCGATGCTCGAGATCATTTTAAAGTTATCATAATAGACGATATCCGTATCGGCCATATGCATATCCACGCGTAGATTCGTCGTCTCAAATTTGCCTAGACTTAAATCTATAGCCGCTTTCACATCGGCGATGCCAAACGTTTTCATCGTATATCGGCTCATTTCAAAAACCTTGTTCAGGTAATGGACCCTGTCATTCATTTGAACGATAATCGGACTTAGTGCTTCCACCGACTCAACACCTCTTAAAGCTTGTATCGTAAAAAGGTGATGTTGATTGAGCGCTTTTACAAGTTCATCGTAGAGTCTCAAAACAACGTCTACTTTTTCATAACTTTCAGAGAGCATTTTATTGTAAAGTGCCCCCTTTTTTTCGCTTGATATCAGTCTAAACGCTTCATCGTTTGTCACTTCAAAATAGGCGATTGCTTCTTTGATATAAACTTTCAGTTCGGCGTCAAGATCCCAAGGCTTGGTCATGAATTTGAAAATATCGACATTGTTCACCGTTGCCAATATCTGCGGTAGCTGAGTATACCCCGTCAAGACGATTTTGACCGTTTTGGGGCTAATTTCGTTGATGAGCTTCAACAGCTCAAGGCCATTCATACCGGGCATTCTCATGTCCGTTATCACGACGCTGATGCTGTCTTCTTGCGCAAAAAATTCAAGTGCCTGTTGACCGCTGGATGCAAACAATTTTCGGTAAGGTTCTAGGTGAAGGCCACGATTTAACGATTTTAGAATTTCTATTTCATCATCAACTATGAGAACGGTGTGCTTTGAATAATCGATCATGTGTCACCTCATTTATGAAACTTAATTTTAGATCAAGACTGATCTACTTCATTATATTTTATGTGAATATCCATCAAAAAGCTATCGTCAATATTGAGTATATCTTTTGCATCCATATAGTTGATGCTATCTGTTTGAATGGTTTGCATTTCAATCTTTGAAGCAATACACATAAGCGCCACCAATTTCTTATTCGAGATGTCGGGATCTTTTGGCGTATGATGGTATAACGTCATTTCGATGATATCCAATGGAAATGCCCACCAGTTCAAAAAATAGCCGCCAAGTGTTGAATGGTCTATTCCAAATAATGATTTTTCAACGTCTATTAACTGGTCATCTTCTAGGCCCACTTTAACTGTTTCGTTATAGTACTGATCTCCAAATATCTGCAGCATGATAATCTTGCCTATATCGTGGACGATGCCAGCTGCACTGATGATCGCAGGCACTTTCGCTTTAAAATACTTGGCATAAAGATCTTGAAAGATGAGATTCGTGCGATTTGAATGCGTCCATATGAATTCACATTTTGAGAACATCTGCTCTTTCATCTGTGAAATTTCGTACGACAGAACAATTTGTTTGAGATTGTTTAGGCCAATGTACATGATGGCCTGTTGGATGCTCCCCGTCTTTGCTGCATAGAATGCTGAATTGGCAATACGTAAAACATTTGAGGCAATTGCTGGATCGCGTTCAATAATCCCCGTGATTTCTTCGATGCTCTTATCGCGCTGGATGCATAAATTGAGCTCATTATAGAGTCTTGGCAACGTCTTGATGCTGTCAAACTGTTGGACGATATCAAAAATTCTCGAACTTTTGAGTTTATCCTCAAGGATAAACATCTTTCTGATGCCATCGATCAACTCATCGTTGTTCCATGGTTTATAGAAATATTGCTTCGCTAAATTTTTACTGATTGCCTCTGTGATACTGGCCGCCGATGCATAACCTGTGATCGCGACGCGTATGGTTTCAGGTGAAGCTTCTTTGAAAAGCTTGAGCACTCTAAGGCCATCAAAATATGGCATTTTGACATCTGTGATAATCATGTCCAAATGATCGACCTTGAGATATATTTCGATGGCTTCAATGATGCCATTTGCATAAAAGCATTCAAATTCCAGGTTTCTAAAAGCACGATTGATGGCACGGAGTATATTGTTTTCATCATCTATAAAGAGTATTTTTTTCATGGCGTGCCTCACTTTATCAATTTACTAGGTGAAATACAGTCTATAGCAATTATACCCCATGGCAATAGGGGTTAACAACCAATTCCAAACAAAAATGCAGGCTTTGACAGCGCTGCATTTTTTTAAGTTTCATTCAGTTGTAAATCAACGATTAATCCAAGTAACAGCGGTCTACATATTCAGAAGTAAACAGCTTCAACATCGCGCCGTATTCCATCTTGAATTTTACGATGTCGCCTACTTTATAGTCTTCTTGCGCCCCTGTAAAGTCCATAATCATATGATCGCTAGATGCGCCAATAATTTCAATACGTTCATCAACTGGGAACAGTGTCAAATGATCGACATCCTGTCTGCCGATAGCGACAATCGCACGTTTAATCATACCCTTGTCTTCAAATACTGGCTTACCACCAAAAGCATCCATCCCAATGAGTCCTTTCGGAATCGAGTTTTTCGTTTTATATTCAATAATTTGAGCTTCAAGAATAAACGCATCATCTGCAGTGCCTTTGATTTGCTCACCATAAGCCGCTTCTCGACCGAGGACAACGCCTTCGCCAACTCTTAAATTGTTGATTCTGCTCGGCATTTTACCATTTTCAAGCAAGTATAGACTGCTAGAGTTTCCGCCAGATACGATGTTTAATTTCATATTGTATGTCGTTTCAATGTGCTGAGCGATAGCGGTGAGTTCACCTAAATTGTCTTCTGTTGGAATGACACCACCATAGCACGTAAGATTGACGCCTATGCCTTCAATGACGATATTTTGGCATTTTAAGATTTCAGGTATGGCCACATCTACTTCTTCTGGTAAAAACCCTTCTCTCAAATCACCGAGGTCAAACATGACGACAATACGATGTTTTTTACCGACTTTTGCTGCAGCGGCATCTAATAATGCAATGGTTGAAAGTTCTGAATTGAAGCTAATATCAGCATACTTTACGACATCATCCACTTCATCGTGCATCGGCAATCTCAATAGCACTTTGTCACATGGAAGAGTAGACAATTTTTCAAGGTTTTGGATTCTCGAATCCGCTACACCGATAGCGCCAGCCTCTAGGCATACTTTTGCAAGCTCAATATCTGCTGAATGCACCTTCGTGACCACAAAGACATCAATGTTTTGCGCTTTTGCTAAGTCCATGATGACTTTTGCATTTTGAAACAGTTTTTTCTTATCAATTACAACTCTAGGGAACATAAACGCCTCCTATACGATTTTAAGGGATTTTTTGAGTAGGATTAATGCGGATTCTTGGTGCTCTTTAGACAACACACCCAGTGATGCCATAATATAATCGTTGTCGATCAAAATCTGTGTCTCACTATTTGGAAGCAGCTTGTCTCCAAGTAGATTTTTAGTGATTTCTTGTAGCAAAGCAACGCGGTTTGGCAGACGTGTACATGCGCCGCCAGTCCCTACAATATATTTGATGCTCGTCAAGTCTTTACCTTCAGCATACGTTTTCTTGCCACCTCCGCCGTAAAGCGTTCTAAAGCCGCCAGCATGTCGATGTGCAGATAATATGATTGCCTCTTTTGTAAGACGCTCAACAAATTTGACTTGCAGATCCGTTTTTGGAATTGGAACGTGATTTGAGATAAGCGTGTTCAAAGTCTCTTCGCTCAAATCCAAGTTCTTTTGAAGGGTTTCTTTGCCGATCAATTCGACGATGTTCTGCATATTTATGTAGACACCAAGATCGCCTTCCACAGTTCTCTTTGCAATAGGCTCTGGACTAATTAGAACCCTTGATACTTCTTCACTTCCCTCAGTAACTGAATGGATATCCGTTGTTGCCCCGCCAACGTCTACTGTCATGAGGTCACCAATATCACTCTTTAGAAGTTTTGACGCTTCCATGACAGCGCCTGGCGTTGGAATGATACTCCCCGAAACCATGTCGCGGATATGTTCCATGCCTGGGGCATGTATGATATGCTCTTCGAAAATATCTTGAATCACTTTACGTGCAGGTTCCACATTGAGAAAATCGATTTTCGGATAAACATTTTCAACTATATAAAGATAATCTAATTTGCCTGCTTCGTCAAATATGAGTTTGATTTCTTCTTGATTTTGAACATTGCCCGCATAAAGAACCGGAACTTTTATATCCAAATTGGCGATGAGTTCGGCATTATACAGCGCGGTTTCAATTTCGCCATAGTCGACACCACCTGCAATCATGATGATATTCGGATTAATTTCCAGTATTTTTTTGATATCAGTTCTTCTGAGTTTGCCAGCAGTGACCATATGAATGTTTGCTCCAGCTCCAAGAGCCGCCTCTTTTGCCGCTTTTGCCGTCATGTCATAAACAAGACCATGCACAGTCATTTTTAAACCGCCCGCTGCACTACTTGTGGCAAGGAGCTTGCCGTACATCACATCGTCCCATGCCATTTGCACGCGAAAATCTTCAATTGCTTCATGAAGTCCTATCGTGACATTGCCTATAGCGACGCTCGTTGGTGCTTGACCTTGTCCCACAAACACTGGGCTATCTGTATCGATGCCGTTAAAAGCATTGACTACTGTCGTTGTACTGCCGATTTCGGCAACTAATAAATCGACCCTCATCGCTTGACCACCTCTCAAAATATAGTAAAAGCTCAACGCAGTTTGATATCGAGCATCATCACCACGCTGAGCTTTTGCCTGACGCTAAAGCATTAATTTATGAATCTATTGGGATTAAAGACCGCGTTGAGCCATGCGTTTTTTAGCGAGGAATGTCGCGACGTTTACACCGCGGTCATATCTGCCAAAACCTTCATCCATGCCGTTTTCACGTGCGATTTCTGGTGTAACTTGCGTACCACCTGCACAGATGATAAAGCGATCTCTCACGCCTTTTTCTACAGCATATTCGTGGATGCGTTTCATGTTTTTGTAGTGAACATCGTCGTGCGAGATAATTGTCGACGCCAAGATGACATTTGCGTTGAGTTCGATTGCAGCATCTACCAATTTTTCGATTGGAACAGAAGTGCCAAGGTATTCAACTTCACAACCGTATTTCTCGATACCGCCGTGCTTGATGTCGATAACTTCTCTAAGACCAACGGAGTGCTCATCTTCGCCAACAGTACCAGCGACGATTTTTATTGGGTTAAGGTCGAATTCGCTTCTGATTTCGTCTTCGCTCATAAGTTCTGGCTCTGCAGGAATCACAAGGTTGTTTAGGTCGATATCCATGTCGAGAACGCCTTTGAGTTGGACACGTGTGCCTTCAACTGGGTGCATTTGCTCGATGTGAATCATCTCTACATCTTTGAGGTTCATTTTCTTAGCAAATTCAATCGCAGCGAATTGAGCGATTCTTTGTGAAACAGGAAGGAGGATCTCCACCTGAACCACACCGTCGCCAAGCCATTGAACTTCTGGTTTGACAAAGTTTGATTCGCCGTGCTCACCACGGTATTTTTCGCTTTCAGCCATACGTTGGTTCACATTGTCTGTATCGTCAAGCTCGTCGATGTAGACGATCTTTTCTGGTTTTTCAAATGTACAGCCATCGATCAACATAGAAGGGTTGCCAACTGCAGCCGCATCGTATTGCTCGACGTTGTTGTAACCAAAGTGCGCTGTAACAGGCGCCATATAGTCTGCCGCTCTCTCGTAAACTGTACCAGCACCAACGCCACCATCGATCTTACGGCCGATACCGTCGCCATTTCTTTGTGGGTACATACCTGAGTCTACGAAGAAACCGTGCTCAACAGCGTTGAAATAGCCACCAGCACTGATGATTTCTTCAACATATAAAACAGCTCTCTCTTTAAGCTCTCTAACTTTGTCTCTTAAGAAACCTTCTGATTTGAGTTCAACCATGTCCATAAGACCATCAAGACCTGCAAACGTTTGTTTAGCCGTATTACATGCTTCGATGTTGTACATATGCCAAGGCACGTTTCTGCCTTCGTCTGGTGTGATTGTAGACTGAATATCAGCAGATGTCATTCTAGAGATCATCATATTCATAACGTGTGTCACAGTCGCTTCTCTTGAAGACGATGTGATGTATTTCGTATTCATTTGTGCACGCATTTTATACTCTGTGAAGAATTCACGAAGCGCTACTGCGTATGGGAGGTCAAGCTTGATGCTTGGCGCAGGTGATGATGTTGGCGGAACAGTCGATAGTGCGATGTTCGCTTTAGGCATACCTGATTTGAAAGAATAAAGTGCATTGATCGCATGTTGAACCATAAGTTCAGGCATTACTTTCCATGCTTCTCTAGCCGTTGCATTGGCGTTATGCGCGCCGTCGATTTGAGCCATATCAGCCCAAGTCATGACTTTTTTAGATTCAGCAGCGTCGACAAATGAACGCACCATATTGATGTTTCTATAAAGCACGTTGTATTGTGGATCTTGATGCGCGCCATTTACGCCCTCTTCAGCGAGCATGACGGCAACGTCTGGACCAGCAACGCCAGAAACATATGAATGGTAATTGATTGGTCTGCCAACTTCTTCTTCGATAAGGTCGAGCGCTTTTCTGTGTGCTCTAACTTGCTTTCTAGAAATTGGAACACCGCCGATACCTTGTGGGGTACCTTCGATCAAGCCGTCAAAATGTGATTGACCAGCAGTACGGATAACCATGATGTGGTCAGCGCCATGCCATGCAGCCATTCTCATTCTTCTGATATCGTCTTCAAAACGACCAGATGCAATCTCAGTCGTGATTGTGTTGTTTGGTTGTGGGTCTATGTTGCCGAAGTATTGAGCCGCTGGCATTGGAACATAATTTTTAAGCGGTGTCGACATATCTGAATATTCAAATGGGCCATAAGTTTGTTTTTCGCTTTTTTCTCTCCAAGTCCAACCTCTTCTCTTAGGTCTGTAACTTTCAAGATCCTTTAGAATTTCTTTAACGTCTATTTTTTTATCGAGTTCTAAATGAGCCATTATTTGTTACCCCCTTTGAAGATTTGTACCGCATCATCCCAGTGCTTGCCTTCGATAAGCTCGAGTCCAGCTGTTCTGATGTCGATGTTTTTTTCTTTAGAGATTCTGTAGACAACATGGCCAACGCCGTGACCCATAAGGCCTCTGTCGATTGCGCCGTCTACTAGTGGTTTCGCTTCCAAGCTCGAAAAGCCCATACGTAAAAGAACTGATCTTTCAATAGCTGGTGATGTGTTTTTTCTAGCCAAGTCAATTAATGGATCTACAATTTCTTCAACTAAGCTCCAAAATTTTTCTTTAAGTTGTTCGTCTGTTAAACCCACGAGGTGCTGATTTCGCGAGCGAAAATCATCCTCTCTTACAAGAAAGCCCTTCATATTTTGATCCTCCATATGATTTTTAATGCCGCATCAAATCTTATAAATTCATTTTATCTGTAAATTCAAACTAGTATTTTACACCTAATTCATCTAAAGCTTTTTTAACAAATTCTACGCTCGTCTTTGTTTCTTGCATCAAGTAGAGCAGGTCCATCTCAGAGATGATCTCAACTGGTTTGGATGCCACTGCTTGCTTGATAAGCGATTTTCTAAGTTTATCCACATCTAAATCAACCGCTTTGATCATGCTTGGATGCTCAGGTAAAATGATGTTTTTACCAGGAACCTGATCTGCTGGATTGCCAAAGAAAATGTCAATGCCATTATCGCGTGCAAACGAAAGCTGCGGTTGAATGTGCTTGCCAGCGCCAGTATACTCTGTCTCTTGAACGACGATGATTTGATCTTCGTCCATCTCTTGAGCGATACTAAATGCTGCTGCTAAAGCTGTATTTCCCGCTGGACCTTTTTCAAGACCTTCGAGTTGCGCCAAAGCTTCTGTCATGTAGAATACTTCACCTTGCGTTACTGTGACATAACGATCGAGGTAACGCATCGGTCTAGCTGCAGATCTAGGTACATCTGAGCGATCAGGAACCGTTGCAAATGGCACACCGAATCCCGTATGACCTGTCGTGAACGATTTTTTGTTGAATTGTTCATCACTTGCCATATGAAGACCTGATAAATCCACAGATGCGCCGACGATTTGCGTGTCCACTGCGCCCGCTTTGATAAGGCCTCTAGCAGTACCTGTTAAGTTGCCGCCACCAGCGTTGGTACATACGACGACGTCAGCGTCTCTGCCATACTTTTCTCTGCATTGCATAGATAACTCATAGCCAAGTGTTTCAACGCCCGCTATACCAAATGGCGTATAGAGCGATGCGTTAAAATAACCCGTCTCTTCAAGCAACAACAAGAATTTGTAGAAGAGTTCAGGACCTACTGACATTTGAAGCACTTCAGCGCCGTAAGCTTCACATCTTCTCGCCTTTTCGACGATTTCTGGTTGGCCTACGCCTTTTGAATCATACGTTTCTTGAACGATGATGCATTTTAAACCGTGCATTGCAGCTTGTGAAGCGACTGCCGAACCATAGTTTCCGCTCGTCGCAGCGATGACGCCTTTGTAGCCGAGCTTCTTAGCATGGTATACGGCATTTGCCGCACGTCTTGCTTTAAAGCTTCCTGATGGATTTGCCGCTTCGTCTTTTATAAAGATTCTAGCGCCTTTACCTGGCTGTGCCATTTTTCTTGCGAGCGCTGTAATATTTCTAAGTTCCAGCATCGGTGTGTTGCCGACGCCAGTTCTACCTTGAATGTCTTGCATTTCTTCGAGCGTGTAACCCGTCTCGCGCATCATGCGTTCGTAGTCAAAGGCGATGCCTTCGCTTTCAAACAGTGAATAATCGATGCCAATGGCATCTTTCATGATTTCATTTTTTCTACCCATGACCGCTAAATAAGAATTATCTTTCATCAGCATCACCTCCAAAGAGTATTTCCTTCAGCTGAATGCCGATTTGCATGATCTCAGGTACATAGTTGCCAAACGAGTGTCTGTAGACAGGGTTGATTTCTACGATAACCCCTTTTTCTTTTCTGCCGACGATGGTTGTGACTTCTACTTCATCACCAATATTGGCATCTCTATCACAAAAGCCTTTAACCCACATTTCTAGGGGGACTTTTTTTGTATCTTCCGGTACTTGTGGCGCTCTTTGATCTGGCGTAAAAATGATACTGTGTATTCTTACCCAATCACCTTTTTTAACGTTCAATGAAAACACCTCTTTCTAATATGAAAAATACGCAATTTCTTCAAATAATACTTATTTGATAAACTGTCTCATATCGCCCATGATTGCTCTTGGAACTGGCAAATCAAGCATCGTTTTAAGACCTGGGTCAGCGTTGATGATTTGTGGAATCATGTTGACGCACATTGCGATTGTACCAAGGCCGCCTTCAACTTCAGGTTTGATGTTCATGTTGACTTCTGGTGAACCTTTTAAAGTGATATAGTCGCCAGTGAAAGTACCTTCCATCTCTGGTTCGATTTGTTGTGGGTGGATCATGTTGATTTTAACAGCGCCATCGACAAAACCTTGACCAGTCATGTTAACGCCAGCAACGTCGCCTGCAGCAGCAAAACCGTGTGGTGCTTTTCTATCAACAGTAGTTACGATTGGAGACATTTGCGTTTCGATTTTTTCAACTTTCCAGCCGATTGCATCGCCAATCATGTTGATAGATTCAGCAAAGCCAACGTGTCCAGCAAGTGTGCCGTCTGCAACGCCTTTGTTGAATGCATCTACTGTGATACCAACGCCTTGCTCTTCCATAACCGCATGGCCAAATGGTGATAAGCTGTTAACGCGTTTTGCTTCGATTTCAGTTACGTCTGTCATACAACCAGTCAATACGACAACTAAAAGGTCCATGATCAAGCCTGGATTGATACCAGTACCAAGAATTGATACGCCATTTTCTTTTGCAATTCTATCAAGTTCTTCAGCAAGTTCAGGATTTTGTGCTTTTGGATAAGCCATCTCTTCAGCTGTAGAAATTACGTTTATTTTTTTCTCAAGTATGTGCTTTAATCTTGGAAATGCTTTTGCAGTAAAAGAATCTGTTGCCGTCAATACGACGTCACAAGATTTTTCGCTGATGACTTCATCAATTTCTGGATTGATGATAACATCTGCTCTATCGCCTCTTTCAATATTTAAGAGTTCAAAGATACTTTTGCCAACTCGCGCTGGATTTCTATCGCAAACGCCTACTATGTCAACACCTTTTTTAGTCAATAACATCTTTGCCATACCACTACCCATGGCACCAAAACCCCAAATAGCTACTTTTACATTTTCAGTTCTCATAAAGGTCACCTCCGTATAATTTGCCTTTTAAAAGGCCTACGTGGTATATATAAGCAAGAGTCATGCCAAAACTATTAATTCTTGATAGAAAATGGCGAAGCCCTTGGAATTGGTGGATAAATTTTTATGCAAAATTGAAATGACGAAAGTAATCAAGTGCAATTGTCTGAATTATTAGATTTTTTACTTCAAATCGCAAAATATTTTGCACATAAGGTGCAAGAATTTTTGCGATTGCGCTGATAGTGCAAAATTTCTTGCATCACAACCTGATGCAATTTCCATTGCGAAGAAATCGCATAATTCCTATTTTAAGGTATTTTTCATATGATAATGGCTTAACACAGCCATTGTTGCCATGTGTAACTTGGTTTTGCAACTTATTAGGAAATTATGCAATTTCCATTAGTTAATGCTATAATATAAAAAAATGACTGGAGGGTATACCGTGTCGAATAAACATGCACATACGAAGATTATTCTGCTCATGATCATGGCGACATTCTTTTGGGCAGGCGCATTTATTGCGGCAAAATTAGGCGTCTACGAACTCAGTCCCGTGGTGTTGACCTTCTTGAGAATGGGCATTGCGGCAATCGTCATATTTCCCTTCATGATGAAAAAATTAGGGCCAGACTGGAAAATCAAAAAAGGAGAACTGAAATTCATTATAGCGACAGCCACTGTGGGCATGATCGGTTATCATATGTTCTTTTTTACGGCGCTTCAATATACTACTGCTTCTAAAGCCTCCATGATCAACGCCACTAACCCGCTGATCACAGCAGTTTTAGCTTCAATTTTTGCAAGCGAAAAGTTATCTGCAAAAAAAATAGCCATGTTGTTCATGGCATTGTTTGGTGTGGTTTACATCATCACAGGTGGCAGTTTAGAAGCTCTTTTGACTTTTGACCTAAACAAGGGCGATTTTATCATGTTTTGCGGTACAATGCTTTGGGCAATCTATGGCATCATCGTAAAGAGGGGTATGCCAATCCTCGGACCGCTTAAACTTTCATCCTACACATTTGCACTCAGTGCATTGATCATGTTGCCCTTTGCACTTTATGATTTTGCGACGACAGATGCGCTTACCGTTGGTTGGGGACCCTATTTAGCAGTGATCTATATGGCGCTATTTCCAACGGTACTCGGTTATTCGATACAACAGATGGCCATCGCAGAAATTGGACCTTCTAAAGCGTCACTATTTATCAACTTGGTCCCAATCATATCTACAGTTCTAGCCGTTATATTTTTGGGCGAAACGATTGAAGCTTATCACATTTTTGGTGCTAGCTTGATTATCACTGCGGTATTTTTATACAATCGACAAAAGATGCACAAGTAGCTGCCACACACGGTTCATCCAAGAAATCATCACTATTTAGGGACGCGCGTTTTATTTGAAAACTGCTCTTCCCTATTTTTTTTACAGTTTTTTTGATTTGTGCGAGATTTTCACTGAGATGTTCAGATGTTTTGAACGTACTTAAATCTCCATAAATCCCCGCAATGGATAAAGAGGTCAACTTGAGATTTCTCACGATTCCAAAGCGATCTTCTGACTGAATTTCACCGCAGTCGATGTGTGCTTTTGTGAAGAAATTCGACTTTTGCGCTTCAAAGTGATCGATAATATTTTGAGCAAGTACCTTGCACTTTTCGAGTTCACCGTCGATGACTACGATGAAATCATCACCGCCGATATGTCCGACAAAACTAGAAAACGGGAAGTCTCTCTTTACGACTTCTCCCATCATATCTGCAATGTATTTGATCATATAATCACCTTTTTCAAAGCCATAGACGTCATTGTATATTTTGAACTCATTGATGTCGACATACAGGATACAAGAAGCGTTTTTATAACTGACAAGATCCGTTAAAACACGGGTGATTACAGGGTTTCCTGGCAAACCTGTCAGTGGGTTGTTCTCTTTCGCATTATTTTTTTCAAACAGCAATGTATATTCAAAAATCTTTTTCATTGAAACTGTACCAAAATACTTTGACCCTTTGGTCACGATGACATCATCGAATAATTGATCGTCTGAACGTCCCATTGCCGTTTTGGCCACCACACTGATTGGCGTGTACAAATCGACGATTAACGGGCTGGTATTCATAATCCGTGAAATTGGTTTATTTGAATAGAGAGCAAACCCGTACTTCCCTGACAAACAAGCATCTAAATTGTGCTTCATCACCAACCCCACTGGGCAGTTATTTTCACATATACAAACACTTTTTATATTGGTTTTATCCATAAAACTTTTAACAGTTATAGCCGGGGTCATTGACTCATACATTTGATGATGACTATTTGTAATTAAATTTGAGATGTAGTGATACTCTTTTGAAAAGGCATTTAGATTTCTCGCAATTTTGTTGTAATCGTGAATTCGGATGATGGTATCTTCATCCAATGCTTCAAAAGAACGTGCTGGCTTTTTTAAATAATACCCTTGCCCTGCATGAACACCAAGCAAAATAAGCGTTTTCATCTCTTCTTTTGTCTCAATGCCCTCGGCGATTATTTTGATGTTCGTCGTAAGAGACGTATCGACGAATGCCTTAATTAAAGCTTGCTTGAAAGCATCCTTGTCAATATTGCGAATCAAATCCATATCGATTTTTATAAAGTTAGGTCTGAGCTCGTTGATCGTCTTTAATCCCGAATACCCTGCGCCGACGTCGTCAATAGCAACCAAATACCCTTGTCTTCTATAATTTTCCAATATCATTTGAAAAGCTGTATAGTCACTGATTGCTGTGCGCTCTGTAATTTCAAATACTATAGACGTTTCTTCGCCACCAACTTGATCGAGATACTCTTTCGTCAAACCTGATTTGAATTCTGGTGTCTTGATGACATCAGGGTCGACGTTAATGAAGAGAAATTTATCCTTATCCAATCGATGTAATTTTTCAAGTGCTTTCTTTCTGAAGAGCATCTCAAGATCCCATATTCGGTTCAATTCATGTGCTTTATCAATCAGTGCCAAAGGTGAATAAAATAGCGTTTGTTCAGGTCCTCGTGATAAAGCCTCATAGCCAATGATTTCGCTTGTTCTTAAATTGACAATAGGTTGATACAAACTTGTGATTTTCTCATTGTTTAATATGTCTTCAAATATTGCACTTTCTGATAGTTGTTCATCAGTTACAGTCACAGATTTCCCTCACTTTCAGGATTTTGCAGCACTTTGTCTACAAATCGTACAGTCTCACTTGTATGCTAGCATACGACTGTTAAAACCATGTGAAAAGCGCATCATGTTCTTGTAAAGTTACAAAATGACAACTAACGTGTGAATAAACGAAAAAAACATCTCAAGGTTTATATTAAACCGAAAGATGTTTTGATATTTGATTTTTGATATTTGATGTTTTAGAAATAGAGTTTCATTTTGTATTGAAGATTTTGCCTAGATATATTGAGATGCTTGGCAGCTTTGCTGATATTGTCACCGTAGAGTGCTAGAGTGCTTAGGATGATGTCCTTTTCAATCTTAGCGAGGTGTGCATTTAAATCATCGGTCAACTCCGTCGCGTGCTTCATATAATGACTTTTCTTCATCAGCACTTCAGCAACATGCGAAGGCATATGCTCCTTGCCGATCACATGTTCGTCTGTAACGAGGTTCATGGCCGACTCGATAAAGTTCTTGAGCTCCCTGATATTGCCCGCCCAATTGTAACGCTTAAACGCCTCAAGGATTTCCGATGAAACCATCCAAATATCCTTGCCAAGCTGTTCGTTGTATTCGCGTATAAAATAGTCGACGAGGAGTGGAATGTCATCCACACGCTCATTTAGACTCGGTATACGTATATTGATAACGTTGAGTCTGTAATAGAGGTCCTTTCGAAATTGACCCGCTTGAATCAGCAGCTCTGGATCCTCATTAGTCGCTGCAATGATGCGCACATCCACAGGGATATCGCGATTGCCACCGACGCGTCTGACGTAGTTTTCTTGAAGAACGCGCAAAATTTTTGCCTGAAGTGCCCAGCTCATACTGTTGACTTCATCTAAGAATAAAGTTCCACCATCCGCTTGTTCAAAGAGACCAGGACGATCCTGTGCTCCTGTAAAAGACCCTTTTGACGTACCAAATAAAAGGCCCTCGAGCAATGTCTCTGGAATCGCCGCACAGTTTTGTGCGATGAATGGCCTTACATTTCTATCACTGCCATAATGGATGCTCTGCGCAAATAGCTCCTTACCAGTACCCGTGTCACCAAAGATCAGGACACTGGATATGGACTTAGATGCACGCTTTGCAATTTTGATTGCCTCAAGATATTTATCGTTTTTGCCAATCAGTTGCTCAAAGTGATAATGTCTAATGCCGGCTTCTTTTTTCAACGGTTTGATCAACTTCTGCTGTAGCTCTATAATCTGCTCGGACATATCGTTGACCATCGTAATGTTTTTTGCGATTTCCACCGCGCCAATCGTCATTCCATTTTCCACGATTGGCAAGGTGGTATTGATCGTTCTAATATTTTTGCCTCTAAAGTTGAGATAATTTTGCTCTCTGTTGACGATTGGTTCACCAGATTCTAAAACGGTGAGCAATGTACTATTCTCGCGCGTCCAGTCAGGAAACAAATCCAGTAGGTGTTTGCCTATTACTTGTTTTTGAGACAGACCTTCGATTTCTTCCATCGCCTTGTTATATAGAATCGTTCGTCCCGAATGATCAATGATGTGAATGCCCTCTTCGATTGCATTGAATATATCTTTGCTCGCTAGATTTAGCACGTCATGTAGAGCCATATTCCCTCCAAAGAGATCAAGTAAGCGGCACCATGCCTTCATGTTCCGACTGCAAAACGGTCATAATATGCGCCACGTATTTATCATTTTTTAAAAAACGCTTGTCGTTGAGCTTGATCATGATAAATGAAAGTGCCATCATTCCGATACCTAACAAGGCTGTCATGATGTCTTTGCCTGGAAATAACCATTGACCTAACATAAGCCCTATAAATAAACCGCCAAGTGGGATGATATACATGATGAACGCTGCGCTTAAAACGCTATTCGTCGCCATGGTCACTTCAACAAGATCGCCCATTTTGGCATGTACTGTATTTTTTGCGATGAGCATAATATCCTTCTGGTCATCGCCCAATTGACACGCGCCACAATTGCCGCATGCTGTATGTCTGACGAGTTTAACCTTTGAAAATTCTCCCATTTCACTGACAATTACGCCTGCTCTGTCCATTAATTCACCTCATTCTTTAACCATTGACACTAAATCTCTTTTTTTTCAATCGGTGTCAATTCTAGATATAGTTCACTGAGTTGCTTTTGCTCCGCAACACTTGGCGCATTGGTCATGAGACATTTTGCGTCTTGTGTCTTAGGGAATGCGATGACGTCGCGGATATTGTCCGTACCTGTCATCAACATCGTCACACGATCGAGACCGTAGGCGATGCCACCATGTGGTGGTGCGCCATATTTAAAGGCATCGATGAAGAATCCGAATTTTTCATTTGCTTCTTCTTCAGTAAAGCCAAGTGCTTTGAACATGCGCTCTTGTACCGCTGAATTGTGGATTCTGATAGAACCACCACCGATTTCGTAGCCGTTGAGAACGATATCATATGCTTTTGCTCTGCAATTTGCTGGGTCACTTTCAAGCATATCAATATCTTCATCCTTAGGCGATGTAAAAGGATGGTGTTTTGCGACGTAGCGATTATCTTCTTCGTCGTATTCAAACAATGGGAAATCAGTTACCCACAAGAATTTGTAATCCTTTGGATCTAAGATGCCGAGTTGCTTCGCAACTTCACATCTGAGTGCGCCAAGAGCATCGAACACGACATTTGACTTATCAGCGACGATTAAAACTAAGTCGCCATCTTTTGCGTCGAAAATGCGCTTGATCTCTTCGATGCTCGACACATCCAAGAACTTTGTGATGGATGACTGTATTTCATTGCCTGCAAATTTAATCCAAGCTAGGCCTTTTGCGCCATAACCTTTGATATACTCTTGGAGTTTGTCGATATCTTTTCTAGAAAATTTATCAGCATACCCATTTATATTGATACCCCTAATGTCGCCTTTTGATTCAAGTGCGTCACTAAAAACCTTAAATTCTGTTGAAGCAAATACATGATTCAAAGACTTGAGCTCGAAACCAAAACGCACATCTGGCTTATCTGATCCATAACGCGTCATCGCATCATGATAACTGAGTTTCATCAGCGGTATTTGAACATCGATATCAGCTACTTCTTTAAAGATGTATTTTAGAAGATCTTCGTTGATCGCCCTTACGTCTTCTTCATCGACAAATGACATTTCGACGTCAATTTGTGTAAATTCAGGTTGACGGTCAGCGCGGAGATCTTCATCCCTGAAGCATTTTGTAATTTGATAATATCTGTCAAAACCAGAAACCATCAAGAGTTGTTTGAATAACTGTGGCGATTGCGGCAAAGCATAGAATTTGTTGAGATTGACTCTGCTTGGAACGAGATAATCTCTCGCGCCTTCTGGTGTCGGCTTTGTCAACATAGGCGTCTCAACATCTACGAAACCGTGATCATCGAAAAAGCGTCTCGCAGCAGATGCGATTCTGTGACGTGTAAATAGATAATTTTGCATTTTAGGCTTTCGGAGGTCGAGGTATCTGTATTTGAGTCTGAGTCTTTCATTGGCTTCGTCGTTGTCATCGATATGAATCGGTGGCACTTCTGATTCGCAAAGTATTTTTAAGCTGTCGGCAAACACTTCAATTTCGCCAGTTGGTATATTGTTGTTCACGGATTCACGTTTGACGACTTTACCCGTCACAGCAAGTACGTATTCATTTCTAACGCCATTTGCTTTTGCAAATGCCTCTTCTGATACAGCTGTATCAAAAACGATTTGACAAATACCAGAGCGGTCTCTTAAATCGACAAAAATCAAGCCACCCAAATTACGTCTCTTCTGTACCCAGCCCATCAAAGTGACGGTTTCTCCGATATGTGTTTCTCTTAAATCGCCACTGTAGTGTGATCTTTTTAATCCATTTAACGCTTCACCCATAATAGCCTCCATATTGATAAATTCTATTCCAGTGCTATATTAACACTGTTTTCTTTTCAAGTATTTCATCAAATCGATTGAGATAATCTTCGAGCCCTTTGAAATTGGCAACGCGCTCAAATCGGTTTTCTTCCGGTGCACATATTTTTGACACAGCACCTGCACCACAGGCAATAATTGTATGTTTTTCTTCCATAATGCGCATATTATATAGGGATTCATGTCCAAGCTTTGCATAGCCAACATTTTCGAGATGGCCAATCATCTTTTTTTGCCTGTACATATAATACGGGCTGATTCCGTGTGCGCGAAGTTCAAAGTCTGCTTGGTCGAGCATTTCTTCCACGATGGCATCATGTGATAACTCATATAAATCCAAATCCTCGTTGAGGCGAGAAGCCCTTTTAACAGCCAGAGTGTGAATGGTGATATTTTCCGGCGACATTTCAAGAAGCCTCTCAATCGTATTTGAACTGTTGACTACCGTTTCACCGGGAAGCCCAAGGATCAAGTCCATATTGATCGTCTTAAAGCCGACCTCTCTTGCCATTTGCATGACATCTGTAATCGATTTCGCATCATGTGCACGTCCGATGGTGACAAGCGTCTGTTCATCCATGGTTTGCGGGTTGACGCAGATGCGATCCACACCGTAGGCTTTCATGATTTCAAGCTTTCCAAGGGTAATCGTATCGGGTCTGCCCGCTTCTACAGTATACTCTTTGACGGCAGATAAATCGATATGATTTTTGATGGTGCCTAGTAACGATTCGAGTTGTATCTCGCTGATACTCGTCGGTGTGCCGCCACCGATGTAGATGCAGTCAATTTTTTTGCCAAGTTTCTTTATATGATTGATGGCATGTATCGTTTCTATTTGTAGCTTTTCCAGATATTCAGGCAACAGCTTGCCTTTTTGCTTCATATCGTTCGAAGGAAAAGAGCAGTATAGACATCGCGTCGGACAAAATGGGATGCATAGATAGAGTGAAATCGCATCAGGATCGTTGGGATATAGATAGTCGCGTTCTTTGATAGCCACTTCTGTCATCAGATTGACTTTTGTCCGGTCAATGTGATAAAGCGTTTCGAGCCTTGATTTAATGGCATCCATTGGCATGCCCTCATCCATGAGCTCATGGACGATTTTGACAGGCCTTATGCCCACTAGGATGCCCCATTTTGAAAGTGATTTGAAATGTTTTGAAAGAAGTTCATATACTGTCTTTTTTACAAGAACTCTCAACATCTTAGGCTCATAATCCAACACAAATAAGGTTCTTGAGTCAAGAACCTTCGATTGTATCATTTGAATCTCGATTGCCTCAGTGTCGTGAACAATACTGAGCCCGTAATTCGTAATTTTTAGTTTGTTTATAAAATCTGCTTCATCGTCAGCATGCGTTAAGTCGGCTTTTAAAACGAACACTTCAAGTAGATTGTCTATCTCAAAATTCGAACCGAGGCCGCGTTGCAGTACGGTCAATTTGTTCATGTTATGCCTCATTATCCCTGCAAAAACGGATTCTTTCTTCTTTCAAATCCAATACTCGTACTAGCACCGTGGCCAGGGTATACGATCACCTGATCATCAAGTGACATAACTTTTGTCAATATAGCTTGTATCAACTGCTTGTGATTGCCACCTGCCAAGTCAGAACGTCCTACAGAACCATAAAACAACGTATCACCTGTGAACAATACTTTCTCTTGGTCAAAATACAAACAAATACCACCACGCGTATGACCGGGTGTATGCATCACTTGACACTTTAATTTTCCAAATGTAATCATATCTCTATCACCAACGGTACGATCCGCCTTGATTGAAACTGTCGGTCCATTCATAGAAGACGTTAAATTAAGTGCGGCATTTTCTAGCATTTCTGCTTCCTCATGATGAATCAGCACTTCGGCACCTGTTAACTTTTTAAGGGTGTCGATGCCACCAATGTGATCGCCATGACCGTGTGTGATGACGATATAAGTAATTTTAAGTCCAAGTGTCTCAATTTTTTTAAAAATTCTGTCGGCTTCACCACCAGGATCTACGACGATACCGACTTTTGAGTCTTCATCGCCAATAATAAAGCAGTTAGCTGCATAAGCGCCCACTGCCAGTTTTTCTATAATCATAATTGCCTCCAGTGAATCAAAAGTTCTTTTTACTATCAACGAGAACCGTAACCGGTCCATCGTTTTGTATATCCACAATCATGTGCGTTTGAAATTCTCCAGTTTGAACATGTACGCCCATTTGACGCACACTTTCAACAAATGTTTCGTAAAGTGTGTTGGCTGACTCTGGTCTAGCCGCTGTGATGAAGCTTGGCCTTCTGCCTTTTCTACAATCACCCAATAATGTAAATTGCGAAATACAGAGCATCTCACCACCAACATCGACTAATGAAAGGTTCATCTTTTCATCAGAATCCTCAAAAATTCTTAAGTTCACTATCTTTTCTGCCATGTATGCGACATCTTGATTGGTGTCGCCTTCTTCTACGCCGAGTAGGACATTAAGTCCCATTTTTATCTCTCCGACAACTTTACCTTCGACGATGACTGATGAAAAATTAACACGTTGAACGACGGCTCTCACATATCCTCCTAAGCACTATGAGCTGATACGCTTCACCTCAATAATGTCTTCTAAGTTTTTAAGTTTTTTCATAAATTTGTTGAGTTCTTCTATATCTTGAATTTCTAGTGAAATATTGACAATGGCAATGCCACTCTTATCGATTTTTGCGTTGATGCCTGACATAGTCAAGTCCAATTCGTGCATAAACATGGTGATTTCAGATAAAAGTCCTTTTCGATCCAATGAAACCACTTGAACACTCGCTGTATAGGATGTTTCAATACTGCTTGCCCATTTGACTTCAATATATCTATTTTCAGTATCATCTGTATGTTCAAAGTTTTCACAATCTGCGCGATGAATCGTAACGCCTCTTCCTCGTGTGATGTAACCAATGATATTGTCTCCAGGTACTGGTGTACAACATTTGGCAAATCTGACCAAGATATCTTCCATGCCTTTAACGATGATCCCCGTATCATTTTTCTTGATTTCTTTTTTCTTGTTAGGCAAATCTTCAAAACGCTCCGTTTCAAAGCGCGACTTGACTTGCTCTTCCTTATGATCCTTAAAATATTTCTCTCGGATCTTCGGCACAACCTGATTGGTCATGATGCCGCCATATCCGATGGCATTGTACATGTCCTCAATCGACTTTAAACTCAACCTCTTAAGGATTGCATCAAGGTACTCCTCGCTGAGAACCGCTTTGGCAGGAATATTCTGACGCTTGAGTTCGGCAAGAAACATCTCTTGTCCTTTTTCGACGTTTTCTTCGCGACGTTCTTTTTTGAACCATTGCTTGATGCGTTGTTTTGCCTGAGTGCTTTTTACGAATTTAAGCCAATCCCTTGAAGGACCAGGTGAATTCTTTGCAGTCATAATCTCGATGCGTTGTCCATTTTGAAGCGTGTAATTTAAAGGAACGATTCGGCCATTAACTTTTGCTCCGATACATTTGTTTCCGACTTCAGAGTGAATTTTATAAGCAAAATCAACAGGTGTACTGCCAACTGGTAAATCGACGACTTGACCGTTCGGCGTAAATACAAATACCTCAGTATTGAATAAGTCAAGCTTGAGCGAATTCATAAACTCGCCTGGATCTTTTAGATCACTCTGCCATTCCATCATCTGTCTGAACCAAGAGATTTTTTTCTCCATCTCGTTGTTAGACGTTTTTGAACCTTCTTTATATTTCCAGTGCGCTGCGATACCAAATTCGGCAATCTCATGCATCTCACGTGTTCTAATCTGAATTTCAAACGGTTCCCCATTACCCATCAGCGTGGTGTGTAGCGACTGATAGAGGTTGGGTTTTGGCATGGCGATATAATCCTTGAAACGTCCAGGAATAGGCTTCCAGAGCGTGTGTACGGCGCCTAGAGCACTATAACAGTCTTTGACGTCTTCACAGACCACACGTATCGCCGTTAAATCGTAGATTTCATCAAATTCCTTTTGTTGAAATTTCATCTTTTTATAGATACTATAGAAGTTTTTTGGTCGACCATAGATTTCAAATTTGAGTCCTAATTCAGTAAGCGCGTTGCCAATCTGTGCGATATAATCGTTGATGATCGATTCGCGTTCTGTTCTCTTTTTATCAACTTTCTTGACGAGTTCTTTGTACCCTTCCGGATCGAGGTACTTGAGACTCAAATCTTCAAGTTCCCATTTGATTCTAAAGATACCAAGTCGATGTGCAATCGGTGCGAAAATATCGATTGTCTCTTCCGCTTTCTCTTTTTGCTTATCAGTTGTCATAGCGCCAAGTGTGCGGATGTTATGCAATCTATCGGCCAATTTGATCAAGATGACGCGAATGTCACTGGACATTGCCAAGAACATTTTTCTCAAATTTTCAACTTGACGTTCTTGTTTTGTCTCGTAATTGATAACTGCGAGTTTCGTTACCCCATCGACAAGCGCGGCAACTTCTTTGCCAAATGTCTTTTCAACATCTGCCAAAGTAACGTCAGTATCTTCTACAGTATCATGAAGTAAAGCGGCGATGATTGTTTCTTCATCCATTTCCAATTCGGCAAGAATCAACGAAACACTGGTGGGATGGTTGAAAAACGGCGTGCCATCTTTTCTCAATTGACCAGTGTGGGCTACCTCGCCAAACTGGTACGCTTTTGCAACGCGTTCCAAGTCAAGATAAGGTGCATATTGCTTAATCTTTACCAAATATCCATCTAAATTCATAGTCACACCCATCTGAAGTATCTATTTTAGTACAATATTTTCTCATAATTATAGTAAATAGTCCGCCCAAACTCTTGGACGAACTATTTACTATATATTTTACAGAGTTATAGGGTTATTTACAACCTTTTTTTACGCTTCAAAATTTATTGCACTAAATACTTTGTAACCTTCAAGCACATTTCTGCCATCTAAAAAATCAAGTTCCATTAAAAAGGCAAGTCCAGCCACTTCGCCGCCCAGTTTTTCAACGAGCTCGCATACTGCCTTAGCCGTTCCGCCAGTTGCTAATAAATCGTCGACGATCAGAACTTTGTCACCAGGCTTGATGGCATCACTATGCACTTCAAGTACGTCTGAACCATATTCTAAAAAGTACTCGTGTTGGATGGTATCAAAAGGTAGTTTTCCAGGTTTTCTAACTGGGACAAAACCCTTTTTCGTGATAACAGCTAAAGGTGCGCCTATCAAAAAGCCTCTTGCTTCTGGTCCAAGTACGACATCATACTTAAGATCCTTTATCATTTCGATGCACATATAGATTGCATCGTGATATGCTTGACCATCACTTAATAACGTTGTGACATCTTTAAAACTGATGCCTTCTTTTGGGAAATCTTCAATCACTCTAATTTTTGATTTTAAATCCATGGTCATCCTCCATATCCTAGTAGACAAAAGTCTATTATTGATTCTTTATTTTGTTACGTTTTTTATTCCATGCTTTATTTTAGTTTCGCCATGTGCGCATCAACTTTTGATACAGGTTTAACTGTTCAAGATCACTTTTTACGGCAGGTCTCGGTAACAAATCAATTTCGAAATACCCGTTGTTTTCAGAAAATGAAATGAGTTGCATTTCTTTAAGCAGATCGAGACATATTCTGATTTTTGTAAAGCTGAATTGTCCTTTCAAAGAGAGTTCTTTGATCGTCGATTCCTGCTTGTCCTGCAAGCTCTTGTAAAATTGAGCCAAGTCGTTGCGATCAGGTATATGCGACCAAATTTCCATCGCACTTGTCGCACCAGCATAATAATACCCATCTGGTTCATCTGAGTCTAAAGGCATAAAGACAACATCGAAATAATCGTCTCTACATTCTTCATAATCTATCGCGTTAAAGTGCAACGTATAATTGATAAAATTATTTCTGAGAACGACATCTTTGAACTGATTTAATCCATCTAGCGAGTAGATCATTATCGGCTTATCTGAGGGAACAGAAAATATTATATCAAAAGTGTCGATTTTTGTAAAATCTTCATTTATTTCAAACGCATCACAGGTCATGATAAAGTTGTATAGTGCTAAGTGACTTTTATTCAAGAGTGCATCGGAAATCGGCATGCGTTCTTTGACGATGTCTCTAATCATAAATTGAATCGTTTCAACACCCATAAAGTTGTTCTTCTCAAGTGTCATCAACAAATGAATTTTATCTGATTTTCTAACATATTGGACAAAGCTCGCCTGATTGAATGCCAGCGCGTCGTATACTCTGTTGCCATCGTTCACAACGAGTTTTAAATGATTCTGCACTTTCCCAAGCACTTTGTAATCTTCGATAATCAAATCATTGAAAACAAACTGCGGTTTCGGATTACCCATCCCAAAAGGCTTCAGCGCTTCAATACTTTCAACTAGCTGATGGGTTACCATCTGTGGTTTCAAAATGCCATCGACTTTTTTCTTTGAAACCAACATATATTGTCGGATATTTTCCTCTCCAAAACTGCGAAGACCATTGCGAAGCGCTTCGATATTAGCCGATTTCAAGCTGAGACCAGCCGCCTGGTCATGGCCGCCAAATTTCTCAAAAAGATCCTTAAATTTATGCAAAACTTCATAGATGCTGATGCCTTCGATGCTTCGTGCTGATCCCTTGGCTGAATCGCCATCAACATTTAAGATGACGGATGGTCGACTATATTTATCAGAGAGTTTTGATGCAACGATGCCAATAATACCAGTATGCCAGTTTTCGCCGACCACAAGCAGTATTTTATCAGTGTTCAAATCCACATGCGTCCTGATATATTTTTCAGCAGAATCCATGATTTCTCGTTCTTGCATTTGCCTTTCTGTGTTGAGAAGACTCAATTTTTTTGCGATTTCAAGTGCTTTGAAGTAATCCTTTTCAATTAGCATCTCAACTGCGATGCTCGGATTGCCAATTCTACCTGAAGCATTGATTCTTGGTGCTATGACAAATCCGATATGTCCCGCATTGACTTCCTTTCCCGCTAAACCTGCTTCGCTTATAAGTGCCTGAATCCCGGGATTCGTCGTAATAGACATTCTATCGAGTCCAAGACTTGTAATCACCCTATTTTCGTCAATCAGCGGCACGATATCTGCGACCGTGCCAAGTGCTGCAATATCGATTACGTTGTTCACAAATGATGCAAACCCATCACCAGAAAGTGCCTGTACCAGCTTTAAAGCGACACCACACCCAGCTAACAACTTGAATGGGTAATCGCCACGCTTCGGGTTGATGACTGCGATTGCATCGGGTAAATCGCCATGAAACTCATGATGATCCGTAATAATCAGATCTAGACCAATGGATTTGGCGTACTGAGCTTGACTGATGGCAGTAATGCCACAATCCACAGTGATAACGAGGTTGCCACCTGACGCTTTAATAGCATCGAGTCCTAACTCACTGATACCATAGCCTTCATCTTGACGATCCGGTATATAAAAATTCGTTTTTAAACCGACATGCTCAAAATACTTCATCAAAATGGCAATACTCGTGATGCCATCGACATCGTAATCCCCATACATCCAAATAGACGCATTTTGGTCTATGGCTTGTTTAATTCGCAAGATCGCTTTATCCATATCTAACAATAAAAGAGGATCTCTAAGATCCTCAATTTTTGGATTTAAAAAGTCATGCACTTCTTTCTCTGTACGCAGTCCTCGCTCGAGTAGAAGCTTTGTAATCAGAGGATCTTTATTAAAAACCTCACCATACTTTTCTATTTCACTCAAGTTTTGCTCTGAGAACGTCCATATTGAATTCTGAAATATCATCGTTCCACCGTTTCGTTTGTCGTATTTATTGCATTTATGTCATTTTCAGCAGTCGCAACATTTGATGCATTTAATGCATTTGTTTCCATTTCTTCTATTGTTTTTCTCTGTGAAACAATCAACTCATCTTTTTGACTGATCATAACGTCTCTTTGTTTCAACGCTTCGTCTTTAAGAGCGATTTGCTTATCGAGTTCCGTCGCTTTTTTATTTAAGCCTTTAATTTCTTTACCACTGCGAATTTTTCTAGCTGTGCCTATCAATGCTGTGAGTACAGCACCTATCAATGTCGACACGATGATGACGAGCGCTAGTGAAACCTCAACTTCAAAAAACAACAAGCTAACTGGTACAATTACTGAATTAAATAATGCAAACAACGTAATGATGATTGCAAATATGAGTATTAAAACTATGTAGACTTGCATAATGCCCCTCCTCTTAATAATGTTTATCACTATTATTACTTTAATTATAGTCTATTATGACAGGGGTGTCGATAAAAAAGCTCAGAATGAAATGGTTTCACTCCGAGCTCAGCAACATTTAATACATAAAACGACTATTTTGTGGCGTAATGCTCTTTTTTTGCCAAATAATTTCTAGTTAGTGCCCAAGCTGGACTTGCTATAAAAATTGACGAATAAGTACCAACTGAAATACCGACAAATAATGGGAACGCAAATTCTTTGATAGACGTTACACCTAATATATATAATGCACCGATAACGATCAAAGTTGTTATTGACGTATTCAAAGTACGCGTCATTGTTTGTGTCACTGACGTGTTGATAATATCAAAGTGTTCCTTTGTTTTTTCGCGTTTAACGTTTTCTCTCACTCTATCAAAGACAACAATCGTATCATTGATCGAATAACCGACGATTGTAAGTACTGCAGCAATAAACGAAGAGTTTACTGAAATACCAAAGATGGCATAAATCGCAATAAGAAAAAATACGTCATGCAACAAAGCAATAATTGCAGCGATTCCGAAAACTGTTTCAAATCTAATTGAAATATAAATCAGCATAACAACTGAAGCGATGAGTATAGAAATAATTGCACGATTTCTAATCTCTTTTCCCATTGCAGGACCAAACTGTTCAGCACCTTTTAAATCGCTGTCTTCAAGACCATAAGCTACTTTCAAAGCACCAAACACTTCTTTTCTCATATCGTTATCAAGAGATGCTTTAGTCTTAATAATCACTTCCGTTTTGTCGACACCGGAGTGAACGATATCTGGATTCAAGTCAAAAGATTCAATAACTTCAGATATTTCTTTCACTGAGACTTCTTTTCCAATTTCTACTTGCAACATCGTTCCACCAGTAAAATCAATGCCAAGATTTAGGCCATTGAATAGCATCATCATGAATCCTAACAAGATGACTGCTCCTGAAAAAGCAAACCAAAGTTTATAATGTTTCATTATATTTAGCATTTTCATTTGTCTTACCCCCTTGATCCGTACAGTTTCTTGCGATCAGTGAATCCAAGCGATAATTTTAATAGCGTCTTGGTTACAATAACTGCAGTAAACATACTTGAAATAATACCAATCATAAGGGTAACTGCAAAGCCCTTTATAGGACCTTCACCAAATGCAAATAGTATCAATGCGGCAATAAAAGTCGTAACATTTGAATCGATAATAGTGCTCATTGCTCTATGGAAACCACTATTAATTGATGCTCGCAAAGATTTTCCAACTTTCATCTCTTCTTTAAGTCGTTCGAAGATAATGACATTTGCGTCAACAGCCATACCCAAGGAAATAACGATACCAGCTATACCTGGTAATGTCAGTGTTGCATTTAAACCAATCAACACGAAAATAACGAGTGTTGCATATAAAGTAAGGGCAATTGATGCGATCACGCCTGGAATTTTGTAGAATATGATCATGAACAACATGACCAATAGGATGCCTACCAATGCAGCTTTAATCGCTGAATTAAATGAATCGAGTCCAAGTGTCGGGCCAATAACTGACGTTTGCACTTCTGCTAATTGTACAGGCAGTGCACCACCACGGATTAACATTGCTAAACTGTTAGCGTCATCATATGAAAAATTACCTTGAACGACTGCTTCACCATCAGAGATGACAATTTCAGTATATGGTGCAGAAATTATGTCGCTATCAAGTACAATCGCAATTTGGCCACGCTTGTTTGCATTATCAATCGCTTTTTTTGTGCCTTCATAAAAAAGTGTTGTTCCTTCATCATCAAACTTTAATGAAACAACTGGTTGGTTATACTCATTTTGTGAAACAAAGGCATCTTCTATGTTAATACCTGTAAGTATTTGTTCATACTCAATATCGTCTATTGACATACCTTCATAAGCAGGTGTATCTCCAGTAACAAGCACGAATTCTAGCAATGCCGTTTTTCCGATAACGTCAATTGCCTCTTGAGAATTGCCAACTCCTGGAAGCTCTATGCGCAATCTCTTATCACCTTGTAATGTGATAATTGGTTCAGTGAGTCCAAGTTCATTAATACGTTTTCCAATAATCTGTTTCGTTTGTTCCATTGTTCTTGCCAATGCATCGTCAGTTTCATCTGTTTGGGCTTCATAAACAACGACAACGCCGCCTTTGATGTCTAGTCCCAATTTGAGTTGATCCTTAACAGGCGAGATGGAAAACTTGCCAATTGTCAATCCGTTGATTGCTATTAAAGCTGTTCCTGCAATTAATGCTACAATCAGGAAAAACAATAACGTGTTTTTTCCTTTCATTTTGAATGCCTCCTATTTTGATTTGTAATGCTGTGACAATTCCACGTAGCCACGTGCAGATTGCTTTATGCCTTCAATCTCCTCTTCAGTAAGCGCTCTAACGACTTTCGCCGGTGAACCCATGACCAAAGAACCTGATGGAATTCTCTTATTAGGTGGAACGAGTGAACCTGCACCGATGACGACATCGCTTTCAATATGAGCCCCATCAAGTACAATTGCGCCCATGCCAATCAATACGTTATCTTCAATCGTGCATCCATGACAAATGGCACGATGTCCGACAGTTACGCCGTTACCTATGCACACTGGATGACCATGGCTTGTATGAATGACGCTTAAATCTTGAATATTTGTGTTTTCACCGATATCAATAGGTTCCACGTCACCCCTAACTACTGTATTATACCAAATGTTTGCACCTTGTTCTAGTCTTACTTGACCAATCACAGCAGCAGAGTCCGCGATAAAGCAATCTGCATGAACAACTGGTGTAAAACCTTTAATGTCTGTCAACATAACGAACCTCCACTATTCTTCAGAATGGTTCAGCTTGCCATAGATATAAATGGAACTTTCAATTCTTTTTCGCTCAAGTTCACAACCTATTTCATAAGGCACGAAAATATCGTTGTTGAAATTATAGGCATTTGCGTGGCAACCACCACTGCAGTAAAACTTAGCCCAGCACGAGCGACATTTTTCTTTATTGTAGACGTGCGCGTTCTTAAATTCATTGGTCAATCCGAAATCCAATATGCCTGCAAGCACATTGCCCATTTTAAAGTGGTCATTGCCTACAAATTGATGACAAGGGAAAATATCGCCCTCTGGTGTAACCGCTAAATACTCTGAACCAGCGCCACAGCCAGAAAGTCGTTTGATCACACAAGGACCTTGTTTCATATCGATTGCAAAGTGGAAAAATGAAAAGGCTTTATCCGTATTGTTTCGATTGACGATTTCTTCTGCAAGTGCTTCATACTGAAGGTTAAGCGTTTCAATATCTTCTTCAGTGATCGCATAGCTATCCGTTGGTTTTGCAACGACGGGTTCAACCGATGTGCTCTTGAAACCGAGATCAGCTAAATGAATGACATCGTTTGCAAAATCCAGATTGTTTTTAGTAAAAGTGCCGCGTACATAATACGACTTGCCCTCTCTTTTCTCAATCAATTTTTTAAATTTTTCAACGATGATGTCGTAAGTACCACCACCAGAAATGGTATATCTCATCTTGTCATTTACCGCTTTGCGGCCGTCAATACTTAACACGACATTTGACATATGCGTATTGAGATAATCTATAATTTCATCGTTTAATAAAACGCCATTTGTCGTCATCGTAAATCTAAAATTCTTATTGTGCTCAGCTTCAATGCTTCGGCCATATTCAACCAATTGCTTTACGACTTCGAAATTCATGAGTGGCTCTCCACCAAAAAAGTCGACTTCGAGATTTCTTCTATTTCCAGAGTTGGCAACTAGCAAATCCAGAGCTTTCTTGCCCACTTCAAATGACATGAGTGAACGGTCACCTTTAAAATCGCCTTGTGAAGCAAAGCAATAAGCGCATCTTATGTTGCAATCATGTGCCACATGTAGACAAAGCGCCTTAATAACAGGCATTCTGTTATTGAATTCGATGGAATTGACATAAGCGTCATCCGTAAAGAGCATGTCGTTTTCGATGAGAAAATCAATTTCTTCAAGTGTTTCTTTTACCGCTTGCTCAGGATATTTGTCTTTCAAATTTCTGATAACGGTAATTGCATTGTTTTGCGGATAATATTCCAAAGCATCGAATACGATTTCATCTATGACATGCACTGCTCCGCTGTTGACATCGAGAACAAAATAAAGATCACCTTGTTTGAACTTGTGGATCATTTTTACCTCCTAATTGAATTGCAAGAAGAAAAGCAGCTGTTGGCTGCTCTTTTGTGTTCATTCTATACAGTTTAACTGCTTAAAATACGCTATTGTTATCTTTTAGTATTCTCACACTCTTCTGTTCTCAGCGACGCCTGAAACAAAATGCGCCGTCAATATTGATCGAAGATTGTTACTTGTTTGTACGCTCACATTCCTGATTACCAACCGTACATGACGTTTTGCATGCTGATTGACAAGATGTTTGACATTCGCCACATCCGCCGTGTGCAGCTGAACCTTTTAATGTACCTGAATTTAATGTTTTTATGTGTTTCACTCGTATTACCTCCCAAAATTATATTCCCTTTAACCAAAATACAAGATATTATACCATGCTTTAGCTGTTTAGAAAAGAGTTAATTCATCCATAGAAAAAGGCATGTCAGCGACATGCCTCAATCGAACGTATCAATATTTGTTACTCTTCAATCTCAACTTCTTCAGTTTCGATCATTTTGTTGCCACCTTTATCAATTGTAGAAATCGCCCATTTTTTAAATGTCAATTTAGTTCTAGCAGCACCCACTTCGATGACGACTTCGTCTTCTTTAACATTGAGAACTCGGCCTACGACGCCACCAATTGTGACAACTTCATCGCCGGATTGAACACTATTTCTCAATTCGGTCATTTGTTTTGTTTTTTTCTTTTGTGGTCTAATAATTAAAAAGTACATCAAACCAAAGAAAAAACCCATATAGAGAACTAAACCAATCGTGCTATTCATACTTTATCTCCTTTAAAAAATTCATTATTTCTGACATCACTTATATTCAATTATAACAGAATTCTCTGTCATTACAATTGCGTTTCTCCATAATATTTCGCGAAAAATTCATTTCTAAAATCCATCAATCGATCGTCCATGATCGCCTGTCTCACTTGCTTCATCAAATTGATGAGGAAATGGAGATTGTGCGTGGACATGAGGCGTGATGACAAAATCTCATCCGCTTTATACAAATGCCTTAAGTATGCACGTGTATAGTTCTTGCAGCAATAACACTCACAATTAGGATCGAGTGGTGTGAAATCGCGCGTGTACTTTGCATTTTTGATGACGACCTTACCTTCTGAAGTCATTGCAGTGCCATTTCTTGCAATACGCGTCGGAAGCACACAGTCGAACATGTCAATGCCTCTGATAGCCCCTTCGATCAAGGCGTCTGGACTACCAACACCCATGAGGTATCTCGGTTTATCTTTTGGCAAAAGCGGCGTTGTATAATCAAGCACTTCATACATTAAATCTTTTGGCTCACCAACGCTGAGACCACCAATTGAGTAACCAGGAAAATCAAGTGCGACGAGTTCAGCTGCACTTTGTTCTCTCAAATCTCTATACATACCGCCTTGAACGATGCCGAACAATGCTTGGTTTTCAGTATTAGTATGCGCTTCTTTACATCTAACAGCCCATCTTGTTGTGCGTTCAAGAGATTTTTTGACATAATCGTGATCAGCTGGGTATGGTGCACATTCATCGAATGCCATGATGATATCCGCACCAAGGGCGTTTTCGATTTCCATGACTTTCTCAGGTGATAAAAAATGCTTGCTGCCATCTAAGTGCGATTGAAAAGTAACGCCTTCCTCGGTAATTTTGCGAAGGTCTCCTAAGCTGAACACTTGAAAGCCACCACTATCCGTCAAAATTGGTCGATCCCAATTCATAAATTTATGCAGTCCACCAGCCTCTTTGACAAGATCGTGTCCAGGTCTGAGGTAAAGGTGATACGTGTTTGAAAGGATGATTTGCGCTTCCATTTCTTTGAGTTCTTCAGGTGTCATCGCTTTAACAGTTGCTTGCGTGCCAACCGGCATGAAAATAGGTGTTTCAATGATGCCATGTGGCGTATGCAATCTACCAAGGCGTGCACCAGTCTGAGCGCATTCTTTTATCAGTTCATATCTAATTGCCATTGTTGCTCCCTTCCTTTATAGACGCTTCCTCTAATGTGATCATCATCGCGTCCCCGAAACTAAAAAATCTATAACCTGATTCTACTGCAATCTTATAAGCATTTAGAATCGCTTCTTTATTGACAAATGCACTAACTAACATGATCAACGTCGATTCTGGCAAATGGAAATTTGTGATAAGGCCATCGACCAGTTTAAAAGTATATCCTGGATAGATAAAAATATCTGTCCAACCACTTTGAGCTTTCAAGTGCCCATTTGGTTCTGCAATGGTTTCAAGTGTTCGCGTCGTCGTCGTACCTACGGATATAATGCGCCCACCAGCTGATTTCGCACAATTGATAATCTCTGCATTTTCTTCATCTAGCATATAATATTCTGTATGCATCTTGTGATTCAGTACATCATCCACTTTGACTGGTCTAAATGTTCCAAGGCCAACGTGTAGTGTGACGTACGCCAGCGTTGCACCTTTATCTTTTACAGCCTGCAACAACGACTCAGTAAAATGTAGTCCTGCAGTTGGTGCAGCAGCTGAGCCATCGTGTTTTGCATACACTGTATTATAGCGTTTTGGATCGTCCAACTTCTCAGTGATGTATGGCGGCAAAGGCATTGAACCAAGAACGTCCAATATATGCTCAAAAACGCCTTCATAGATAAACTCAATTATACGTGAGCCTTCGTCTCCTATGTCGACGATGTCACACTGCAAGCTTCCATCACCGAAGACGAACCTTGTGCCTATTTTTGCTTTCTTCCCTGGCTTAACTAGTGTTTCCCACCTAGTCAAACTGATTCTTTTAAGTAGAAGAAACTCTACGACAGCACCTGTTTCCTTAGAACCAAACAGGCGTGCAGGAATAACTTTTGTGTTGTTAAGCACCAGACAATCGCCTGGTTTTATTTTGTCTATGACATCATAAAATCTCTTATGCTCGATTTCACCAGTCCCTCGATCGATGCACATAAGGCGTGAGCTCGATCGATCGGCAAGTGGCGTTTGAGCTATAAGAGATTCAGGTAAATCAAATTTAAAATCACTCGTTTTCATGTCTACCCTTTCAATGCGCTATTGCTTATAGTTTATAGCTTATTGCTTTAGCAATTGCGTGTCTTTGTAATAAAATGACAAAATCTCTTCGAAAGTCATGCCCATTTCAGCCATTTTTTTTGCGCCGAATTGGCTCATTCCGAGACCATGTCCATACCCGTGTCCATAAAATATCACACTTCCACTGCTCATGTCAAATGATTCAGTACTATTATACATATAAGGTACGGAAGTTTGTGGGGCACTCGTGTAAATATCCGTCGCGGATCTCAGTGCAGACTTGTCCATGACCTTTGTTTTAGTCTGGCCACCTTCAACGATAGAAAGTGTATTTGAATCGATATAATTGCCATAAATGCCAGCATTCGTCGTCATGACGAGCGGTGCGATCGACTGGTTGCTAGAAGCTGGTGTTGTGGTTGCTGTATTTGCAGAATCCGATGCAGATGTTCCTGCTTTCGCTCGTTCAATATTTGTTACGGCAGTTCCAGCATCAAAACTAAAAAGCGAACTTTTCAAACCTGCGCTACCTAAAACATAACGAATCTTATCTTTAACAAGGGTCGCTTTGCTGATAGAACCGACAAATTCGAGCTTCGTGACACGACCTGATGGTGCGCGTTCTATAATATTGATCGTTTTTAAGCTACCTATGCTGTATCCGCCGATGATGAGTCTCTGTTCAATATCTGAACGATTAATCGTGGCACTCCAATCCGTGTTAGGATAACCGATTGAATATGGATCGAGCGTGCTCTTAATGTAAGGCAATGCAGCATTCCATACATATTCTGAATTGTCTGTGATGCCACCGCTATGAGAATGATAATAAAGTGGCACAATCTCACCAACGGATGTTAACACATAGCCATTTGTTTCATCCACAGCTCGGTTGCTGTTTGGTTTTTCTGCTGAATAACCGCCATATACTTGACTGTTTGTCGTATTATCTACATTGAAACCAAAAGCAGCATATTTAGTGCCTGACATGATGACGTAATTTTTTGCAGCGATTGCTTGAGCTTTCAAGGCTTCAATCGGCCAATCACCGCTCATCTCTTTTGGCAGAACGCCATAAAGGTACTCACTCAAAGTAACGCGATTTATAAAAGTGAAATCACTGCCTGGTAGACGTTTTACTAGAAAACTGCCGCGATACTTAATCGCGCCAACTTCAAAAATCTGCGTGCTAAATATAAATTCCTTCTCCGTACTATCAAAACTAAATAGGACTTTATCATTTACAGAGACAATCACACTGCTTGGATTTGGGTCAGTCACGATGCGTGCGAAATTCGACAGTGCTCCTGACATCGTATTGAGATTGGCATATGCTTCTTCTTGACTTAAATAGTGACCTGTATAAACGCGCCATCCATTGTCGTATGCTAGATAAGCATCTGGTGCCAATGCTTGAATGGCCGTAAATTCCAACAGCACTTGATCATATGTCTCAAAAGTGGATCCTATTTGAATATGATAGCCACCTTTGACTTGTCCATTCAAATAATAGTCACCCGTTGTCATTAAAGTTCTGCCACTTGGTTCGTAAAAGCCATCTTTGTAGAGCATCATTGATTTATAAGCGCTCAAATCCAGAATAGTCGAATAAACACCATTTTCAACACTTCCAAAAATAAAACCTTGATCGCTGCCTACGCCTATTGGGAACTGATTATTTTTACCATATATGATGCCTACGTCGACCATACCGTCTGTCTTAGGCGAGCTTACACTGTAACTTGCAGGAACAAATGAGCTCAACACAATGAATAGTGCGACGATGCATCCTGTCAATCTTCCTTTTTGTTTAACTATCATTAAAAAGACTCCCCTTCCTCAAGCGTGGGTAGTGATTCAAAATAAATTTGTTCTGTCGTTGCAACGCTCTCATAGCCTAGATGCATTCTACCTTTATTTGTGATCATACGCCCTCTAGGTGTACGATTGATAAAGCCTATTTGCATCAAATAAGGTTCATAGACATCCTCTATCGTAGATGTTTCTTCACCCGTCGATGCCGCTAAAGTTTCTATCCCTACAGGACCACCATCAAAGTTTTCGACGATACATGTCAGCACTTTTCTATCGACAGCGTCTAGTCCAAGTGCATCTATTTCCAACAGATCCAGCGCCAGCTTTGCAATTTCTTTCGTCACAAAGCCATCACTTCTGACCATCGCATAATCTCTCACGCGTTTCAGAAGCCTGTTGACAATTCGCGGAGTGCCTCTACTTCTCATCGCCATCTCAATAACAGCCTCTTCATCCATTGGAACATTTAGAACATTTGCTGATCGTCTAATGATATCAGAAAGTTCATGCACATCATAGAGATCGAGTTTACAAATGACGCCAAAACGATCTCTTAGTGGAGCGGTTAATTGGCCAGCACGTGTTGTCGCTCCTACTAAAGTGAATTTCGGAAGTTCGAGTCTTACAGATCGCGCGCCAGGTCCTTTGCCTATGACAATATCGATTGCATAGTCCTCCATTGCGGGATAAAGAACCTCTTCAACTTGCCGACTCAGCCTATGAATCTCGTCGATAAATAGAACATCGCGTTCTTTTAAGCTCGTTAGTATAGCTGCCAGATCACCGGGTCTTTCAATTGCTGGACCTGAAGTAACTTTAATATCGACATTCATCTCTTCTGCAATGATATGCGACAGCGTCGTCTTTCCCAATCCAGGCGGTCCATAAAGCAACACGTGATCTAGTGGCTCATCACGCATCAAAGCCGCTTTCATAAATATATTCAATTTTTCTTTTGTCTTCTCTTGTCCGACATACTCACTAATCAAGCGCGGTCTGATACCATGCTCGCTATATTTATCTTCTTCCGTGAGTTTAGGGGTTATAAAGCGTTCCATGCGGCCTCCAAGTGTCTTTTGATCTTACGCCTTCAATTGTTCTGAACGAATCATTAGAACATCAATTTCTTAAGCGATGCCTTGATAATATCTTCAACCGTCATTTGATCCATATCGATTTGCTTGAGGACACCTTGCGCTTCACTACGCGTGTAACCAAGTGACATCAGTGCATCAAGTGCGTCTTTTTGAACGCTTTGATCGGCTATAGAAGTTGGTGCATGTTCATGCATTTGAAGTGACAATGTCTGTGGCATTTTATCTTTGAGTTCAAGTACGAGACGCTCAGCAGTTTTTTTGCCTACGCCTTGAGCGGATTGTAACGATTTGATATCAGCTGAAGCAATGATACCAGCCAGCTGCCCAAAAGGCATAGATGATAAGATCCCAATACCTACTTTTGTGCCTATACCACTTACTGAAGTAAGTAACTGAAACATATTCAGTTCATCTCTAGATGAAAAGCCAACAAGGGACATTGAATCTTCACGTACGATCAGTTCTGTATAAACGACAACCTCTTCACCGAGTGACGAAAAATCTGCCACTGAACCGATTGAGGTGTGTATTTTAAAGCCTATTCCATTATTCTCCACAATTACCGAATCACCATAACTATGTACGAGTTTGCCTTTTATAAAATCTATCATATTGCCTCCATTTTGAGAAACTCATATTACCATTATACTAGTCTTGGCATAAAAATACCATTACAGTAAAATGACTTTTGAAAATGAAAAAAGCGCGCTTCAATTTGAAGTACGCTTGCTCTGCATTTTTGTTAAATTAAGTTTGTTACTTATATCGGTCTTCTGTATCGTATGGATCGGCAGTTTCTTCTTTCACATCTTGAAAATCCACTGCATCCGGATCGTATTTAGGAAGTACAATCGCCACGATGATGTAAACCAATACTGGCGAGCCAACGCCAAAAATTGCTGCTAGTAACCACAATAAACGGATGACTGTCACGTCTATTTTAAAATATCTAGCAAGGCCTGCACAAACCCCAAATATTTTGCCTTCTTCTTCAATCTTACATAATTTATTCATTTTGTTGTCCTCCTTAAATCGTTCCTTAAATTGTTCCCTAAATCGTACTTTACAATGTCTCTCAAATTATTCTTTATGTGTGTCTTTATACTCAATATAGGGGATTCTATGATGAAAATCAAGGGTTCTAGCGGATTCTAAACGCATTCTAATCGTATCCTAACCTATGGGCAAAAAAAACGCCGACTTCTTCACGAAAACGGCGTTTTTCATATTTTTTTTAGGCACTCATGCGCTTATCTTCACTGGTTTTCGCTTTGTTGCGCTCGTGTTGACTCAGCAGTTCACGCTCGCCTTCTTCCATGAACTGGTTTGTATATAGCTCATAATAATGGCCTTTTTGAGCCAGTAACGTCTCATGGCTGCCTTGCTCGATGACTTCACCTTTATCGATGACCAAAATCACATCCGCGCTTCGTATTGTGGATAATCGATGCGCGATGATGAAACTCGTTCTATCTTCAAGGACATTGTCGATCGCATGTTGAATCTTCCATTCTGTCTCTGTATCGATAGAAGACGTCGCTTCATCGAGGAAAAATAACCTTGGTTTCGCGATGATCGCACGTGCAAATGAGATAAGCTGTTTCTCACCTGTAGACAACAAGCCGCCACCTTCACCAACTGGTGTGTCGTAGCCGTGCTCGAGTTTAGAGATAAAGTCATGTGCATTGACTGTTTTTGCTGCTTCAACGATTTCTTCATCCGTCGCATCCAGCTTACCATATCTTATATTGTCCTTAATTGTACCACTGAACAAATGCGGTGCTTGAAGCACATAGCCGATATTGGCATGTAACCAGTTTTGCGAACGGTCTTTATAATCTTTACCATCGATAAGAATCTGGCCTCCTGTAGGCTCATAAAAACGACAAGCGAGGTTTACGATTGTACTTTTACCAGAGCCTGTTTCGCCTACGAGAGCGATTGTTTGACCTTTTTCTACTTTGAGGTTGAAATTTTTAAGGATGTATTCGCCTTCTTTGTAGAAGAAGTCTACGTTTTTAAATTCAACGTCACCTTGGAGCGGCTCCCAATTTTCAATCTTTTGATCGTAGTGGTTACCGTATTGAGCGACGACCTCAGCATCTTCTGTGATTTCTTCTCTCTCATTGATGAGAGACATGACGCGTTCTGCCGCTGCTTGCGCACTGATCATCTCCGTATATATTCTAGCGAGCTCAAGCACTGGATCAAAGAATTGTCGCGCATAGGTGATAAAGAGCATCAGAGTACCATAAGTGATCACACTGTCTAGGATGAAGATGCTGCCAAAGTAAAGCGTGAGAACCGTACCAATCGCTGAAATAAATAAAGCCATTGGCAGATAACCTGCAGATATGATGCCAGCTCTGACAGATGTGCGTTTCATGTCAAACGTCACTTCACCAAATTCATCTCTATTAAGCTCTTCCCTAACAAGCGTTTTTGTCGTTTTGGCACCGACAATGCCATCATTGAAGAGTCCCGTGATTTTTGAGTTGATTTTCCTTACATTTCGATACGAAACGAGCATCTTTTTTTCAAACATGACGCTGATGATGGCAAGCAATGGCACTGTCACCAATGTAACAAGTGCCAACTTCCAGTTGACAATCAACATGACGACTGAAATACCAAACATCATGGCAAATCCCCAAACCATATCTACGAGGCCCCAAGCCACTGTTTCGGATATCTTCGATGCATCGGACGTCGTTCTTGCGATCATCCATCCGATAGCATTTTTATCATAGTAGCTAAATGAAAGCTTTTGTAATTTTTCAAAGCTGTCCTTGCGCATTTGATACAGCATGCCCATTTCAATCCTGCCCGCCTGCTTGATAAACAAGAAGACAATCAATGACAAGAGCACTGTTAAAACTGCATACCCTACAGCAACAATCCAAAGTCCCTCCATCTTTTTAGGGATGACATAAGTATCGATTGCGTATTGTGTCAACAGTGGAAACGAGATATCGATTGCAGCAAGTGAAATCATGAACACACAAAGGATCATGAATTCTTTCTTAAAGCGTTTGAAATAGACAATCATCTCTTTCCAAACGGCTTTATCGTATTTTAATTTCATTTCTTTAGAGTTTTCCACTTTATTACCTCCTTCTGGATTCAGATTTTAAGATGAAACGACCATCTTTTGCAAATCCCAAATCCTTTTGTAAAGTCCTTCTTCTTTGACGAGCGCATCATGCGACCCGCGCTGTATGATTTCACCGTCGTCCATGACTATGATATAGTCAGCTTCAGCCAGTGTTGTGATTCTATGGCTAATAATTAAAGTCGTGACATCTTTGCTTCGTTTTTTAAGCGCACGTCTGATCCTCATGTCAGTTTCAGTGTCAACGGCACTCAGTGAATCATCAAAGATCAAGATGCGCTTATCGTGGTCAATGATCGTTCTAGAGATCGCAACACGTTGCTTTTGACCACCTGAAAGCGATACGCCCTTTTCTCCAATGACTGTATCATAACCGTCTTTAAACGTTAGAATATTGTCATGGATTGATGCTGTTTTTGCCGCCTCCATGATTTGAGGTTCGCCGTAATCACGATTGATGATACCTATGTTTTCTTTAACTGTCTTAGCATATAGATAGGGTTCTTGTAAAATCAAGCCGATTTTTCTTCGAATCCATTGTTTCTTAATATGGCTGAGTTCGATATCATCGATTTTAATGCTGCCTTCATAATCGTATAGCCTTTGGAGCAAGTGCACCAACGTCGATTTTCCAGAACCTGTTGAGCCTAAGATGCCGAGTGTCTTGCCTTGTTCCAATGTGAAATTGATGTTTTTAAGCGCTTGTTTCCCATCTGGGTATGAAAAATTTACATTTTCAAATGTGATTTTTCCATCAACTTCAGGTTCAATTTCATCCTCAGTATCGCGTTCAATCACTTCATTCAAAATTTCTTCAACACGCTTGATAGCGACCGTTGTTTTACCAAGTTCACTAAGGAGTCTACCAGACTGTTTGACCGGCCAAAGCAACATCGACTCGTAAGTGATAAAGGCGATGAGCGTACCTATTGTCAGTTCGCCCGTGATGACCATTTGAGAACCGATGATCAAGACGACACCGCTTTGAAAAAGTGTGATCAAGTCTGAAGACGACCAGAACATAGCGAGGATTTCGATGAGGCGATAAGTTGTTTTCTTGTAAGTCTGATTCACTTCTTCGAATTTATCGATCTCGTATTTCTCTCTACCAAATGCACGTACGACCCTAACACCTGACAAGTTTTCCTGAAGAACTGTTGTGAGCTTGCCTTCAGCTTCATCTGATTTGAGGAAGTTCTTCTGTACTTTTGTGAAAAAGACATAAGAAAAACCAAATAAAATCGGAATCAATGCAACAGCGTAAAGTGTGAGTTTTACGTTCAGCGTAAGCATGATTGCCACAGACAAAAATACCATGAAGATAATTCTGCCAAGGTCGACGATTTGTACGCCTAAAAATCTACGGATGGTTTCAACATCTGATGTACAGCGTTGGATCATATCGCCCGTTTCTTTTTTTGTGTGATGCTCATAAGTCATGTACTGAATTTGCTTATATAGCGAATCCCTCATATTCTGAGCGATATTTTCTGCCGCATAGCTTGAAAGTATCCCTTTTAAGAATAAAAATACACCTCTGATAAAATTGATTGCCACGATGATCCAAACGACCATCAGTAAGTTCTTGCCAAATGCATCCATTAAAAATTTTAAATTTCCAGCGGGAACATCTCCAATGACCGAGTCCACAGCGTATTTGATCAAAATAGGCGTAGCGAGTTGCATGGCGGTTGCGATGACGATTGAAAAGATAGCCAGTGAAAATGCGGCTCTGTATCCTTTCAAATACTTGAATATGTTTTTCATAGTTGATACGACCTCCTTTTTTTAATACTGTCTGTGAACTTCCAAATAAAAAAGCCACGCAAGCGTGGCTAAATAAAAATCGAGATATAAACTCCCTAATTTAAATAAAAAACCACAGACATCAGCCTGTGGTTAGATTTAATCATATGATTTGAATCATTAAGAATTGAATCTTCCGCAGGCTATAAACTTATTTGATTGATGAATAGACGCACCGATAGCGTTAAATCCAAAGAGTGCAGTGTCTAATTTGTTCGTGTTTCTGAAAATTGTGTTCATCATCGCTTATAACCTCCTTCTTTAAATTTTCTCAAATACCGCCAATCGGCATTCGAACCTAGAAATAGAATATATCAATTTTTTTATATGTGCAACTTATTTTTGAATTTGTCACACGCTTGTAATATTGCGACGGACTCCGAATTATTATAATACTATCACTTTATACAAATTAACCTATCTTTGACCATACTTGTTGAGATAGAAATCACGCATAAAGACGCAGTCTTCATCGCTTAAAGATACTGCCCCGCCTAGATTTGCGGCAAGAAGTGTCGCCTGTGCCGATTTCTCACATATAAACGCGATTTTCATCGTTTCCTTTAAAGTGCTTCCTGCTGCAAGTAGGCCATGATTTGCGAGAATCACAGCTTGTCTACCGACAAGTGCGTCGACAACCACTTTACCAAGATCTACGGATCCTGGGAGTCTATATTCAGAAACTCTCACTTCGCCACCGACGATTTGAACGAGGTCTTCACAAGATGCAGGTATTGGTTTTCTGGCTATAGCCATAGCCGTACAATGAACAGAGTGCGTATGAACGACCGCATTGATATCAGGTCTATTCTTATAGATTTCAAGATGCATTGGCAACTCGATGGATGGAATCATGTTGCCATCGATGAGATTGCCTTCCATGTCCACAATCGGAATATTTTCAGGCAAGAGTTTCTCATAATCCACACCTGTAGGTGTGATGGCGACGAGATCTTCTCCTGCGATGCGCACGCTGAGATTGCCCCATGTGCCGATAACAAGCGCAGATTTTAGTATGGTTAAACTTGCATCTATAATATCTTTTCTTGCAATCTGATGTTTTAATGACATATTATGCCTCCATTTATAAAATAATCAAGGATCTATCACAGCGGCAAAGGCGCTCAGAATCAACAGTTTTGAGTAGCTTGACGAACAACTGCGTCAACTGCGCTTTGTTCTTTTGCATTGAAGCATCGATTTGATGCCCTTCTATGACCTTGCCTTCGATGCCAGTGCACCAATTTGTGATAACACCTACCGCAGAATAGCATAAACCGAGCTCTTTTGCAAGGACGCTCTCTGGAATGTTTGTCATTCCAACGACATCGCCACCTACTTGTCTGTACATTCTAATCTCTGCAGCTGTCTCAAATCTTGGCCCTTCTGTACAAACATAGACTGCCTCACCTTTATAATCAATGCCATATTCGGATACACTTTCTTCAAATCGCTTTCGCAATGACATGCAATATGGATCTGTCATCTCCACATGTGCAACACGTGTGTCGCCGCCTTCAAAAAAAGTCTGAACGCGATTTTTGGTGAAATCCAAAAAGTCCGTTATGAGTACGACTTCTCCCGGCTCAAAATTGTCATTCATCGAACCCACTGCACAAGTTGCATAGATCTCATCGACTTCCAACATTTTGAGCGCCATCATATTTGCACGATAGTTGATTTTATGTGGTGGTAAATCATGTTTTTTTCCATGTCTCGCTAAAAATACAATTTCAATTCCCTCTGTCGTGATGAGATCATACGTCACCTCACCATAAGCCGTTAAGATGGATTGTGTCACTGCATGTTCAAAGGCATCATAAACACCTGTTCCGCCGATAATTGCTTTTCTCATATCAACCTCTCAATTTTGCGATATTGGCAACAAATGGGGGTAAAACGATGCCTTTTTCAGTAATTATAGCTGTAATATTTGCGTTTGGCGTAACGTCAAACGCAGGATTATAAACTGCCATGCCAATAGGAGCAACGCGAACATTGCCAACATGTGTGACTTCTGTTGGGTCTCGCTCTTCAATTTCGATTGCATCTCCTGAAGCCATGTCAAAGTCAAATGTCGTCGTAGGTGCGGCGACATAAAACGGTACACCGTACACTTTCGCGAGTGCCGATAACATGAAGGTGCCTATTTTATTGGCCGTATCGCCATTGCTCGCGATGCGATCCGCACCAACGATGATTTTATCTATTTTGCCATCTCTAATTAAAGTTGCAGCGACACTGTCTGGTATGAGCGTTGACGGGATGCCTTCTTCCATCAACTCCCAAGCTGTCAATTTTGCACCTTGAAGTCTTGGACGTGTTTCATCGGCATAGACGTGAATATTCTTTCCCGTTGCATGTGCTTCGCGAATAACGCCAAGAGCTGTCCCGTATGCTACAGTAGCAAGCGCACCAGTGTTGCAATGTGTGAGGATTGTATCACCCACTTCTATCAGAGTATTCCCAAATTCCGCCATCGCTTTACAGTGCTGCGCATCCTCGTTGAAAATTGCATGCGCTTCTGCTTCAATACACTCAAGCATTTTAGCAACATTGACGTTTTCAGTATTCTCTACTTTCTTGACGATTCGCTCTGTTGCCCACATGAGGTTAACGGCCGTTGGACGACTTGCATCGAGAATGCCCTTTACCTCAATGAGTTTAGCCAGTGTCAAATCACTTCCAAGTGCTTTAGCGCCAATCAACATGCCATAAGCGGCAGTTGCGCCTATTGCAGGAGCACCTCTGACAATCATGTCTTTGATTGCAAAAACGACTTCATCTAATATCTTACAACGAATCGTCAACTTCTCAATTGGAAGGGCTCTTTGATCGATGAGGTGAAGCTCATCATTTATATAGTCAACCGCTTTAAATGCACTCATATTTGCTCCTTTTTTTCATAAATAATTATAAATTGGTACGTGCAATTAACTGCTTTGCATGTGCCTTGGTCTTTTGTATGATTTCCATTTCATCAAATGTTAAAATTTTATAGTCTTCAAGTAGTATTTGACCGTTACAAACGACATGACGCACATCACTTCCAGCTGCTGAATAGACGAGCAATGCCACCAAATCGTGGTGTGGTGCGAGATGTGCTTTTTCTAGATCGACTAAGATGATATCAGCCTTTTTACCAACTTCTATGGTTCCAACCAAGTGGTCAATACCGAGCGCTTTTGCACCGCCAACTGTAGCGATCTCCAGCATTTTATAGGCAGGAAGAACGGTAGGGTCTCCTTCGACGCCTTTGTTTACTAAAGCGCCCAGATGTAATTCCTCAAACATATTCAAATTGTTGTTTGATGATGCACCATCTGTTCCAATCGCGACATTAATCCCTTCAGATACCATCTTGTGAATTTTAGCGAAGCCATTGCCAAGTTTTAAATTGCTACTCGGATTGTATAGGACGCTAACGTCGTTTGCTTTCAGAATTTCAAAGTCTTGCGCTTCAAGATGCACACAGTGGGCAGCACTTGATTTCGCTCTAAAAAGTCCGAGATCTCTGCAATGCTCAATAGGCGTTTTACCTAGATTATCTAAAGACTGCGCCACTTCAAAACGGCTCTCAGAAAGGTGAATGTGAAGGGTTGTATTGAGCTCCAGTGCAAGTTCAGTCGCCTGTTTCAAATAATCTTCTGAGCATGTGTAAGGCGCATGCGGTGCGACTTCTATGCGGATTCTGCCGTCTGCGGTCTCATGCCATTTCTTATGGAGCATTCGCACATTTTCAAAAAGTACCCCTTCAGGGTCCGATACGCCGACGAGTCCAAGGCCCAAATTTGCCCTTAACCCTGATCGTTCCGTTGCTTTAGCGACATCATCCATAAAGTAATACATATCACGAAATGTCGTGCAGCCACATCTGATCAGTTCCGCTTGGCTGAGCATCGTTCCATAATAGACATCTTCCGCTGTCAAATTTGCTTCAGTAGGCCAAATTTTTTCGCTTAGCCATGCCATAAGTGGCATATCATCGGCATAATTTCTAAAGAGTGACATGCCCATATGCGTATGCGCGTTGATTAATCCAGGTAACGCGATATGATTCGAGCCATCTAGGATTTTATCTGCAATAAAATGATCTGGTACGGCACCGATGTATGCGATGGTGTCATTTTCAATGCCAATATCGCCAATGAAGGGTTTATCTTCAGACGAAGTCATGCTCAAGATGTGCGCATTTTTAATCAATAATTTCATACATTACCTCTATCAATTGAATTTATCTTTAGTGAATTTTCAATAATTGCTTTTACATCCTCAGACAATTTGACCGTTTCGCGGTTCATGTCTTCCGTTATCTCAATCGGTTTTCCGATGATGATTTTTACGTTAGCGGGCGTTATTTTAAGCGTCCCTTTTTTCATCAGATCCATTGAGTGATTGATGGTCACTGGAACGATTGGCGCACCTGATTTTGTCGCCAGTTTCATGCCACCTGCTTTAAATTCAAGAAGTTCGCCATCGGGGCTGCGCGTACCTTCAGGAAAAAGAACCATGGAATGCCCTGATTTCAATATTGAAACCCCTTCCGATATTGCTTTTACTTGTTGCCTGATATCCGATCGATCCATAAATACACAATGCATGAATTTCATCCAATCTCTCACAAACGGCAGCTTCAACGTTTCTTTTTTTGCCATGAATCCCTTTTTGCCAGGTAAACTAGTAATCATGAGTGGTATGTCAAAATTGCTTTGATGGTTGCATACATAAAGTACCGCTCGATCCATTGGAACATTTGAGGCACCTTCAACCGTTACTTTGCAACCTGCTATTTTGAGTAGATCACCCATCCAAGCTCGCGCCATTTTATCGGCATAAATGCTTCTTGCCTCTAAATCGGTCATGCGTTTTGCCTTATAGTAGAAAGGCAAATATATCACAAGTTTAATCCAAAAATAGGCAAACCATACGATCGTTCTTAACATTTATAAGTCCCTCCTTGCAGAAAATACCCCCACAAGAAGTGAGGGCATATCAATGCATGCTCATTTTATTTCATTATGTTTCAACATCATGTGTATATGGAATGGAAACAACAAAACACGTACCGATACCCTGTTTTGTGTCCACAGTGATATTACCATGATGTTTATCAACGATGATGTTGTAAGAAATGCTTAGACCAAGGCCAGTACCCTGACCGACTGGTTTTGTGGTGAAAAACGGATCAAATATTTTACTGAGGTGTTCATCACTTATGCCACAACCATTATCACAAATCGATATCTCACAATGGTCGCTTTTAGGATGGATTTCTATGCGGATAACGCCAGAGCCACTATTTGTGTAATGTTTTATCGCATGTGCCGCATTGACAATCAAATTGACAAATACCTGCTCAATTTGGCCTTTATTGCAATTGATTGGTGGACAGTCATTGAAGACTTTTTCCACCGTAGCAACATATTTGACTTCATTGTTGACAACAATTAAGACTTCGTCAAGGAGGTCGCCAATATCAACGAACTCAAAGTAATTGTCATCAGACAAGCGCGCGAAATTTCGCATGCTGTGTACGATCTTAGCCACGCGATCAAGCCCCTTTTGCGAGTCATTGATCAGCTCAGGAAAATCGTCGAAAACGAAGTCCATATCAAATTTTCGCCATTGCTCAGCCATCTGTTCCTTGAATTTTTCAAGTGTGATGTCATCTTGTGCCATGAACTGATTGGAGTGTTCAATAATCGATTTAAAACTGTCGACATAGTGTCTGATATTCGTGAAATTGCTAATGACGAATGCCAATGGATTGTTGATCTCATGGGCAATGCCTGCAGCCAATTCGCCGATTGCCACAAGTTTTTCTTTTTGAACGAGATGATACTGAGTTTCTTTAAGCGCTTCGTTGACTGAGACGAGTTTCATATTTTGATCTTCTAACAACATAGCTGTCAGTTTTAACTTTTTTTCATTGGAAAGTTCTCGCAAAGTTGAATTGATTCGAGAGATAAAATCCATTTCTTCAAATGGCTTTTTGATATAATCCGTAGCGCCATAATCGAAACAAGCTTTGAGAATTTTTGTGTCGCTGATTGTCGTTAACATGATGATTTTGGGCATGTCGCTATATTTGCTGTTGTTCAGGTGTTCAAGCACTTGAAGGCCAGTGAGTTTAGGCATGATAATATCCAATAAGACAAGATCAATGGAGTGCGTATAAATGTGCTCCAATGCTTCTTCTCCGTCCATGGCATAATCAATTTCACAATCGATATTATATTTTAACAATGTGTCCCGCGCTATAAATTGATTAATTTTGCTATCTTCTACAATCAAAATTCTCATCAAGACCTCCAACGCTAAAAATAATCGTTACAAAATGATCGTTACAAAATAATCGCTATTAACTTTTTGGAATTAATTTTCTGAGTTCTTAACGTTTCTATCGTGCGACTTTCAAAATGTTTATGGTGTTCAATAACTTTTGAAAACACCTGTAAATAAGACGCTACCATTTCACGATTCAATTGATTATGATACCCAGCCAAACCGATTAATTGTCTCTTAATCATAGCATAACGACTGAGTAAAAGCCATAATGCCTCTTCAGCATTTTCACCTTCAGAAAAAGGAAACAGATTTTTGTAAATATGATTTTTAATCAAATTTCTTAGTACATGAGGGTATTCGTGATTAAAAGCTTCAAAGTGTTTATAGCCAACCGTTACATCGCCTTTTTTTGCATAGTCGCTCAAGTCGATATAGCGGATCGAATCATCTGCACCGACTTGTTCAAGATGCTCAATCAGCATCTCTGAAAAGTTCATGAATGCCTCGTTAAGGTCATCGCTCTTCTGCTTTGTTGTCTCTGTTGTCTTTGTTTGATTTGCGATGAAATCTTTTAAGAGTGGTAATTTATTGTTTTTTTCTAGTTTCACAATTTCCACTACGAAATTTGCTAACTCAAATAATTGCACTTCAAGTGGAGACGCATCGGATTCAAACAAATTGAAACAGGCATCTCTGACAGCTAACAATTCGGAAATCAACGTGCCTCTAAAGCGTTTGTCACTTTGTTTTATATTGAAGCTGATGATCGGGGTTGAAGGGGGATCTTTAACTGTGACTAATGTCATTGCTTCGGAACTTTCTGCCAAAAGGCGCATGACTTCTGGACAAGACGGCGTTGCGGAACGCTCAAGGTTACCGTCAATTTTGTTCGTAATCCTAGGAAAACTACTGCAAACATTTGACAAATAAGATTCACCTAAGTGCTTTTGAATCATACACAAACGATCTGCATTTAAAAAAGAACAATGCTTTTCTGGAGTAAGCACTGCAAATGCGTAATTGATGTTATCGCTATAGACATCAGGATTGACTTTGACATAGCGCTTGAGCTCACGTTGCATCAAAGGGTGCGTGACCCTTTGATATTTTACGTACGTTATTTTGTCTATGTCAACGTCCCAACCGATACAACAGTTATCTTCACACGCACCACCAATGCATTGGAACGCCATCATGTACTTCGGTATCTGCATACTGTCTTCCTCCACATAAACCATAATTACTTAAATTGAGCGACGTAACCATTAGGCTTTAGAACATCAAATCTGTAACCCATTGCTAGATAATGTTCAATCACTTCTGGAAGCGCCTCTATTGTCGATGCCTTTGCATCTGTATCGTGCATCAATACAATTGCATTTTTCTTCTTTCCAATCTGGCTATAGGCATTGCTTTTAATCGTCCCTGCCGAAGCATACCCGGACGCGGCATCCCCACTATCAATGTTCCAGTCACAATGCTGCATGCCTTTTTCCAACAAAGTCGTCTGAATGCTTTTCACGAAAGGCTCACCATTTAAATCAACCGCTGCGGTAGAACCACCTGGAAAGCGATAAAGCTCAGGATATATGCCAACCACTGAATAAATGGCTTCCTGACATTTCTCAAAATCTTCCCAAAATGAATCTTCATCAGAATAGATCAACGTGTAATTGTGTGAATACGAATGGTTCCCAATCGCATGGCCTGCTTTATAGATCATTTTTAACGCTTCGGCATTTTTAGCGACATTTCGACCTTGAACAAAAAACGTGGCTTTAACGTCATATAGTTTGAGTATTTCAATAATTTTAGCCGTCGATTGAGACGAAGGGCCATCATCAAAGGTCAAATAAACGACTTTATCTGTAAGCGCTTCATTTTGCGCTTTCACTATCTCATAAGCATTGGTCAGGTCTAAAATATCTTGATTGAGCTCCTTGATCATCGCTTCTTGTTCATCGATTTCAGCCGTTTTATCTAGCAGCTCTTTTTTATACTGTTCAAGTTCAATAGCACCTTTATTCAAATCCTCGATCGTCGACTTTTGATCCGTATTAATTTTAATGGCTTTAAAACCCGTTAAGATGGTCATCAATAAAATCAAAGAAATGATAAATTTTGCCGTTTGTCTTTTCATGTTTACGTCCTTATGTCTTGTATGTATTTATAAAACCTTAACTATTATATCATAGCCAGGCTTTCACATATATCACTTTATAAAAAGCCCTCGTGCATTGATACCTGCATGAGGGCTTTAACAAACCTATTCTTCCCAGTTATGATAAACTGTTTGCACGTCATCGTCATCTTCAAGATAATCAATCAACTTTTGCATATATTTGATATCTTCTTCGTTTATAAGTTTCGTCATCGTTTGAGGTAAATATCTGAGTTCAGCCATGCTAAATTCGTAGCCTTGTGCGGATAACGCATCTCTGACACCAGCAAAATCGCCAACCCCTGTGATGACTTCATAGTACCCGTCTTCAATGGAAAAATCCTCTGCGCCAGCTTCAATCACCGCTTCTTCAACAGCATCATCAACCATCGTCGCTTTCTTATCTATAACTAGAACACCTTTTCTATCAAACATAAAGCTCACACAGCCGTTTGTTCCGAGATTGCCTTTACCTTTTGAGTAAAAGCTTCTAATATTTGCAGCTGTTCGATTCATATTGTCTGTCAAACACTCAACTAAAACGGCAACGCCACCTGGGCCATATCCTTCGTAAGTCAATTCACTAAAGACTGCACCATCGCTTTCACCTGCACCTTTTTTGATGGCGCGGTCGATGTTGTCATTTGGCATGTTGGCAGCTTTAGCCTTTTCTATAGCACTCATGAGTGCGCCGTTATACGCAGGATCTGCACCACCTTCTCTTGCAGCTACCATGATGTAGCGGCCGAGTTTTGTGAATTCTTTGGCTTTCTTTGCGTCCTGTTTCCCTTTTCTCTGTATGATCGTTCCTATTCTTCCCACGCGTTTATCTCCTGTTTTTCGAGTATTCGGAATTTATGACTTATGTGGAAATCGCTTGATTACCCATGCAATTTCCTCAAATATTATAGCACATATGAAAGATGCGCGCTAGAATTTTGGCGGCAGTGGTGGCATCGTGCGTTTATGCGCTGTATTTTTGTGCATTCTTTCTATGATGGCTTGATCAGACTCTGGAATCTCTAGACCCAGAATATAATCATCAATCATATCATACGTCGTGCCCATCTCGCCTTCGTCCGTTTGACCTTCCCACAATCCAGCAGAAGGTTTTCTATCAATAATCGTTTGGGGTACGCCTAAGAGCGCCGCCCATTCATAAACATCTCTTTTAAGGAGATTGCCGATAGGAATGATATCTACGCCGCCATCACCGTATTTCGTAAAATAGCCTGTCAACACTTCAGCGGCATTATCGGTTCCCGCAACGAGATAACCGAGTGAATTGCCAATACCATAAAGCGTTGTCATCCTAAGGCGCGCTCTTAAATTGGCATCGGCCATGCGCTCATGCAATACTTCTAAGCCTTCAAGCCGTCTTTGAATTTTGCCGTAAAGCATCTCATGCTCGTCAGACAAATCCACTGTTAAATACTCAATTCCACAAGCTTCCGCCAAAAGGATCGCATCTTGCGCATCTTTTGGATTGCTTTTGCAAGGTAAAATAACCCCTAATGAATTATTTGGAAATGCTCTTTTAATCAAGCAAGCGACTACTGAAGAATCGATGCCTCCCGATAAACCGACTAATATACCCTTTGTCCCTGAGTTTTTAACTTGCTCCCTGATCCACTCAACTGTGAGATCTATTTTTTCTTCTACCGTCTTAACCATTGTTTGATTGTCCTTTCCAAATAAATTGATCACACTTATGATTCTATTTTAACCGAGTTCTACGAGGACACAATTCATATATACAGTATTGAGTCCAGCTACTTCTGATGCTTCAACGATTTCTGGTGTATAAGTACCAGGTTGGAACCAGATGTTCTCTATACCAAGGCGCTTCGCCTCTTCTAGAACATGGATTGATTTGTCAGGGCCTACGACGACATTGACGCACTCGATTTTTACAGGCACATCAGATAAGCTGCTATAGCAAGGATCGCCATCTACTTCTTGATACGTTGGATTGACAGCATAGACTTCATAACCGAAAGCCTTGAGCTTTTTATAAATTTTATTGCCAAATTTCGCGGTATTTTCTGTGGCGCCAACCACAGCCCAAACTTTTTTGTCCAACATTGATTTTATTAGTGTTTGCATCTTATGCTCCTTTCTAAATCATGCCATTGATTCTACGACTTCTCCATTTTTGATTGTCAAATAATATGCGCCGATCGTTTCAATCTCGACTTGACCTGAAGTCAATTCGACGATATGGCTCGTAATACCGACTTCATATTCAGGCGCTATATATATTTCGAGTGAAATGCGCTCAGTAAACTGCGTGTCTTTAACGATGATATGTGGCTCGCCAAGAAAATAATTTTGAAGTTTGCCATGAAAGTGGTAGTCAAAATCCAATTTCAAAAGAACGTTAACTTTTTTCTCGACAATTTCTGCAGCTTCTATCGCTGCTTTTGCGCTTTGCGTGTAGGCTCTTACCAAACCGCCCGTTCCAAGCTTCACACCGCCAAAATACCGAGTTACAACGATGCACACATCCGTGATTGCTTCTTTCTTTAACAACTCAAGAATCGGTACACCTGCTGTGCCAGAAGGCTCACCATCATCCGAATACCTCTGGATACCAAAGTTTTCACCTATGACATAGACAGGCACATTATGTGTTGCGTCCCAATGTTTCTTCTTAATTTTTTCTATAAAACGCAAGGCATCATTTTCATCTTTAATGGGTTTGGCATAGCCGATAAATCTAGATTTGCTGATTAATAATTCAACTTCAGACTCAAGAAAGACAGACTTAAAATTCTTCATGTTTATACCAGATAGTCACTATATCGATTATAATCCGCTATGGAAACTTCTGCAACGATATAAGTGCCACCTTCCAAATAATCCATTTGAGTTACCTTATAAGTGTCACATAGATACGAAGCCGTGCCACCCTCTGTATAAGGGATCAAAAACTTACCAATTTTATGTCCTGTAAAGATGTTTTCCTTTATGAGCTTTAGTAGCGCATCCACATTTTCACCAGTTCTGGCTGATATAAATACAGATGCGTCAACTGACGTCGTAACGTGATGGCCCTTATCTATTTTGTTGTATACTGTCAGCATCGGTATGTGCGACGCCTTTAGCTCCTCAAGTACCTGTAAAGTGACAGCCATCTGCATCTCATAGCTCTCGTTAGATGCATCGACGATATGAAGTAAAAGGTCAGCATTTAGCGTTTCCTCTAATGTCGCTTTGAAAGCACTTACTAAAGTATGTGGCAACTTAGATACGAAACCGACGGTGTCTGTCAATATGAATTCTTTTTTATCTTCTAGAACAATCCTTCTGTTATAGGTGTCTAGTGTCGCAAACAGCATGTCCTTTTCAAAGACGTGTCGTTCCACATCACCATCTGTTGACATGTTGATGAGACAGTTCATCAAAGTCGATTTTCCAGAGTTGGTATAACCGACCAAGGCAACGACTGGCATTTCATTTTTCTCACGTAATTGCCTTTGAACCACTCTGTTTTTATCTGCGTCTTTGATTTGACCGCGAATTTCATCGATTCGGTCCTTGATACGTCTACGATCTAGTTCAAGTTTTTGTTCGCCAGGTCCTCTTGCACCGATGCCACCACCCATCTTAGATAAATTTCCATTCATACCGATGAGTCTTGGAAGCCTGTACTTAAGTTGTGCGAGTTCGACCTGTAATTTTGCGATTTTTGTCTGAGCACGTAACGCAAAAATATCCAGTATTAAAGCGGTTCTATCAACGACAGTCGTCCCGATCAACCCTTCGAGATTTCGCATTTGGGCACCTGAGAGCTCATCGTTGAATATGACGATGTTCGCATCGGTTTCCTCAACAGCAAGTCTAACTTCCTCAACTTTGCCCGTGCCAATATAGGTCGCAACTTCTATTTTCGCTTTGTTTTGAATGATAATCTGAGCGACTTCAGCTTCTGCAGCGCGCGTCAATTCAGCCAGTTCATTCATAGAATCTTCTATATTCAATTCGTTTCTTAAACCCTGAAACATGCCTACTAAAACGGCTCTTTGCTTAATAATTTTATTTTCTTCCATAAGGATTCCCCGCTTTATAAAATGTGTAATTAATCATAATTATACTACATTGCGGCTGTTTTTCATAATCCTTATATGAGGAAAAAGGTAATTATGCAATTTCCTTATCTCAGGAAAATGCATAATTCCAAATTGCATGATTACATTTGTCAAAACGGCTTAACTGTACCATTGTCAAATTTGATAAACTGAATATTGCAACTTATAAGGTGATTATGCAATTTCCTTATATATTAAAAATAGATTATAAACGTTGAAATGATAGCACTCATTTTGATAAATATGTTATAATACGTTGTAGGATTTTGCGCACAATAAAGAAGCAAGTGTGCAATCACAGCAACAGGAGGTCTTAAATGGAAAGTACAAAAAAAGCAGCCCCAGGACATAAACCGACTAGTTCAGGGAAACCTAGCAAAAGCAAACCAAAAAAACCGAAAAAAACTTTCATGAATATACTGAAAATCTCATTGATTTTATTGTTTGTTGTAGGATTTTTAGGTGCAGCCGTCACATATGGTTATATTATGTTCGCATTGAAAGATGTAGAGCCCATAGATCCTGATCAAATCGCTGCAACGCTGACAGAGAACTCAGTGATTGTCGATGGCGAAGGCCGCATACTGGAACACATACAGAACGAAGGCCTCAGAACGGTCATCCACTACAATGAAATGAGTGACGACCTAATCAATGCCTTTGTAGCTGTAGAAGATAAAACTTTTTTCGAACACAATGGTTTTAACTTCGTGCGTTTGTTTGGCGCAGTCAAAGATACATTGACAACTGGAAAACGCCTAAGCGGTACAAGTACCATCACACAACAACTGGCACGTAATATCTACCTATATGAAATACGTAGCGACCGCGATCTCGATCGTAAAGTTAAAGAAGCGTATTATGCCATTGAACTCGAAAAATACCTGACAAAAGAGCAAATCATCGAAGGGTATTTAAACCTTGTCTATCTAGGTTCTAACTCAAATGGTGTTGAAGCTGCTTCACAATCATACTTTTCAAAAAGTGCTTCTGAAGTCAATTATATAGAAGCAGCTTTGATAGCTGGGATTGTAAAATCACCTTCTGTTTATCCACCTGTCATCAATAAAGAAAAAGTAAATGTCACCGCTGAAGACGTCATCATCGATGATACAGACCCACTCTATACGCTTGTTTACAATCCAAAATGTGAAGACCGTTTTTTAACATCTATTTATTTGATGCATGAAAACGGCAAAATTACAGATGCAGAATACGAATATGCCAAAACGTTAGATTTAGCGACGGTTCTCAAACCTGGCAAAACATCACAATCTGAAATCACATCTTTCTTTGCAGATATGGTCAAAGACGATGTCGTAGAAGATCTTATGGCTGAATATGGCTACACCAATGCCGAAGCAACCAATTTACTCTACACAGGTGGATTGACGATCGAATCGACGATTGATTTCGATATGCAAAAAACACTTGAAAGCCATTATGCAAAAGAGAATTTTACAGCTTATTACGGTGAATCCACCGCTGTAGCAGTTAGAGCTTTCCAAAAAGACCAAGGCTTAGCGGTTGATGGCGTTGCTGGTCAAAATACCCTCGGCAAGATAAAAGAGTTAAGTGGTATGGATACATCCGTATTCACACAACAAGTTTATAAAAAAGGCGTCAACAGTGATGAAGTCATTTTGCTCAAGAAAACATTGTTTGAACTTGGTTATCTCATCAACAATGAGAATTTCCCTAAGGTGTCCGTTTTACTTGACGGACAAGGCAATGTCCTTCAAGAAGAAAGCAATCGTTTATTGATCTATAAAAAGTCAAACTTGATCGATAACGAAGGCAATTTCGTGATTCCAAGTGGCGAGTATCAATTTGATGCAGATGGCAATCTCGTTCTTCTTAAAAATAAAAGAATGTACTTCTACCCACATTATCAAGATGATCAGCTCGTCAGTATCCAAGTTGTCGTCAGAGAGACGTTTAGTTTCAACGAAAATAGTGAGGAAAATGAAAAGTTAAAGAACGGTAAATACAATTTAACAGATCTTTATACGTATGAAGGCAGAGATGTCTTAATACCGAATGAATATAAAACATTTGATGACGCAGGCAACGTCGTCGTCGACAAGGCGTTCTTAGTCGATTATCCAGAATTTTTCAAAGCGGATGCCAATCAGAACTTGCTCGTAGCAAAAGGTGATTATGTCATCAGTGAAACTGGAATCATTCAGCCACAATCTGCAATGGTAATCATCGATTATCACAATGGTGAACTCAAATCCATCGTCGGTGGCCGCAATATCACAGGACAACGTATCTACAATAGAGCGACTAACCCGAGACAACCTGGTTCAGCGATTAAACCATTATCGATCTTCACACCTGCAATCGATTCTGGCAAATATACGGCAGCTACTGTCATCGATGATAGACCAAGTTACCTTCTTGGAGATCCAGCCGTTCGTTGGCCGATCAACTGGTACGAAGCGTATCCAAACATGGGTAAAAACTGGGGCCTCGTAACACTGAGAGAATCAGTCAAACACTCAATCAATGTAACGGCAGCACTTATTGCCAAAGATTTAGGCGTTCAAACGTCTATTGATTATCTTAAGAAATTCGGTATTTCTACCCTGGTAACAGAAGGCGGCACAAGTGATGAAAACATCGCTGCTGTTGCACTTGGCGGTATGACAAAAGGTATTACACCACTTGATTTGACTGCTGCATACGGCGCAATTGCAAATAAAGGTGTTCTCAATGAAGTCATCACTTACAAGAGCGTAAAAAATTCCAAAGGTGAAATATTGCTTCAAAGCGAAGGCAATCAAACGTTTGTCGTTGATGAAAACGTCGCTTACATCGTTCAAGACATGTTGATGTCAAGCGTCGAGGATGGTGTTGCCGCTCCTGCAAAATTGTCTTCAAATAACGACATCATGCCAGTTGCCGGTAAAACAGGAACAACATCAAGCAATATCGATGCATGGTTTGTAGGCTATACGCCTTATTATGTAGGTGGTGTCTGGTTTGGCAATGACGTAAATATCCCTCTTGATCAAGGTTCTAGAATAGCAGCCCAATTTTGGAAAACCGTCATGTCAGATATCCATGTCGATATGGAATCGAAGCAATTTGATGTGCCTACTGGTATAGAAACTGCCACAATCGACATCATCTCAGGTAAACTTCCAAGTGAATTATCTGCGCTAGATCCTAGAGGTACCGTCAAATCGGAGATATTCCTAAGAGGCACAGTACCAACAGAAACAGATGATGTTCATGTCATGGCTGATGTCTGTACTGAAAGCAACAAACTTGCCACAGTATACTGTCCGACGACATTGGTAACGAGCAAATTGTTCGTAAAACGACCGATTCCGTATGATCCAGCTCAAAATCAAAACATCGTGATTCGAGATATGGCTTATGACCTCCCAATCGCGGAGTGTGATATCCACAACGAAACCACGACGACAGCGCCTTCATCGGAAGATCCAACCAATTCGACTCCAGGATCTGGCACTGGATCCTACTTAGGTGTTAAACCAACTGTTCGATTAGTTGATGGCTCATTGTTCATTCAAAGACCATATCCGATTGAATTAATGGATGGTCAAATCGTGATATTGCCTGTTGGCTCTAAAATCTTGACGGATAATTCTGTACTCTACTCTGATGGATCAACAATCTCAGCAGATCGCATCAAAACAATTCCAAACTATTCGACGGAAGAGTTAGATCAACTCAACCCATAAGTTTAGTAAAGCATGTTTATCCTTAATACAAAATGCCCACCATGATTTAAAAACATGGTGGGCATTATTTTATGCATATTTGGCATTATTTTTACGCATATTTGGCATCATTCATATTCCAGATTTGGCTACTTTTTAAACAGCTTGCCTTCAACAACCACGATTGTTTCACGACCTTTGAGCGCCTCTTCAATTAACCCCTCAACGTCGAGCAGTGCAAGGGAAGCTTCTATTTTTTCAACTCTTGGTTTTGTTATGACACGGTCAGGTAAAAAGACCGTACAGCAATCTTCGAATGGAAGAATGGACGTTTCAAACGTATCAAGTTTTTTTGCGATATCTATGATTTCATTTTTATCATAAGCAATTAACGGTCTAAACACAGGCATTTCGATCTGACTATTTGTAACCGTCATCCCTTCTATGGTCTGACTTGCAACTTGTCCAAGGTTTTCACCTGTTACGAGTGCTTGACATTTAAACTTTAGAGCCACTCTCTCAGCAATCATCATCATAAAACAACGCGAAAGAATCGTCATTTCTTCAGATGGGCATTTTTCGTTGATGGCTTTTTGTATCTCAAGGAGGTTGACACTGTGAATTTTCAAGTTAACGGTATACTTCGTTAACTTAGCTGCCAAGTCGACGACCTTCTCAAGAGCACGTTCGCTTGTAAATGGGTAGGAATGAAAATGTATACTCTCTAGCTCCAATCCTCTTCTAGCCATCAAATAACCCGCTACAGGGCTATCTATGCCTCCAGAAAGCAACAACATCCCTTTTCCTGCACTGCCATACGGCATGCCACCTAAACCAGGAATCCTTTTGCTGAAGATGTAAGCTTTTTCTCTAATTTCTATCGTCAACATAATATCTGGATTGTGTACATCCACTTTGAGTATTTCCATTTTCTTATAGACGTAACCACCTACAAGATGGTTGATTTCTGGTGTGTTTAATGGGTAGTGCTTATCCGCTCTTCTCGTTTCAATTTTAAAGGACTTGGCGCCGGTCTCTTCAACCAACTTTTTAATGATGTTATAACACGTTTCTTTTAAGATATCGATATCTCTATCCACTTTGATGGCTGGGCTGATGGAAACAACGCCAAAAACGATGGAAACTGCGTCAATCACTTCCTTACGAAACTCGGGATCATGTTCTACGACGATTCTACCATGGCGGTCGATCACCGTTGTATTCGGGATTTTTGAAACGGCCTTACGTATATTCATCACAAGCTTTTTTTCAAACGTGCGAATGTTTTTGCCCTTTAATCCAATTTCTCCATATCTAACTAAAATAAGTTCTCTCATGCACTACCTCTGATTTCTTTTTTTATTCATAATTTTACTTAACTCATTTGAAATGCTAAGGATGATATCCGAAGCATGTTCTATCTCATCCAACGTGTTTTCATGGCCAAAGCTGAATCTAATAGCACCTTCCATGCGTTTATCATTATATCCCATGGCGCTGAGAACGTGCGAATGGTTTTTCTTTTTAGATGAACAAGCAGATCCAGTTGCCACGTATATATCTTTCATTTCTAATGAATGCAACAGCACTTCACCTTTAATACCAAGAAAACTCACGTTGACGATATAAGGAGAATAGCGTGCGTCATTTTCACCATTGAGCACGATGTCATCTTGATTCAATAACTTTTCCAATAGCCTGTCTTTAAGCATTTGGACGTGTTCTGAACGGAAAGACTTCGTGATGTTCAACAGTTTGACGGCTTCACCAAACGCGATAATGCCCATTAGATTTTCAGTTCCAGGTCTAATCCCAAATTCTTGTTGACCACCGAAAACTAAAGGTTTTAAAAGTGATAAATTGTTACAATATAAAGCGCCTATCCCTTTCAGTCCATTAATTTTATGTGCACTAAAACTCATGAGATCAATATGGCATTTAGCAATGTCAATTTTGATCTTACCTAAAGCTTGAACGCCATCTACATGAAATCTTATGTTAGATTGATATGTCTCATTGAACGCGTATATTGCCTCACCTATCGCTTCAATTGGTTGGATGCTCCCTAACTCATTGTTAACGGCCATCACGCTCACAAGCACCGTGTTGGCGTTTAAAGCAGCTTTCAATGCGTCAACTTCGATGAGACCAACGCTATTGACCGGTAAATAGATGACTTCATAACCTTGACGCGCCAACGCATCAAATGCCTTCAAAACTGAAGGGTGTTCGATATTTGTCGTGATATAACGGCTCTTGTCTTTAGCTCGATTCGTTACCGAACCTAAGATTGCGAGATTGTTCGCCTCGGTTCCCCCAGACGTAAAAATGAGCTCGCGTTCATTGATGTCCAAAAATGAACAGATCTCTCTTTTTGCCGCTTTCAACTTTTTCTCTGATTCAACGCCCATGCGATGCATCGAAGAAGGGTTCCCAAAATGCTCTAAATTTTCTATAACTGCTTGTTTCACAGTGTCGCCCAAAGGCGTTGTTGATGCATGATCTAAATATATAGCCAAAGTGTTGCTCCTTCTCTTAATATCAAAAAGTAACCAGTATCATTACATTATATAATAATTTCAAATAAAATATCTATGTTAATTGCAAAAAAAGTACAGAACTAAGCGATTTTGCCTAGTTCTGCATGTATTTTATACTTTTCATTTTTATTTAGGCATCAACACTTCATCGATTTCAAGTGAATAATCAGTTGATAAATCAACAAAGTCATTGGAAGTTTTAATCAAGGGGCGATTGAGTGCAAACTTATTGACATAGACAACTTCACCAATTCGTCCGTCGTTCAACTTGACTTTGTTGTTGATAAAGAACGAGGCGATATTCGTCATAAATACGTCCGTAATCATTGGATCTAAACCTTTAAAGCTCTCATCCTTCATGATATTAAAGGCTTGAAATGATGAAACGCCTTTTTTATAGATACGATCTGAAGTAACAGCATCAAAGACATCGACAACGCCTATAATTCTGGCGATATATGGCGTTTGTTCTTCTTTTAAGCCGCTTGGATAACCAGTGCCATCGCTCCGTTCGTGATGAAATAAAACTGCTGCCAAAACGTCACGTGGTATGGATACATTATCTTTTAATAGATCATACCCCAATTTTGAATGCGCTCTAACTTGCTCCATTTCATATTCAGAGAGTCTACTCGTTTTGAAAAGTATATCCTGAGGAACTTGCGTTTTACCAATATCATGTAACAAACCTGCCAAAGCAATCGAATAGATCATATTTTTGTTGAGTCCCAACCATTTGCCAAGCATCGCACCGAGCATGGCGACGTTGACAGCATGCGTAAAATGATAACTCTCTCTAAATGCAAGCAGTCTCATGCTCCCCAACACATCATTGTCGGTTGTAAGTAAATCAATCAAAGGTTTTATGTCATCTTCGATCGTCTGAATATCAAACTCAAAATCTTTGTTTTGAATTTGATAATATGTTTTCTTAAATCGATCCAATACGACTGCGTAATTGCCATTAATATCACGATGTTTGTTAGACGCTGTTATCTTATAGCTCTCGGATTTGATTTTTTGTAAATCTTGATCATCAATATAAACGTATTGAATCCCATGATTCTTAAAATACTCAATATGCCTGTCAAGAATCTCCGTCCCCTGAGCTAATATTATGTTTCCAAGATCATTGTAAATGTCCTTGGACAAACAAAAACCAACTGTTAATTCCTCAATTGCAATCTCCTTCATTTTTCCCCCCGGAATAACTCAATTCATTAGACTTATAAAATCTAGAAATAATTGTGGTAGCAATAAAAGCAACTAATACACGTACTAAAACAATAATCAATCCTTGAGCACCAACCGCGACAAAAAGGAGTGTATCCTCAACAATTGCATGACATGCAGCTAAAAATATTGAAATGATGAACAGACTGCTTGTATCTATCTCACCATCCTCAGATGATTTAATCAAAACACCTGCACCGTATGAAATGCCAAAAATAATACCAACAGCAAGAGGAAATGCAGATTTTTCATGTGCTCTAAACAAGCGTGTAACAGGCTTGAAGAGCTTTGCAATAAAATCGAGCAACTTAATATCCTTTGCAATTTCCATAAATATCATCAAAGGAATGACGATAATGGCAATGCCCCAAATAGATTTCAAACTACCTAATATCCCTAAATTGAAGAAATCTTGTAAATACTGCATATCTTCCTCCAACTATAAAACTAAATTCAATATCAATCCACTAGCAATTGAAAGACCTAAACGAATCGACACAATGACCAATGCTGAAACCCTCAGTTTCCTGAATATTGCCGTTTCAACAATCAAAGAATGTGAAAAACCAAGCATGACTGCCAAGATCGTAATCTGCTTGATACTTAAGGTCAATGATGCAATCGCCCCCAAAGCAGCATAGATGTTTAGCGTATTTCCTAAAACCAAAACGATAGCTGCCTCTCCTGGCAAACCGAACATAAACATCAAAGGTTTAAACAACACCGCAATCCAGTCAATAATTGGGGTCAAACGTATGATTGTTATAATCAAATAGACCGGTACAAGTACTTTGGATAAAATCCATAAAGTCTTTAATCCATTGTAAAACCCTCGCTTAAAAGTATCTAATGTTATCACTTAAGATCTCCGTTTTTTTGCAAATTATATTATCTAAGGAAATTGGAATTATGCATTTCTCTCAGAATTTTGTTAAAAAATAAAACATCATATCGGATATATATTAACATAATTCAATAATTTAATCCACTTATTAATGAAATACAACTATAATCATTGGCAATGTAAACATGCATACAAAATACATTTTGACCTACATGTCATAATAGATTAGACTTATTATATTAAGCACATTGCTCCAGATTTCCGACAATTTATAGTTAACTTAAGAGAGGTATACATGTTAAAAATCATCAAAGAAATTACAAACAGTTTAATCATGCCATTTGACACTTTCAATACTATGTTTATAGATATTGAAACGGATGGATTGAGCCATAAAAACAAACTCGTTATTATCGGATTGATTCAATTTAATAGAAAAGGTGCCGCACATCTAATACAGTTATTTAATGATGATTATCAATCTGAACGTGAGATGCTGCTTGAACTGATACACCTTTTAAAAGTGCATGATACAGATTACTATGTAAGTTTTAACGGCAATTCATTTGACTTTCCATTCTTAAATGCAAGATTCAGACATTATAAAATCGAATACCAACTCCCTAAAGCCGCAAACGTCGATTTGTTACGCCTATCAAGACAGAATCAGGCAAACTTGGGTATTGCGGATTTCAAACTAAAAAGTGTTGAAAAATTTGTTGGCATCAACCGAAATGATACAATCAGTGGTAAAGATAGCATACTCATGTTTCAAGCGTATATAGAAGGCAAATCAGAAGCACTGAAACAGGCCATATTGCTCCATAACTATGACGACTTGATTAACATGATCCCTCTGTTAAAAGTAACGGAACAAATGCCTAAGGTCTTCAATCCACATATTTTACTGGCAAATCGCAAATGGTATTTAGCTTCCTACCATTTAAAAGCAAATGTATTGTCATGCTCATTTGCCCTAGATAAGCGCTTATCAATCACTGACCTCTTTTATAATACGAGTGGAACCTACTTTGAGTGCAAAGAAACTGAAGCCATATTAAAGATTGATACCATATTACTTAAGGATTCAAATGGCAACCAATATCATTTCATGGACTCAAAGCTTCTTCATGGTCATACGCTCGACCAACTAGATGAACAAATGAAAAACGATCATCTAATAGCTTTTAATGGCGCACTTCTAGATAACCATATAGCAGCACAAACATTCGCTACGATTGATCATCTCATCGGAGTCTTGATGCACGATACATGTGAATGATCGAACACTATAAGCAAATATGTATATATATAATATCCCCCTGCTAGAAACCCCCTCATTGAAAACAACGTTTTCCTATGTCGAGTGAAACAAAAAGAGAGTAAACAAAGTTTACTCTCTTTTTTATGGTGCCTCGAGGCGGAATCGAACCACCGACACGGGGATTTTCAGTCCCCTGCTCTACCGACTGAGCTATCGAGGCATTAATGAGGAATGGTTAGTATTCCTCTGGAAATCATCGATTTCCATAAGTGGTGGGCATAAGTGGACTCGAACCACCGGCCTCACGCTTATCAGGCGTGCGCTCTAACCAGCTGAGCTATACGCCCACGATTACAACTTGAAAATTAAAAATGGTCGGGGTGGCAGGATTTGAACCCGCGGCCCTCTGGTCCCAAACCAGATGCGCTACCAAACTGCGCTACACCCCGAAGATAAATGATTCATTTGTTTGAAGAAAAGATTGGCAGGAGAGACAGGGTTCGAACCTGCGACACTCGGTTTTGGAGACCGATGCTCTACCAGCTGAGCTACACTCCTATTTGTGGTTGGTGGGCCATCAGGGACTCGAACCCCGGACCATCCGGTTATGAGCCGGATGCTCTAACCAACTGAGCTAATGGCCCCAATTGAGCATCCTAAAAAAAATTGGCGGAGAAGGAGGGATTTGAACCCTCGCGCCCCTCGTCGAGACCTACTCCCTTAGCAGGGGAGCCTCTTCAGCCACTTGAGTACTTCTCCGTGTTGAAACGCTAATTTTTAATACATTACCCTATATGAAAGAATGCAAGCATTCTGCTCATAAATATAAATGGCGGAGAGGGTGGGATTCGAACCCACGTGGGCTTGCACCCTAACGGTTTTCAAGACCGCCCCGTTGTGACCGCTTCGGTACCTCTCCATAAAATGAAACCTATACATCATAGTGAAATTTGTAAATGGTGATCCAACCGCGACTCGAACGCGGGACACCCTGATTAAAAGTCAGGTGCTCTACCGACTGAGCTATTGGACCATGTCGATAAAAATTAAAACTGGCTGGGAATACAGGATTTGAACCTGTGAATGACGGAGTCAAAGTCCGTTGCCTTACCGCTTGGCGAATTCCCAATGATTATGGAGCGGGTGAAGAGAATCGAACTCTCACAACCAGCTTGGAAGGCTGGGGCTCTACCATTGAGCTACACCCGCGATAAAACTGGATGTTTATGAGAAAAAATGCAACGCGTTTTTTCTCACCAAAAATTTTTGGTGGAGGGAGAAGGATTCGAACCTTCGAAATCGCTGATAACGGATTTACAGTCCGCCCCCTTTGGCCACTCGGGAACCCCTCCGAATTAAAATGAAAATGGAGCCGGTGATGGGACTCGAACCCGCGACCTACTGATTACAAGTCAGTTGCTCTACCAATTGAGCTACACCGGCAAAAAAAATGGCGATCCAGAACGGACTCGAACCGTCGACCTCTAGCGTGACAGGCTAGCGTTCTAACCAACTGAACTACTGGACCGTAAATGGTGGAAGTTATAGGGATCGAACCTATGACCCTCTGCTTGTAAGGCAGATGCTCTCCCAGCTGAGCTAAACTTCCATAAATGGTGACCCCTAGGGGAATCGAACCCCTGTTACCGCCGTGAAAGGGCGGTGTCTTGACCGCTTGACCAAGGGGCCATGCAATGGTGAAAATGGTAGCGGCGGGCGGATTCGAACCACCGACCTTCCGGGTATGAACCGGACGCTCTAGCCAACTAAGCTACGCCGCCATATTATAAGTACTCATATTTAAATGTTGTATACATGGTTGCGGAGGCAGGATTCGAACCTACGGCCTTTGGGTTATGAGCCCAACGAGCTGCCACTGCTCCACTCCGCGATGATAATTTGGTAATTAAAGCTTTGCACTACAATTAATGTTTGCATACAAATTCCACTTATGTGAAATTTGTAGTTGGTGCCGAGGACCGGAATCGAACCGGTACGGTGTCGCCACCGCAGGATTTTAAGTCCTGTGCGTCTGCCAGTTCCGCCACCACGGCTTATTGCTAACATAAAATTAATTGGCTCCAAGGGAGGGATTCGAACCCTCAGCCTATCGGTTAACAGCCGAGTGCTCCACCGTTGAGCTACCTTGGAATATAAGAGCAAATATTATTACATTCAAAGCATTTTTGAAAATTGATTCCGCAGGAGATACAAAGTATCTCCCACGTTCAAACCAGCAACGTTCTACTCTCCCAGGCAGCTGCCCGCCAAGTACCCTCGACGCTGGAGGACTTTACTTCTGTGTTCGGTATGGGAACAGGTGTGGCCCCTCCGCCATCATCACTGGATCTTCAGGTTTGTACCCTGAAAATTGCATATAAGTTCGACATTTCACTGTTTTTATAAAAGTTTGGTCAAGTCCTCGATCTATTAGTACCTGTCAGCTGAATACATTGCTGCACTTACACCTCAGGCCTATTACCACATTATCTACATGGGATCTTACTCCATTTCTGGATGGGAAATCTCATCTTGAGGGGGGCTTCGCGCTTAGATGCCTTCAGCGCTTATCCCTTCCGAACTTAGCTACTCAGCTGTGCCATTGGCATGACAACTGATCCACCAGCGGTTCGTCCATCCCGGTCCTCTCGTACTAAGGACAGCTCCTCTCAAATTTCCTACGCCCACAGCAGATAGGGACCGAACTGTCTCACGACGTTCTGAACCCAGCTCGCGTGCCTCTTTAATGGGCGAACAGCCCAACCCTTGGGACCTACTTCAGCCCCAGGATGAGACGAGCCGACATCGAGGTGCCAAACCTCCCCGTCGATGTGGACTCTTGGGGGAGATAAGCCTGTTATCCCCGGGGTAGCTTTTATCCGTTGAGCGATGGCCCTTCCATGCGGTGCCACCGGATCACTAAGCTCTACTTTCGTACCTGCTCGAAATGTCTCTCTCGCAGTCAAGCTCCCTTTTGCCTTTACACTCTTCGCGCGATTTCCAACCGCGCTGAGGGAACCTTTGGGCGCCTCCGTTACTCTTTGGGAGGCGACCGCCCCAGTCAAACTGCCCGCCTGACATTGTCCTAAACCAGGATTACTGGTCATAGTTAGAATAACGTTATATCAAGAGTGGTATCCCAACGGCGACTCCACT